>JAIOHL010000282.1 GCA_019913005.1 Anaerolineae bacterium | reverse complement strand
ATGATGGGCATAGGCGACTGCTTCATTGGCGGGAATCACCCCACACAGCAGCCGACCTAGCACCGGATGCGCTTTGAGGCTTTCGACCATCTCGACATGCCCTTTCATACGTTTGTCGAGTTTGGTAACGATGATTCCGCCAACTTTGAGATCGGGGCAACGCCAGCCCTGTCGAATGGTTTCAATCTTGTTGACCACCGACTCCAGCCCGATGGTTTCCAAGTAACGTGGCTCAATTGGAATGAACGCATCTGTCGCGGCGATAAGGCCCATTTCGGTGAGCAATGAAAATGACGGACGGGTGCCAATCACAATCGCGGCATAGTGGCTGGCGATTTGACTCAGTGTTTCCGATAAACGATAGGGTGCTCCCGGCACGGCGATGAGTTCACGTTCGGCAGCTTCCAAAAGAAGGGAGGCGGGTAAGATGTGTAGATTGGCGTCCCACTCACTTGCCACAATACATTCCTTCAATACGGTAGCGGCGTCGCGGCGATCTGCATTCAACACCGCATACAAGCTGTCATCCCGTCCGAAATCATTGCGACTGGTGGTGACGAGCGTGGCGTGACCTTGACTGTCGGTGTCAATCAACAACACGCGATGATTGGCGACTCCGAATTGGGTCAGCATCTGTGAGATGCCAAACGCGATATTTGTTGCGGACGTAGATTTCCCCACGCCGCCCTTATGATTGGTGAGTACAAAAATGGGGTAAGCATAGCGTGCCTCTGGTTTAACCTATGTAGATGATTCAGGTAAATATCCGGTGCTGGTAGTTGATGAAGAGGTTTATAAACAGTGGCTAACACTGAACCCGACTGAACGGTATAACAGTTTGCTAGAGACGTGGCTGTTGCGCGGAGATGTGAGTATTTTGGGTGAATGCAGTCGCCTTTGGGGATTACCTGACAATCTGGAGCATATCCTCAGTTTTATTGGCCGATTTCCTGATAACAGCTTACAAATTGCCGGAAATCGAGATGCTGAAGAAAGCCTGAGATACTTTCCGGGAGTCCACAATCTAGGTCTGCTTGATCTGTTCGGTCTGATCGCTGTGCGAACTGGCTCATCCGAATTGGGAAAAGGATGGCCGATTGAACGAATTGACCTGACCCCGATTGGTAGCGCATTGCTGGCTGTACTCTACTCCGAGCTATTTAACGACTTCTTCAGTATCTATGCCGATGAGAAAATTTTTGGCATCTTGGAGCAGAAACTACAACCGTATTTCCCAGAATTGAAGCATACCTTGACTGTGCCAAAAGCACCATTTCGAGATGGAACGCATATTTTCAAAGTTTCTCTCGGTTCAGTCTGGCGTCATATTGCAATTCAGGGCAAACGACCACTGGATGTGCTGGCATCTGCCATTTTAAATTCGGTTGATTTCGATCACGATCACTTATACACATTTAGCTATCGCAACCGATTGGGCGTGACAGAAAACGTTTATCACGATTACATGGAGGAAACGCCATTCACCTCTGAGGTCAGAGTGGGTGAAGTTCCTCTGCGGATCGGGCAGACAATGACGTTCTTATTCGACTTTGGCGATAACTGGGAATTTGACGTGGTGCTTGAGGCGGTTGATTCTAATCGTGTCGTTCAAGTCGCTGAAGTAATTGAAACACATGGCGACCCACCGGAGCAATACAGCTACGATGACGACTGGTAGTCTTATACATCTGCTTCCCACGGCGTTCTATATGAGGTAAGAATCTGAACGTATTGCGCACGTTCTGATACTGCCGGATTACTGTGGTACGATTGACTGACAAGTCCTTGCAACTCCCCGACGGAAGTGTAATCATTCTCATCGAGCCACTGACGCAAGTCCTTGTTCAACTGGAAGAGGTAATCAATCCCATTTTTGAGTAATGCAGAGGCTAATAGTGTCACTTTTGCACCGACCATCAATAACTTAATGACATCTTCAGCGTTATAGATTCCCCCAGTTGCGGCAAGATCTGCCCGAACGCTGCCATAGAGCATGGCGATCCAGTGAAGCGCAAGCCGCAAATCTTGGGCGCTGCCAAACGACGCTTCTAAACGCGGTCTCAGCGTCTGAGGCTCAAAATCGGATTGATAGAACCGATTGAACAGCACAAGGGCATTTGCCCCAGACTGATCTAGCCGTCTTGCCATATTGCCTACATTGGTGAAAAATGGGGTAAGTTTTACTGCGAGAGGAATCTTGACCGATTCTTTAGCCACTTTGAGAATTTGAAGGTAATTGCCTTCAATCTGGTCAGCAGTTCTGTCCATATCGGTGGGCCAATCGTAGATATTCAGTTCGAGCGCGTCGGCCCCAGCCGCTTCGATTTGTTGTGCGCACTCACTCCACCCCCCCAAAGATTGAGCATTTAGGCTTGCGATGATAGGAATACCCACAGACTCTTTCGCTTTTCGGATGTGAGCAAGGTACTCCTCAACGGTAAGATGATAAAACTGTTGTTCGGGATAAAGCGTGGCTGCATTGGCTTCCGTTGCTTTTGGATGCGCTTCCAAATATTCATGGCGGCGCTGTTCGTTCCGTACTTGTTCTTCAAAGAGTGAGAATAGGACAACCGCGCCTGCCCCTGCCGCTTCCATACGTTTAATATTCTCAATGTTTAGGGACAGTGGAGAGGCTGAAACAACCAGTGGAGAACGCAACCGCATATTGAGATAGGTGGTTTCCAAACTCAACATGATTATTTAACCTCCAAACTTTTTTAGTTCATTGCCATCACCAATTATCGAGAAGGCAGGCTCAAACTGAAGTCATTTCGGACTCAGGGGCTGGCTGGGCCAACATCCGGGAGATGGGCAGCAAATCCAACCACCACTGTTTCTTGGGTCGTTGGTAGGTCTCATCCATTAGTTGAGGCATTTCTTCAATGTTGTGAATGCGAATACCGCCAGATTCCAACCCAATGAAGGCACCGGCTGGAGTTGCGGAATTAGCGTTCTCGATCAGGAAATCTACACAACGAGCCGCCAAACGGGTTGCTTGGATGCGATCAAATGGGGAGGGGTCGCCCCCTTGTTGGACGTGCCCAAGAATGGTTTGGCGGACATCAAAGAGTGCCCCCCCTTCTTCTTCAAACAGCGCTGCCATAAAGTCAGCAGTATAAATCGGGTTGGCCTTTTCGTTGCGGATCATCAGTCCGAGCCGTTTTCCCAGTTCGAAGCCTGTCATCAGATGATCGAGATCATTTTGTAAATCCCGAAGCGTGATTCCTTCCTCGTGCAGGTAAACACGCTCGGCACCTGTGGCAAGTCCACTCATGAGAGCAAGATAGCCACAATACCGCCCCATCACTTCCACAACAAAACAACGACGTTGTGCAATCGCCGACTGTTTGACGCGATCCACCGCCCACATAATATTGTTCAAAGCAGTATCCGCGCCAATACTGAGTTCAGAACCCGGCAAATTGTTGTTAATCGAGGCGGGTAGGCAAATAATCGGGATGTTGAACGCGGAGAAGTTTTCACGCTGCTTGTAGAGACGATAAGCCCCTTGATAGGCAGTCCAACCACCAATTACTAATAAACCTTCAATTTCGTGCCTTTCAAGAGTGCGGGCCACAGGATAAAAAGTGCTCTCGCTGGGCACCTCGCGGTTCGCGCCCAGTTCAGAACCCCCTACCGACGCCCAACCGTTCACACTCATCCAATCCATTGGCTCGATCTCGCCATCAATGAGGCCCTGAAAGCCATTGTTGACGCCCAGCATGATGTGGCCCTTATCCAACCCGATCCGTATAGCTGCGCGGATCGCCGCATTCATGCCGGGGGCTGGCGCACCAGAGTTTAGTACCGCCAGTCGCAGTCGTTTTTGCCCTGCAATTGGCTCATGGGGTAAAGAGCGTAATAGGGTTTTTAATGTACGCAACGTCTCTCGAAAGCTGTTCCCGCGTAACTCCAAAGCACGCTCATAATTTTTGTCGGCAATCGCTTGCCCAACGGCTTTGCTTTGCTCCACACACTTCATCAGTGGCTCACGCACAATACGATTTCCACGCAAGCTAATCAATTGGGGTTCGTCATTCGGGCTACCACTCATAACAGCATCAACCGCAGCAGCACCCATCAGCGTGCCCAAATTGCGGTCGAAAGCGCTTGGCGTCCCACCACGCTGAACATGCCCCAAGACGGTGACACGCACCTCTTCATCGAATTCCTTTTTCAATACTTCCATCACATGCGCACTGGTGATCGGCTTGCCGTTTCGATCACGCGCACCTTCGGCGATAATCACGATGCTATCCCGTCTACCTGCTTGACGACCTGCCCTCAGATCGTCACACATCTTCTTTTCCCAATTGTCAACTTCAGGGGGATTTTCCGGGATAAGAACCCAATCAGCACCAGTAGCGAGGCATCCCATCAACGCAAGATAGCCACAGTTGCGGCCCATTACCTCCACAACAAAAGTGCGTTGGTGGCTTGCGGCTGTGCTGCTGATAGCATCTATCGCTTCCGTGATGCGATGCAGGGCAGTATCTGCGCCAATGGTCATGTCAGTACCGTGCATGTCGTTGTCAATGGAGCCAACAAGTCCCACAATAAACAGATGTGCATACTGCTCGGCAATTTCAGGGGTTATTTGATTCATTTCAGCTAATTCAGTCAGTAGGCTTTGCCATTCCTGACGCAGAACATTAGCACCTGTTAAACTGCCGTCACCACCGATCACCACAAGATTGTCTACGCCACGTTCTACTAAATTGTGGGCTGCTTTGCGACGGCCTTCTCGCGTGCGGAATTCATCACACCGTGCCGTCCCAATGACGGTGCCACCGCGATGAAGGATGCCGCCAACAGAGTCCCATGTTAGTTTCCGAAATCGGTCACCACCGTCAATCAACCCTTGATAGCCTTCGTAGATCGCGTAGACCTCAATACCTCGGTTGAGTGCAATGCGTACAATGGCCCGGATCGCCGCATTCATGCCGGGGGCATCTCCCCCACTTGTCAAGATGGCGATTCGTTTTGCGCACATATAGGATTCTGTTCCTTTAGTATCCATCACCTGCGAGAATCAACACCATCGGAGGAAGCCAAGCAGATGAGCCAGTTTCATATCTAACAATTTAGATTTACTAATGATCACATTGGGTAAATTGGGTGCAAACGTCGCTGTGTGGCTCATACACCTTACAGGGAATGCCATTTCGACACTATTGACGGTCAGACCCAATTCAATCATTTTGATAGAGTAGGCAAGTATCCACGAGTGCAATCCGTGCCTACCCATTACGAACGGATTTACTAAGTCAAGAACATGGGCATACCAAGCACGTGGCGGATACGTGGGCGATATATATCCGTATCGTACAATTCTGCGACGTTGGCACGCTTCTTGCCTTGAGAGAGGGTTGCAATCGGGACGTCGCTGTAAACACCGCGTTGGAGACAGACCAATCTTCCAGACTCACCACGCTCAACAAGGCTCATCGCTACATGGGCGAAGTTGGCAGCAACCATCAGGTCAAGCGAATCTGGGGCACCGCTACGCATTAAGTAACCAAGCTGCTGGTAAATAATGTTTTGTCCGGTTAGCTGCTTCAAGGTATCTCCGACATGCTGCCCGATGCCACCCAGTTTACGATGTCCGTAAGCATCTTCCTGTCCACTTTCCATGACTTGCCCTTCAATCGGGTGGGCGCCTTCAGAAACAGTCAGCATCGCGTAGTTACTTGGGTTGTTGTTCTTATCGTCAACAATGAAGGCTGCGAGCTTTTCGAAATCGAACGGAACTTCCGAGATTAATGCCCGATCTACCCCTGCGAGATAAGCCGCGATAAGTGAGGTCTCGCCAGAATTTCGCCCGAATAGCTCGACCACTGCAATTCTTTCATGGGAGCCAGCCGAGGTACGCAACGCATGAATAAACTCTACACTGCGTGTGACTGCTGTCGAGAAGCCAATGCAATAGTCTGTTCCATAGACATCATTATCCATCGTCTTAGGGATGCCAACTATCCGAATGCCTTCACGTGAAAGCCGCTCTCCATAACTCAAGGTGTCATCACCGCCAATTGGGATCAAGCAATCAATCCCCAGTTTGCTAATGACTTTGAGTACATGCGGAGTCACATCCCGCACGCTGTCGCTGGAATCACGCAGAAATTCAGGGAGGTCTTTATTTTTCATGTTCGAGGGGTTTGTACGCGAGGTGTGCAAAAACGTTCCGCCGCTACGGTCTACACGGCGTACTGCCTCACGGTTGAGCGGTGTTACCCAAGTGTCGTTCTTCTCAGGGTTGTCGAGGTTATATTCAACCAGACCCATCCAGCCACGACGCACGCCAAAAACCTCATAACCGTTATCAATTGCCCGACTCACAATCGCTTTGATAGAAGAATTGAGACCGGGGACATCGCCTCCGCCTGTCAAAACGGCTAGTCGCATAATGGACACTCATTTCCTTACATAATTCTAATCTTTACATTGATTCTACCATCGTTGGTAGCACCGGGAAGATTTACGGTGAGAATCGGGATGAACGGCACTATAGTCGCGTTACTTTCATCATCGGTTCTCGATACGACGCCAAAAAATGGATCGGCAGCGGTTATAATATCCTTCACACGAATAAAAAGTTATTGAGTGGAGGCTGTGATGCTGCTTACACGGGTTCCCGATACCGCGTTTAACTATGATCGTATCGCCGAACTACTTGGCGCTGAAGCTGACAGTTTGCTTCAGCATCGTTGTCAGACCATTAGCAAAGACCGACTTTACCTTCCGGGGCCAGATAGCGTCTCGGAAATTTGGGGAATGTCGGATCGCACACCGCAAGTCCTACGTAGCCTAGAGCAACTGCATAGTCATGGGCGTCTTGCGGGAACGGGATACCTTTCTATCTTGCCCGTTGACCAAGGGATTGAGCATTCCGCCGGGGCATCCTTCGCCAAGAACCCGGATTACTTCGACCCGGCAAAAATCGTTGAGCTGGCTATTGAAGGAGGGTGCAATGCAGTTGCCTCGACCTTCGGTGTGTTAGGCGCAGTTGCCAGAAAGTATGCCCATAAGATCCCGTTTCTGGTGAAGGTCAATCATAATGAACTGCTCTCCTATCCAAATCAGCATGACCAGATCATGTTTGGGACAATAAAGGAAGCATGGAATATGGGGGCTGTCGCTGTCGGCGCAACGATTTACTTTGGGTCGCCTGAAAGTGGACGCCAATTGGTTGAGGTGGCCCAAGCATTTGCCTACGCCCACGAATTGGGTATGGCGACGGTGCTTTGGTGCTATCTGCGTAATCCGGGTTTCAAAGTCAATGGCACCAGCTATGAGACTGCGGCTGACCTCACAGGGCAAGGAAATCATCTCGGCGTGACCATTCAGGCGGATATTGTGAAGCAAAAGTTACCAGAGACGAATGGTGGTTACAAAGCCCTAAACATGGGAAGTTCATCCTATGGCAAGACGGATGAGCGCATGTATACTCAATTATCCTCAGACCACCCCATTGACTTAACGCGCTATCAGGTGGCGAACGGCTACATGGGGCGTGTCGGATTAATCAATTCCGGCGGTGCCAGTGGCAAGAACGATCTTGCAGAAGCCGTCAAGACAGCCGTCATTAATAAACGTGCTGGCGGGATGGGCTTAATCAGTGGACGTAAAGCCTTCCAACGCCCGATGGCTGAAGGTGCAGCGCTACTGAACGCTATCCAAGATGTCTATTTGTGCGAAGATGTGACGATTGCATAGCCCAAGTATCAGCGTTTCAGTATTGTACTGAGCAATATTTTCGTTAGCAACAGGTCCAGCAGTTGTGCATCCACCCGGATGTTAAACAACTGCTGGATTCCTCTCATGCCCATGCGGGACGATCTCCAACTTGAGTTTCAATCTCCATAACCTTAAATGGCATAAGTTTGGCAGGCGCACGGCAGTAAAATGGGTGCATTATATAGAGTAGGGAGAGTATGTATATAGAAAAATTTTAGGGATTGAGTGTTAGGAGGTCAAAAGATGGCTTTTTTAGGGCGGACACTGTGCGCTATTTTTGCATTGTTGTTGTTTGTGTCAAGTAGCGGAGTTATCCTCAGCCGGGCCATCTCTAGTTCGCCCGAACCAGCCCTCATCTTGTCTCAGCGTGAGGGCGAAGGTCGGCTGTATTTGATTGATACCCGCAGCAGCATCTCACAACGACTCACCCACGACCACAACCTGCTCTATTATGTCGGGGCATCCTCCGACAAATCTGGCGAGTGGCTCTATTTCCAAGTGCAAGACCCACAAATTCGATCTGACCTTGCTGGCAGACCCACCGGTATGTTGTACCGTATTCGACCTAATGGTACCCATATGCAGCAGCTAGGGAATCAACGAATTCCACTGGGTACTATTGTATGGTCAGCCAACCGTCAATGGTTGCTATTTTTGTGGAATCGGGCAGGATTTCGTCCCAATCTATGGGCCATCCGTCCTGATGGCACTGAGCCGCACAGCCTCACTGATGGATTTGATGGCTATATTGGGGTACAAAACGGGCCGGGGTTGTTTTTTTCACCCGATGGTGAGTCGGTGGCCTTTAGTGGAAGGCAGAGCGGATCCGACCATATCGGCGTTTATCGAGTACACCTAGATGGGACAGATATCGCAGAACTTACCGAAAATTTTGAGGGCCACTTTGTATTGCGGGGATGGCCCACCCAAACATGGATGTTGGTCGTGCGTGACCAAGTTCTCTATCGCTTACAAACCGATGTCCCCCAATTAACGGCCCTCAGCGTGGCCGAACCCTCTAAACGAAGTGACGTTTCGGGTTGGGTACAAGACGGCGCACTTTTGGTCGCCTCCACCACCCACAATACCGATACAGGCCTTTTTGCGCTGGCGTCTACCGATGGGGCTACCCCGCGCTGGATACTCGATGATAGCGCCTTTGTAGACTTTACCCCCGACCAACAGGGTGTAATTGCACGGCGGGATAGCGGCACTCGTTTGGTGCGTGTGGCGCTGGATGGAGGCAGCATCATCGAGCTTGTATCTGACCCCGCATTGGAACGAACATGGGGTTATACCCCCGATCATCAGTGGTTATTGTTTACGAGCGCTGATCTTCAAACCGGCCAAACGGCCTTGCGGCGGGTGCGTCTGAGCGATGGCCTCATTCAAACGCTGCATACCTTTGATACACCCATCAGAGTGCATCGCTGGGATGGTGACGAGTGGCTGATTGTGCAAAGCCGACCCGCTAACAATCACACCAGCGTTTATTGGCAAATCCGCCCCGACGGAAGCGAGATACATCGTCTTTACGGCATCACGGACCAAGACACTTTTGTTCAATGGGATGTGGATATTGAGCATGGTTGGTCGCCAACGTTAATGCTATTGGGTAGTCTTGTATTAGGTGCCAGCTATTTTGCAGCGCGGCATAAAGCATCCAAAAGATTTAGGGAGTTTGTGGATGACTGCTTCCCCCAAAGACTTTGATATTTCAGGGCCGCTTGCCAATCAAAACGCCCTGCTCAACAGCCTCTATGATATAGATGATATTCGGCAAGCATCGTTTAAAAACATTCTGCTGTTGTTGTATATTGCAACATGGCTGACCACTATCATCCTCATCACGTTTCTCACCGAAGCTCCCCGCGATTTGTTGTGGCTCAATATTCTGCTCATGATGTTCTGTGGGGTAATCTGGTGGCTCAATGGCAGTATCCCACATTGGACACCCTACCTTCTAATTACCATCATCTGGATTTTTACTGTGTTGGGTTCGCTGCTGATCTATGACCCCTTAATCTTATTTGGCCTCTCGGTGGTGATTATTCTTTCGAGCAATTTGACAGCCGTGCCTATGCAGTTAACGGTTGCTATCCTGTCTACCATTTTTATCGCCCGATTTTATGCCCTAGACGAAAAAACCTTTGGGCCATTTATATTTATTTGGATCAGTCTGGCAGCAAGTTTCCTAAGTCAGCGCGGCTTAATCCACGCATTGGATATTTCCAACCGCTATCAACTCTACGCGATTGACCAAATGAAAAAAGCCCGTGAACAACGCGCCGAATTAGCCAAAATGACCCACGCATTGTTGTCATCCCAAGAAAATCTCCGCAATGCCAATGCCCAACTGCGTTATGCCCGTGATTTTGCAGAGGAAGCCCGCAAACTTAAAGCCCAATTTGCTGCCAACGTCAGCCATGAGCTTCGTACCCCCATTAATCTGATCGTCGGCTTTAGCGAAATGATTGCAACGGCCCCCGAAGCCTATGGCACACAGCTTCCGTCAGTCTACCGCCCCGACATTCAGGCCATCTATCGTAATGCCACCCATCTGCAAAATCTCATTAATGACATTTTGGATATTTCGCAAATCGAAGCAGCAAAATTAGCTATCATCAAAGAAGAAACTCAGCCAAAACAGGTCATCGAAGAAGCGGCCCTAATCGCGGGCAGTCTTATCGAAAGCAAAAACCTGCGTTTCTGTGTCGAACTACCCCCCGATTTACCAACCATTCGCATGGATCGTACTCGGATTCGCCAAGTCATCCTAAATTTATTGGCAAACGCCGTTCGGTTTACCAGCGAAGGCATAATCATGCTAAGGGCCAATGTGGATGAGCATGTATTGACGGTCAGCGTTTCCGATACAGGGCAAGGAATTCCGGCTCACGAATTGAGTCGGGTATTTGAAGAGTTTTATCAAGTGGATGGCAATTTTTCGCGGAAAAATGGCGGGACGGGTCTCGGATTGGCGCTGAGTAAACAGTTTATCATTCAACATGGTGGACGGATGTGGATTGAAAGTGAAGGCATACCGGGTCAAGGTGCAACCTGTTCTTTTACACTACCACTGACCGACACCGTATATTATCCGCTACACGACCCCGGCCATACCACACAACCCAGCACGGCGATCCACAATATCTTGGTATGGGATGATGATCCGGCCATTCTTCAATTGTTTAAGGGGTATTCCCAAGACCACCAAGTCAAGGGCTGCACTGATGCCAACAAAATCGTTCAATCGGTGGCGGAGCTACGCCCAGTTGCGGTCATTGCGGGGTCACATATGCCAACCGACGACCTTGAAGCCGCGATTCAACATATTAGCCCCGAAACAGCCTTAATCAAATGCCCGATGCCGAGTGGACGCCGCGCTGTTCAAGCCATTGGGCTATCTGATTATCTGGTCAAACCCGTCTCACGCCAAGCCCTCTTGGATGCCCTTGAACATATTGGCAGCGACCTCGAAAAAGTTTTAATTGTGGATGACGATTGGGATGTATTACGGATGCTCACCCGCTTTTTACAGACGGCCAAACAAAGCTATACCGTCAATACCGCTTCTGGTGGGCTGGCTGGCCTCGAATTAATGCGCCAAGACCCACCCGATGTCGTGGTATTAGATATTCTGATGCCTGATGTAGACGGCTTTACGGTGATTGAGCATATGAAGGCTGACCCATTCTTAAAAGATATTCCAGTCATTGTGGTATCTGCACGTGGGGCAACCGAAGCCATCACTCAGTCGGTGGAGGGTAAAATCACGATCCAGCGCGAAATTGGATTCCAGCCGATTGAACTTGTTGGTTGTATCGAGGCGCTGGCAAGCAATCTTATGCTTCCAACTGTGCCAAAATCGTAAGCAAATCTACTCGCCCCGGCGGCTTTTTTAGATAATTGTCCGCCCCAAGCGACAGGGCCAATTCGGGAATATCCAACACCGAACACACTAAAATAGGGATATGTTGGGTATCGGGGTGATTTTTGAGATGCTGCAAAACATCCCAGCCATCGTACTCTGGCATCATCACATCCAAAATAATCGCTAGCGGTTGTAATTTCTGGGAAAGCTCGATGCCCTCCAACCCGTTTTGGATACCTAGCACCGTGTAGCTGGAGTTGGCTAGATACCGCTCTACAAGGGCGATAAAGTCGGGGTTGTCATCAATCACTAGAATGTTTTTCTGATAATGGGGCAGCCTCAAATGGATCGTGAGGTCATTCAGTTGATCGCTTTCAAATAGCAGGTTCGCCCCCACCGCCCCCACCAAATATTCGACTGTTTTATCCTGCTCAAGCGCGGCTTGGACTTGGGAAAGGTCTTGGTCCGTGCCGAGTATGATTAGGCTGATTTGGGTATCATTCTTAACCCGTGATGCCCGTATCGTAATCTCCCCACCTGTCCGCATTACTTTGAGGGTTTCGTTGATGATATATAAAACTGCTTGTTTTAGGGACGTTGGTGGAATATTCACGATGATGGCCGGGTCAGCCACATCGCTCTGAACGATCACCCCATGCTGTTCTGCCAATGGGCCAATGGAATGGATCACCGTCGCAATAAACGTCGCCAAATTCGTTTCGACAGCACTGGCTAATTGATAGGCGCGTTCAATTTCCGACTGAACCGAAATGGAATCGGAATGAGTCGGCTCTAGCCCTCCCTGTGTCTGCGCAATACGCTCCCACAGCAACTGGCTTAAAATCCAGATGGCCCGCTGCAATTCTCGATAAAATTGGCGCTCACTGAGAGCTAATTGTTGTAAGACCGTTGGCGTGGAGTGTTCTTCGATATAGCGCAGCAGCAAAATATTGTACAGGCGGGATTGGCGGGATTGTAAATTGGCCCGTTCCGCTTCGTTTAAACGTTCAATGGTCTCAATGAGAATCTTTCGTGCGGTCTGAATGCGTTCCAAGCCGCTGAGATGGGGGGCCAGTTTGTGTACCAAAGGGTCGCTTTGCATCGCCGTAAAATCATACAGATGTGCCAAGCATTCCCGTACTTCCTGTTCAAACGATTCAGGAACAGCCGAATCTTCGGATTTCATAAAATTTCCTAAACTCAAATCTCAGCCACCACCCTGACAGAACAATGGCAGAACGATGGCAGTCAAATTGCAGCCTCCACCCACTATCCTTGAGGGTAGTGAACAAATTATACCCCATCCCATTTTGGATGAGGCGAGGAGGTGAGCCATCCGCATGATGCCGTTGAAGCCAACTTCCAGCAACCGTTTATTTTTTCCAGCGAAGAGTCAGGAGACTAGGAAAATGCAAAAAACTCGTAAGATGATTCTCTTTTGTACGCTTGCCCTGAGCATGATACTCACCCTATCGGCAGGGCATGTAGAAGCCCGTCAATCACCCACAGTCATTACCATGTGGCACATCGCAGTCGAATCTGATTCGTTCTATTCGGTGCTGCCCCCGGCGATTGAACGTTTTAATGCCACCCACACGGACGTTCAAATCGAAGCCCAAGCCATCCAAAATGATGCGTTCAAAACCCAAATTCAGGTGGCGATTGCCGCTGGTGAACAACCCGACATCTTTATGACGTGGGGTGGTGGACTGCTGCAAAGTTATGTTGAGGGTGGCGTGGTACGCGATATTCCTGAGTTGGATACCGACCTCGGTGCCAACTTCATCCCCGGCGGCTTTGCGCCTTCAACTTTTGATGGCAAACACTATGCCGTTCCTGCGAACTTGGCAGGTGTGTTCCTCTACTACAACAAAGACCTGTTTGAACAATTCGACCTGTCCGCTCCTGCCACATGGGACGAACTGATTTCCTCCTGCGAAACCTTCAGCGAAAACGGCATCATCCCAATTGCGTTGGGCAATGTGAACCGTTGGACTGGTTCGTTCTGGTTTATGAATCTCGTCCTGCGCTCTGGCGGCCCAGAACCCTTTATGAATGCCTTCAATCGCGTTGATGGGGCATCATTCACCGACCCAGCCTTTGTTGAAGCGGGCACAAAGATTCAAGAAGCCGTTGAAGCGGGCTGCTTCGGTGAAGGTTTCAATGGAGTGGACTATCCCGATGAGCAACTGCTGTTTGGCACGGGTCTCGCCGCGATGGAACTGCAAGGCGACTGGAACTATGCCGGTCTGCTCAATATTGATGCCGAAATCGCCGAAAACAGTGTAGACGTCGTACCCTTCCCCCTGCTCGACAGTGAAATGGGTGATCCCAACGCATTGGTCGGTGGCACAGGACAGGCGTTCGCTATCTCTGCGGATGCCCCCGCTGAAGCCAATGTCGCGCTGATTGAACTGCTTGGCAGCGAAGAATTTGGTCTATCGGTGGCCGAAAATGGCTTCATTCCGGGGCTGAAGGGCTTTGACCAAAACATCGAAGTCCCGATTGTACAAAAGATGGCTTCCTTGCTGGGTCAAGCATCCTTTGTCCAACTGGCCTACGACCAATTCCTGCCACCTGAACTTGCCCAAGTTCACTTGGATACGACTCAGCAGTTGTTTGGCCTTAGCACGAGTCCGGAAGATGCGGCTGCTGAAACAGAAGCAGCAGCGGTTGAAATCTTAGGGGCTGAATAAAGACTGTAGGTGCTCCGATACAGGGGCGTATCTCCCATACGCCCCACCTTTTTTGGAAGGATAAACAACTCATGGCGACCATCAGCCAAGTTATAAAAAACCGCAAACCGACCCCACGCTTTCATCTCCGACTCAGTGAGCCACAAAAAACGGCTATCGCGTTTTTGGCACCAGCCTTGCTCATTTTCAGCATTTTTGTGCTCTGGCCTATTATCAAATCTGTCCGCTATAGCCTCTATGATTGGAACGGCGTCGGGCCACTCTCGGATTTTATCGGCCTCAATAACTATGAAGATCTGCTGCACGACAAGGTTTTTTGGAAGGCGCTCAAAAACAATGGCATTGTGGTGATTTGGTCGCTCGGCACCCAGATTCCACTCGGTGTTGGATTAGCCTTACTGCTGACACGTGGGCTTAAAGGCTCATCCTTTTTTCGCACATTGTACTTTGCCCCGATGGTCTTATCCGAGGTCATCGTTGGCGTGATTTGGCGTTGGATTTATCAGCCATTTTTTGGCATGGCGAATGCGGCCCTTGTGGAATTAGGCCTTGATAAACAAGGGTGGCTTGGGGACGAAAGCCAAGTGTTGCTGTGCATTTTAGTGGTGGCAACATGGCGTTATCTCGGGTTTTATATCGTGATTTTTATCGCTGCTATTCAAGGCATACCGGATGAATATTATGAAGCGGCCAGCATTGATGGCGCGAATGCCTTTCAGCGTCACCGCTATATCACGATTCCCCAGTTAATTCCGACCATCCGCGTCGCCTCGGTACTCATGATTGTAGGGGCACTCAAATCATTTGACTTGGTGTGGGTCTTGAGTCAAGGTGGCCCTTCACATGCCAGTGAACTGGTGGCGACCTATATGTTTAAAGAGGCGTTCAGTTCCAACAATTGGGGCTATGGCAGCACTATCGCCTTTACGCTGTTTTTGATTGCATTTGTGTTGGCGATCACATTCATCTTTTTTACTCGTCAGAAAAAAGACGTCTAGTCTGGAGTTACGTATGTCGTTCACCAAACTACAGGGTGCAAATAGTCCGGTCAAAAGGTTTCCAGTATCGCTGAGTAATCCTTTTAAGCTATTGAGACATTTGCACTGGAAACGCTTTTTCCGGCGGCTGTTTAGAAACACCCTTATGAGCCTGTGGATGTATCCCATCGCCTTGTTTTTTGCGGTCATCTTTGGGTATCCACTGGTGTGGATGGTCTATTCATCCTTTAAGCCTACGCGCGAACTGGTCAAAAACGTCTGGGCCTTGCCGACGAACATATCGTTCGATAATTACGACGAACTCATTCACAACGAGACCTTCCTGAACTACTATCAAAACAACCTGATTGTGGTGTTGGTGAGTGTTCCGCTGCTAACCCTCATTGCAGCAATGGCGGCCTTTGTTTTTGCCCGAATCCGATTCAAAGGCAGCACGCTCCTGTTTTATATGTTCCTTGCCGGGACGATGATTCCTGTCCATGTCACATTGATTCCACTCTATACCATGCTGCGCGATTTACATTGGCTAAACACCCTAACCGCCTTAATTGTCCCATTTATCAGTTTCAACCTGCCGGTTTCGATCTTTATCCTGCGTGATTTTTTCAGCAAAATACCCACTGAACTTGAAGATGCCGCAAGGGTGGATGGGTGCTCCTCGGCCCGTATTTTCTGGTCAATTATGCTGCCTCTAGCTCGCCCTGCTATCGCTACCGTCGTGATTTTGAGTGCGGTCAGCGCGTGGAACGAATATTTGTTTGCCTTGACGTTCATCGGGGCGAATAACGACGCATACACCCTGCCACTAGGGACATTATCAATGGTATCCGCTTTAGGGATTACCCACTTTGACCGCATGTTCAGTGTGCTTACAATGGCGACGCTGCCAATTTTGGCTTTCTATTTCATTGCCCAGCGCGAAATCATTAAAGGCATTACAGCAGGTGCAATTAAGGGTTAAATCAACTACATATCCTGTCTACACTCCAGTTAAGCTCAACCCTAAAAAAGGCTGCCTATAACCGGACAGCCTTTGCACATTTCATGCGCTCAACAACTTCTCTTCTTCCCAGATTAGTCATTCCCCCGCGATTTTGTATAATAGAAACCATCGCAAATTGGACGAATAGAAGTCAATGGCCTCAAATCCCCAGTACAGCCGTTATAGTCAACATGCCCGCCGTTCGCTGGCGTACAGTCATTGGTTGGCCCGCGAATTTAAACATGCCGAAGTAGATACCGATCATCTTTTTGGTGGGATTCTACGCACAGAGGGCAGTCTTGGCTATCAAATCCTAGCTGAATTGGACATTGAGCGTTCGTGGGTTGAAGAGACCATCCACCAATTGCACCCCTCCTATGAAACGGTATCGGAACGACTCCCTTTCTCCGGAGCATGGCGCGAAGCACTCATTTATGCCGTCGCCGAATCCAAATGGCTTGACCATCATTATATCGGCACCGAGCATATCTTATTGGGTTTGTTACGCAGTGGCGGTGGCGAAGTGGGCACGTTATGGCGCGGGCTTGATCTCTCCCCTGACCAACTTCGTGGCAAGGCCAAACGCTTCTTGCAAGAGGGCCTTTCGGAAATCACAATTGAGTCGGCCCGGCGTATGGCAAAACTCAGCGAATTGGGTCGTCGTGTTCTTAATGCTGCCGAGCAATTAGCCAAATCAAATGAGCAGTATTCGGTCAGCCCAGCACATTTACTGTTAGCCCTGACCCGTGAACGACGCAGCGTGGCGTATCGGCTGCTCCCCCAATGTAGTTTCGATATATCGCAGTTGGCACAGGACGTTCCACGCCTCCCTGCGCAGTCAATGGAGGCCGAAGCCATGCTCGACCATTTGATTGATCGGGCGGTAGATCGGGCTGAGGCTTTGGGGTCGCACTACACAGGAACCGAGCATATTTTATTGGCAATGACGCTGGAACCTCGCCTGCGCCAATATCTGACCGACTACGGAGCAGATATTGGGCGACTACAAGCAGCCCTGCGCGATACCCTTATGCGTCGTCGTTAGGAGATTTATTTACGACGCATCATGCTCATAACAATCGCCCCAGTCCCCACCATAAACAGCATTGCCACGGCTGCCCCTGCAATCGAAAACAGCAAGCGGGTATCTTGATCGAGGGTTAATTCGCCTTCAGTTTCTTCAACGCTTGAACGGGTCAGGCCATCGGCAAGTGGGTCTATCATCTGTGCTCCAAAATTCGCGGTGATACGGTTGCCCGTATCCAAAAAACTCACCCCGGCATCATTGCGGGTCGTCAGCAAATGATTAGGGGACGGTGGCACCACAATCCGAAATTCGCCAGCGGGCAAGCCACTAAAACACTTTGGCTCTTCCGCGGTGGTGACTAATGTCTGGATCACTACATCTGAAGCCAATAAATTGACATCTACCCCCGACACAAGGTTTTCGCCTTCCTCACGCACCCCAACCTGTCCGCCATCCTGATAGACGACAATACAGACATCGTTCCCCGGCCCGCTCTGCACAGAGGTTGCGTTCGGGGGAACAATTGCGCCAATATCAACCGTAATAGACTGATCAGCTAGGGTGACATCCATTGATTCAGCAGTCGTTATCTGATAGGGTGTCCCGCCACCTTCAACCGATAACTGATAGACACCGGGGGGCAGACTACGGATACAATCTTCATCGGCGGTAGTCGTGAGTGCCCCAATGACCGTACCGTCTTGACGAACCAATATCCCGATACCGGGAAATGGTTGCTCGCCTTCCTCCCATTGCCCATTTTGATTGGCATCATTAAAATCGCGGACGCAAATATCAAAGGTGGTCGTCTGGGCATGGCTGGCAGATAAGGGCACACCCGACAGGGCCAAAATAGTGAGGACTAAAAGAGTATAAGTGCGTGTCCGCAAGGGGAAACCCTCATCAGTTGGAAAGATGAATGATATTGGCGCATTATAACACGCGCATTGGGTGCAAACCTACTCCCATTACGTCGTTTGCCGTTCATAATGCTGACGGCCTATGAAACCCTCCCCATGTTTTTTCTGGCTGCTAGTGATAATGACAATAGCAACTTTAGTCGGATTTGGTCTGCTGGCATGGCGATTGTCGCAGGGGGATGCCAATCCAGCATATCAAGGATCACTCCAATGGACTGATGAGAAATTTTTATGGGCAGGTGGGAGTGGGGAGCAGATCATTCTTCCCTCCGACACCTTATTTTATGAGGCCCCGTATCTGCTAAAAAATGCGTCCTTTACCCTTGAAGTTTCAGCACAAATCAACCAAACTGCCGACCCATTTACAGCATGGGGTATCGCACTGGCAAACAACAATGGCACATGGACAATGATTGGCATTAATGACACGGGATATGTCACCGCCCGTCAATGTCCACAAGCCATAATTCCCCGTCTCGATAGCTGCCCTTCCCTGACCGAACCGAACCAACAAATCCTGACCTATTGGAAACCTTTCCGATTCATTCATCGGGGTGGGGCGACCAACACTATCCGCCTCGATTTTTCCCCGACCCAAAACGTGCTAACCCTGCGCTTGAATCGAGAGTGGATGTGGGATTTGCCGTATATACCAGCAGATCAGGTGGTGCTTTGGGGAGTGTGGATACAAGGTGGCCCAGATTCATTGAGCAGCTTCACATGGCATAAAACACGAGTCTGGTCAAATAAGTAGCGCGAATGTCCCACCTTCCGTACAATAACCGATAATGCAAAGTACATTTTTGGAGTAGATTACGTTTTATGTCGGGTGCTATTCAGTTCAAAGGGATTCGACAAGGCTTACTCGTCACGATTCCACCCGATGATGAATGGGCGAAAGTGATTGCTGACCTTGCCATACGGATTGACCAACAGGCCGCTTTTTTTAAAGGGGCAAGTTTGGCGTTGGAGGTGGATAAGCGGGCAATCCGGCGACACGAACTGGCTAATCTACTCAACATCCTACAAAAACGGGATGTCAATTTGATTTCCGTGCTCAGTACCAGCGCCACCACGCAAGGGGCGGCCCGCAAATTGGGCCTTGCGATTGAACTGGTTGATCCACCGGCTACCGCCTCGCATGTAACCGATGCCCTCAAAATGGCGGAGTCTGCCCCCGAAGCCCCGATGCTAAAGTCAGACGTGCATGGAACTGAAGGACTCTTGATCCGCCGCACGCTGCGCAGTGGTCAGTCTGTGCAGCATAACGGTCATGTCGTCATCTTGGGGGATGTCAATGCTGGCTCTGAAATTGTAGCAGGTGGGGATGTCGTGGTATGGGGCCGACTGCGCGGGGTTGTTCATGCCGGGGCCTATGGCGATGAAACGTGTGTAGTGTGTGCTTTAGATTTGCAGCCGACGCAGCTACGTATTGGTGCCCTAATTAGTGTCTCACCGCCTAGCAAAAAACGACGCAAACATCCTGAACGGGCGTATATTGAAGACGGCATGATTCGAGCCGAACCTTGGACAGATTAGCGATTATCGCTTGGAGTATGTCACGATGAGTGGACGGGTTATCACAATTACATCGGGCAAGGGTGGCGTAGGCAAAACCACTACCACTGCCAATCTAGCGATGTCATTAGCCTCGCTGGAACAAAAGGTTGTTGCTATTGACGCGGATATAGGACTACGTAATCTCGACTTGATGATGGGCCTTGAAAATCGCATTGTCTATGATTTGGTAGATGTAGTTGAGGGTCGCTGCAAACTTAAACAAGCGATGGTCAAACACAAAGATTATCCAGCATTGGCACTCATTCCCGCCTCACAGGTGCGCGACAAAACCGCTATTTCTCCCCAAGATATGATTACCCTCGCCAATGAACTGAGACATGTCCATGACTTTGTATTGATTGACAGCCCCGCCGGAATTGAATGGGGTTTCAAAAATGCGGTCGCTCCAGCAGATGAAGTATTGGTCGTCACCAATCCGGAAGTGTCGGCGGTACGGGATGCTGACCGCATCATCGGATTATTGGAAGCTGAAGAAAGACCCGTACCTGTGCGCCTCATCGTCAACCGTATCAAGTTGGGTATGGTACGTCGAGGGGATATGCTCTCGGTAGAAGATGTGGTGAGCTTACTTTCAATCAAACTCATCGGTGTAGTCCCAGATGATGAGATTATTATCAAAAGCAGCAATGAAGGCGTCGCCGCAACAGGCCGCCCCAAACAAGCCTTTGAAGACATTGCACGTCGCTTGATGGGCGAAAAAGTTCCTTTCATGAATCTGGATAGCAACGGGGGGGTTCTCGAACGCTTCCGCAAGCTGTTTGGAGGCGGGTAGAAGGAGATGACGATGAGTAACATTGTAGACCGTTTTTTCAGCCGGAAAGACCAACGCAGCGCCAAAACCGCAATGGAGCGCCTGCGTTTTGTCTTAGTCACAGACCGCAGCCAACTCTCCCCCGAAAAACTGCGCGAAATGCAGGCCGAAATCATTGAGGTCATCAAAAAATACTGCCGTATTGATGAAAGCGCCGTAGAAATGAAACTAGAACTGCGGGAGCGGGAAAACTACTTGGTGGCCGACATCCCCCTTGCCAAATCGGTGGAGCAGCCAAACGAAGAACCCGGACGGATTGCCTTTTCGCTGCAAACGTCAAATTCCAGTTCCAAACTAGAGGAGGAAGAGGAGGACAGCGAATAGGTGGGAGACCGTGCAAGATGATGCTTGACACACTCTGTTGCACGCGCTACCCTACCCAACGCCGTCGGTTTTAGAGGAAGATTTAATGACATCCACTTATCGGTCAGCCTCGCGCACCCTACCCCGCACACAATCCCAAACAACCTCATTGTGGCGCAATTTCGATTATTGGTTATTGGGTGCAACCATGCTACTGGTATTGATCGGTATTTTGTTTATCCGCAGTGCGACCCTCGGTGCGGTGGACACCGACTTAATTGGACGGGTCAGTAGCCAAATTACCTATACTTTCATCGGGTTAGCAGTTGTTTTTATCCTTGCCAGTCTTGATTATCGCCTGTTGGGGGCGCTACAGCCCTATATCTATGGATTATTGCTGTTTGCATTGGGGTTGGTCGCCGCTGTCGGTCAATTAGGAGCAGCCGGGGCACAGCGTTGGCTCGACGTGGGTATCCCGGTGCAACCTTCTGAAATTGGCAAAATGCTCATTATCATTGCCCTCGGTCAGCACCTCACCAAACAATATCAAAAATTAGATCAGTTCAAAACGGTGATCGTATCCCTCATTTATGTCGCTGTCCCGATGACCTTTATTTTCGTGCAGCCCAATCTCGGCAATGTGATTGCTTTCACCGTGATCTGGTTTGCGATGATTTGGGGAGCAGGGTTGCGCATTATGCATCTTGTGATTATTGGACTGGTTGGTCTGATGATGCTCCCTGCCGTCTGGATCAACATGCAGGATTATCAAAAAGAGCGTATCTTAACCTTTGTGAACCCCGAAGGTAACAAAGATGCCCAATTTAACCGTGACCAAGCCTTAATTAGCATCGGGTCAGGGGGGTTGCTGGGCAAAGGCTATGCGAATGGTACACAAACGCAGGGTCGTTTTTTGCGCGTGCGCCATACCGATTTCATTTTTAGCGTCATTGCGGAAGAATCTGGTTTTGTTGGGGCATCCGGCGTATTGTTTTTGATCGGCTTTTTGGTGATGAGGATCGCACGAGTAGCGGCCATGGCCCGCGACCCGCTTGGCGCGTTGATTTGTTATGGTGTGGCAGGCATCATCGCCTTCCAAACGATTGTATCCGTTGGCATGAACCTTTCCATTTTGCCCGTGACCGGGTTGACTCTACCCCTTGTCAGTTCCGGTGGTTCATCATTGGTGACGCTGCTGTTTGGGATTGGCTTGGTAGAAAGCGTAGCCATGCGGAATAAATATAGTGAACTGGTCGGGTAATTAAGTCTCCGAGCGAAACGACTTGCCCAATTCCATCCCAAACCCAAAATAATGGCGAAAATTATAGATCAGGGGGTGCCATTTTGCCGGATCAATATGGTCTGGACTGTAGATGATTTCGTCATGGGCATGAACTTTTAACACCTGCACTTCTACTGCCGCAATTTCACTCTCGGCCTCTCCTATGGCAAAAATATTTCGCACCACCACTTCCATTTGCAACAGGCACTCCATGACACGCGGAGGCCTGACACAAAGCGACGGCAAAGGGGTTAAATGCGCTGCCCCGAATTTATCTGGCTCATACCGAAATCGGGCTTGTTTATGAGGTGGAATGGGAGTCTTGCCCGTCAAACTGGCAAGGCTTTCAACCGCCGACCACAGCCCATCCGAAGGAAAATTCAATACACATTCGCCGCGTTCGACCAAATTTTCGTAAGTTTTCCCGCCCGTCCCTAAGCCAAGCATCACCGTCCAACCCAAAGCCCATGCTGACGACATCGGCGCTAGATTGGCCGTGTCATCCTCGTTCAACGAACTTATCAACACCACCGGGGTGCCAAAATAGAGAATCTTTGGTTCAATTGTTTGGAACATTTGCCCTTCCTCTTGGTTCATCCACAAACTTATCCAACAGAATATCATACTTATCAACAAGCATGTTTCGTTTTTCATCGAAATGTGTTTGTAGTACAATCAGGAATATCGTGAGAAAAGCTGAGAGGAAAACATTTCGATGAGCATTGAACCTGACCTTTCAACAATCGCCGCATTAATTGGAGAGCCTGCCCGCGCCGCTATCCTCTCAGCGCTCATGGGAGGACAGGCACTTCCGGCCAGCGAACTCGCCTATCGCGCTCAGATTACGCCGCAAACCGCCAGTAGCCATCTCCATAAGTTGGTCGAGGGGGGATTATTGAGTATGACAACAACAGGCCGGCATCGTTATTATCGGCTCAAAAATGCGGAGGTGGGTCACGCCCTTGAAGCATTAGCCATTATTGCCCCGCTACCACAGCGAAAATTACGCCACGAATCGGCTGAATTACAAGCCATGCGCTTCGCCCGCACCTGTTATGACCATCTGGCAGGTAGCTTAGGTGTAGCCATCACCGAGGCGCTGCTGCATCAGGGAATTTTGGAGAGCAAGGGCGACGATTTTGAAGTGACCCCGCACGGGCTTCAGTGGCTGCCGACATGGGGGATTGAGATTGAAACATTGCATAAAAGCCGCCGCGCCCTAGCCCGCCCCTGTCTGGATTGGAGCGAACGACGGTATCACCTAGCCGGGGTACTCGGTGCGATGATCGCCAACAAGCTGTTTGAGCGGAAATGGATCGTGCGCGTTCCAGAGGGGCGAACCATTCAATTGACCGAGGTGGGGAGGGAACAACTCAGGTGTGAACTAGGGATCAATCTGGCATCCACACCTGAGTCAGAAATTTAAAGCCACATTACTCGTCAGATTTTTCTTCAATCTTACCTTGACCGATGCGGCGTGCATTAATTCCTCGGCGACGGCGGCTGTCGGTGGTCGCTTCCGATGAAACGCTCTCTTGGGCCTTTTTCTCACCCGTCAAACGCGCTTTCAACATCCCCAACTGCTTAATCATCTTTTGGCGATGATTGAGGTTCTTGACATATTCGAGGCCGACTTCAAATGTCGAAACGGCCAGCATCAAATCGCCAGCGCGGAAATACATATCTGCCAACGCAAGGATGGTTTCACCATATTGTTCATCTTCACCGAGTTCACGGAAAATCGCGCCCGCTTCCCTATACATCGTTTGGGCTTGTTCGGTATCGCCCAGTTTGGCATAGGCCAACGCCATGTTACCCATCGTTTGGGCTTTGCGAATTTGCGGGCCATGTTCCTCAAAATAGTCCAGACTGGTCTGCATTTCTTTGAGCGCGTCCTCGTACTGCTCCAATTCGCGCTTGCACATGCCAACATTGACCTGCATTTCGGCGGCCATTTGTCCGTTGCCCTCAGTACGATAGGCTTCAATAGCCTCGGTGAAAACACCCACAGCCTCTTGATGTTTGCCTTTTTCAAATAGACGAGTGCCTTTACTTTGCAGTTCGCTGCCTGTACTCATGATGTGATTCCCTTCGGTTGCAAAAAATAAGGGCAACCAATCTGCCCCTACAAAAGTGATATAACAAAACTAGAGTGTAATATCGAGCATACTCTCTGCCAATGCTCGTAAGGAATCTGCTGGCAGTTTGGCAAAAATCATCGCCAGACGGATATAGGGCTGATTCGTATGCGAACTGAGAAACGCCCGAATATCTTCCGGCATTTCCTCAATCGTCTTAAGGGCTTCGCGGATTTCCAGAAATTCCCCAACGCGACTGCTGCTTTCCAAGAAATAATTGACATTGACCTCCAATGCGCTGGCAATCGAAACCAACAGGGTCATGGGAACCGGCAACGTGCCATATTCATAGGCTTCTAAAAATTCGGCATTAATGCCAAGTTTGGTGGCTAGATCAGCAGTAGAAATATTTTTGGCTTGACGACCCGCACGAATCAAAGCGCCAATCATGCGATCCCGCAGAATGCTATATTCGTGACTGTCAATTTGGCGACTGCCATATTGCTGCATAAAGGTATCGCTGCCCCAAAAATGGCTGACCGGGACTTGCAGCAGAAAGGCGACCAATTCTAGTTGGGGCAAACTGGGGACGGCCTGCCCAAATTCCCAAGCCAGTATTGTTTCATCGGGTAAATTCAAATGATTGGCGATTTCCTCAATGGTATAACCCATTGCCAACCGCGCATCCCGAATCAACACCCCCATCATTCGCGCACGCAGGGTATAGAGTTCTTCCAAATCTAGAGGTTTTTGTTCGAGGGTGGCCTTTTCTTTTTCCAGCGCCCCTGATTTTTTCAATTTGGCGGCAACATCACTAAAGCTCATACGTTTCGCGCCGATAATCTGTTCAAAATGCAAACAGACTGCTGGGGGCGCTTGCCTCCTTTATCATCATTAGTTACGGCAACTGCCTCTTAGTTATGGCACATTATACGAGAAGCAGGTAGGGGATGCAATCAGGGGGCAAGCCGCGCCTGAAAAATGACAATATTGCCACCCCAATTGAGCCACTTTTGTAGCACACCCCTTTTACAAATCGCCTCACTCATAGTAATCAATTTGGGGTCATTCCATACCCGTAAGCCCAATGGCAAAAACGGCCCAAAGGTGATGGACGAATAGCCCACTTCTTGAAAACCAGCCTGAGTCAGATGGCGTCTGTAAAAATAGGGGATGGTGGATTTCCCAAAACGAAGGTCGGCAGCATCTTTCGGCGCAATGCCCCGCAAGCGCCTCTCCAGATTGCCGATACGCCGGAACTGCGAACGAAAACGATGCCCAAAAATAATCGGCAGAGAACGCGGCACGCTGATCCAACGATCAAGGGCCAGTACGTTTGGCATGGTCAATAACACCATCCCACTCGGTTTAAGAACGCGGCGTATCTCGCCCAAGCAGGCTGTATCATCGTGTAGATTCCCTACTAATCCCAGCGCGATGACCATATCAAAATGTTGAGTGGGATAGGGCAAATTCTCGGCAGAGGCAACTTGAAAATCGCAGACCACCCCCTTTGCCTCGGCGTCTTGTTTAGCGCGTTCAATCATGTTTGGCGCAAAATCAATCCCGCTGGCCTGATAACCCCTTTCTGCCAATTCGAGAACGGTGATTCCTGCCCCACAGCCTACATCCAATATCGCGTTGCCGGGGGTTTGGGTCTGCTGAACCACCTGCATGACGGTATGATGTTGTTTAAGCACGCTATAACCCGTAAAGGTTTGGGGGCGCTCGTAAATATCATGCCAAAAATCGCTACGCTGGTTGAAATAATCGAGAGTGGTTTGGCGGGGGTCGTTTGGAGTCATTGTTGAGCCACTTTAAGTCAAAAAATGCCCTCTCCCCACTTTGCCTTGAGGAGAGGGTTATGAGAGAAAAAGATGACAGAAGAAAAACTATTCCACCCGGAGTTTGCCACGATAGCGGGTGTATAGGGCGTAATCAATTTGTGTGCGGCGAGCGATATAGGTGCGGGTGGCCGGGGCAAGATGCTTGCGTTCGGTGATCTTGTCCGTCACCAAAATATCAAACGCATCCGAGCCTGCGCCGCTGCCATACGACACCATCAAAATCCGATCACCCGGTTCGGCGGCATCCAGTGTGGCGGTCAACCCCAACAGGCTACTCCCCGCATATACATTGCCAACTTCACCTGACAGCAGACCGGGTTTGATCTGGTCATCGCTGAAGCCGAGAATTTGAGCAGCACGGCTGGGGAATTTGACATTGGGTTGATGGAAAACAGCCCATGTGTAATCTTTCGCCGTCGTCCCCATCAACCCCATTAAAGTCTCACCCGCCGTGACGGTGTGTTTGAAATAAGCTGGTTCGCCCGTGAAGCGATCTCCATGTGAAGGATAGGTTTCGTGTGACCGCCGCCAGAAATCCGGGGTATCGGTCACGAAGCTGTACGATCCCTGAAAAATCGCAAGGCTGTTATCGGCTGGCCCAATCAGATAGGCCGCACCACCCGCCGCCGCTGTATATTCAAGGGCATCACCGGGACGTCCCTGTGCGGTATCCATGCCAATACTGAGCGCATAACCCGCCATGTTGCTACCGACCAACCCAATCGCGGCCTGCATCGCTTCCGAACCCGCTTTACAGGCAAATTCCCAGTCAGCCGCTTGGATATTTGGTGCTGCACCGATGGCCTCCGCCACAATTGTACTACTTGGCTTGACGGCATAGGGGTGGGATTCTGAACCGACCCATACGGCGCGAATTTGCCGGGGGTCTATCCCACCCCGCGCTAGTGCATTACGGGCCGCTTCGATGGACATGGTAATCACATCCTCATCCAGCCCTGCGACGGCTTTTTCATTAATCGGCGTGCCACCCAATCCGTTTGTCCACACACGCGCCACCTCACTGGCAGGCAGGCGATAACGTGGGATGTATGCCCCATACCCTACGATACCTACTGGGGCATCGGGTTTCATCAAATAGTCCGCCGCGCGGAGGGGATTCGATTGATTATTCATGTCTTTCTCCATCTATCCATTTAAGCCAGATTCGGTTTATCGAGGACGGCTTTGACAAGCGACTTCGCCCGATCTAAGCGAATGTTGCCCTCGGCAATCATCGTCTCTACGATACGATTGACCATTTCACCCTGCGCCCCCGCTGCCAATGCTAATTGTCGGGCATGGAGCGCCATATGCCCTGCTTGGATGCCCTCGGTGGCAAGCGCACGAATCGCGGCAAAATTTTGGGCAAGCCCCACCGAAACAATGACTTCGGCGAGTTCGCGGGCACTGGACACCCCTAAAATCTTCATAGCGATTTGGGCCGTCGGGTGGACTTTGGTCGCGCCGCCAACCGTCCCCACCGCCATTGGCAAGGTGAGCATCCCACGCAGATTGCCGTTTTCATCCTGCCACCAGCGCGTCATGGAGGTATAACGTCCATCACGTGCCGCATAGGCATGTGCGCCCGCTTCAACAGCCCGCCAATCGTTGCCAGTTGCAATCACCACCGCATCAACGCCATTCATGACCCCCTTGTTGTGGGTCGTGGCACGATAGGGGTCAACTTCGGCAAATACCGCCGCCTCAACAATGGATTTGGCAACCAACGCTCCCGGCATATTTTTGGTGGTCAGCGCTTCGGTGGTCATGAGGCAACTAGCGGTAGCCTTGCGCCGATCTGACAAATTGCTCAAAATCCGTAAATTGACGCGGCCACCTGTGATTCTTTCAATCGCCGGAGCCAATTTTTCGCAGGCGGTATTGATCGCATTGGCGCCCATCGCATCGCGGGTGTCATACAGCAAATCCACCACCAGCATCGGGCCGATTGTTGTTTGTCGAAACTGACGCACCTCAATATCCCGTCCCCCACCCCCTAACTTGATTATGGTTAGGTCGGGGTCATTCACCAAAGCTAAAAGGCTTTCCCGTTCGGCAAGGATTTGATCCGCCGCCACCTGCAAATTTTCGACATCCAATACTTGGATTTGCCCAATCATGACCGGTTCGTCGCTCGAAGTCGTAAAACCACCTCCACTGCGAGCCATCCTCGCCGCGAATGAGCAGGCCGCCACGACGCTCGGTTCTTCAATCACCATCGGGATGAGATAATCTTTGCCGTTGATTTGAAAATTGGTGGCGACCCCCAACGGCAACCCATATACCCCCAGCGCATTTTCGACCATCTGGTTAACTTGCTGCGGGGATAGACCCGTCGCATTTTCCAGAATGGCTTGTTCGGCTTGGCTTAGCCCAACCCATTTCGCGATGATGCCAATGCGTTCAGGCAGTGATTTTTGATAGAACCCCGGTAGGCGGGATGAGCGTTGATTTTCCAACGCGACAACTCCTCACGTAAATTGAATGATTCATATCCTATTCTAAAAGACTATCAAAAACTCTCAGAGGTCATCTTGAGAGCTATCCTGAGAGATTTTTAAAGTCTATGGTAAAATGTTGAGCCGTTCTATATCCGCCGTATATCTGCGAAAACAACCTGAAATGGTGCAAGTACCATTCTATTTTTGTTGTGATTTTTAAGGAGTGTTTGCATTGGCAAATCTAGCAGTCACGCCACGCAGTGAAGATTTTTCCGCGTGGTATAACGAAATTGTAGTCCGCGCCGACTTGGTGGATGCCCCCGATAAAACCCCGGTACGCGGCTGCATGATTATCAAGCCCTATGGGTATGAATTGTGGGAAGGGATTCGCGCTGGCCTTGATAAACGGTTTAAGGCAACAGGCCATCAAAATGCCTATTTCCCGCTGTTTATCCCCCTTAGTTTTTTGACCAAAGAGGCGGAGCATGTCGAAGGATTTTCACCCGAATTGGCAGTCGTGACACATGCTGGTGGCGAACAATTAGCCGAACCCTATGTAGTGCGCCCCACCAGCGAAACAATTATCGGCGAGGCTATGTCGCGCTGGATTCAATCCTATCGTGACTTGCCTATGCTGCTCAATCAATGGGCCAATGTCGTTCGCTGGGAAAAACGCACCCGCCCCTTCCTCCGCACCACTGAGTTTTTGTGGCAGGAGGGTCATACTGCCCACGCCACCTATGAGGACGCCGAAGCCGAAACCATCCAGATGTTGGATGTCTACACCGATTTCGCTGTCAATGAAGCCGCCATCCCGGTTATTCGTGGGCAAAAATCCAATCAAGAGAAATTCGCTGGGGCACTGCACAGTTATTCCATCGAGGGCATGATGGGCGATGGCAAGGCCCTGCAATCGGGCACGAGCCACAACCTCGGTCAGAATTTCGCCAAAGCCTTCAACATCCAATATACCGATGTCAACAACGAATGGCAGCATTGCTGGACGACCTCATGGGGCATGAGTACCCGCATGATTGGCGCGATTATCATGACACACGGCGACGACAAGGGCCTGCGGATGCCCCCCCGCCTCGCTCCAATTCAGGCGGTGATTGTGCCGATTTTCAAAAACGACGATGAAAAAGCGTTGGTCTCGCCAGTGGTGGATCGCGTGCAGCAATCATTGGCGGCGGCTGGTCTGCGTGTGACAGTAGATCGCCGTGAAAATCTTTCCCCCGGTTTCAAATATAACGATTGGGAGATGCGTGGCGTTCCGGTACGTATCGAAATCGGGCCGAAAGATGTCGAAAAAGGCTCTGTGGCGATGGCGCGGCGGGATGTCCCCGGCAAAGAAGGCAAGCAGTTTGTCAGCCAAGACGGTCTGGCGGCGCGTATCAGCGACCTCTTGACCGACATCCACCACAACATGCTGCGACAGGCCACCGAATTCCGCGACGCCAATCTGGTCGAGGTCGTCAGTAATTATGACCAATTCCGCGAGGTCATTGCGGCGGGGCGTTGGGCCTTAACATGGTTCGGGGGGGATAAGGAAACCGAGGAAAAAATCAAAGCCGACAATCAGGCCGTCAGCCGCTGTTTCCCTCTCGAACAACCCTACTCCGGTCAAACAGGGCCGGATATTGTCACGGGTCAGCCCGCCCAACGTATGGCCTATTTTGCGAAAGCGTATTGATTTTTCAACAAGGGAATATTCAGAAGGGCAGCCTTAGTTAGACTGCCCTTTTTGATTTATTCGATGCCGTATTTCTCGGCAATCAAATTGACGGTGTGGTGGGTGCGGAATAGGCTGTATAAATCGGTGTGCCCCGGCACCAAATTGAGGATGTTTTCAATTTCCATAATCGAAATCCACATCTGAAGCACGTCGGAGTCCAAACCCGTCGAAGCCTGAATCGCCCCGGCGGTAATCGGGATGTGCTGTTGATAGAGGTCGAGCAGCATCCGCACAAACGCATCCCGTTCTAGCAGAACGCGCTGTACAGATGGCGAATCCATCACCAGCGAAATGCCTTTGGTGTGATAGTTGCTCTGCGGGTTTTCATATTCGTTGATGAGCACCGCCCCATCTTCCATCATCACTTCAACCGCACGCTGAAAGGCTGTGCCAGAATCAAAAGCCCGTAAGCGCTTATGTAGGCTGCCCAGCGGACACCATTCAAACTTCCGGAAGCTGGTGAACTGCTCGACACTGACCACGACGCGATACATCATCTCTTGGATTTCCAAATCCGTCGCCGGCACCTCGACCTCAGGGTCTTCGGTGGTAGGCCGATACTGCTGCACCGCCGCCGATTTTTCGGGCAGTTGGATAACGGGCACTAAATCTTCGGGATTATGGCGATGGGCTACCAGTTCGCGCACCAAAATACCTTCACGTACCAGCGCGTCAATCCATTCTGAGCGCCAATTATCATCAAGGTTCATGCCGGGGCCGTTTAAATCCAAATCCATACTGATGCCCTTCAGCAAAAATCCATAATTGACGTACTCCCAATTCCGCACGCTGAGTGTATTCGCAACCCGATGCACAATTCGGTCACGGATCAGCCGCGTAATGCTGACAATTTGATGTTGGTCATTGATGGTCACGATGTTATCGTGATTGATTCGCAGCAAGCCAAGCCCTTCGGCCTGTTTAAGCAATTCTTCGCCACGCGCTGAACTAGTAACGGTATGCACTTCTACCAATTGATCGGTCAAATCGTCGAGGGTCAGAGGAGAGCGGGGGCGTTCGGCTTGCAGCAAGTCGCATTGCAGCACCACGCTTGACCATTGAGAGGGACGGAACGCCAACGCTTCGCCACCTGCGTCGCGGGTCGCATCTTCATAAATCTGGCCCAGTTCAGTATGGCGCTGAAAGTGAGTAAAGTCATCCAGATATTCCAACAGGATAGCGGGGTTATTTTCCAAGAGGCGACTGGTGCTGCCATGCACCCCCCACACAATGACCTGCTTGCCGCGTGCGCGGAGTGCCCCAAACACATCGTTAAAATCACGGTCTCCGCTGGCGACTATGAAAATATCCGAACTGCCGGATAACGAGCTGTCGGCCAAGACATCTTTGGCAATCCGCATATCGGCGCTATTTTTACCCGGCAAATTAAACACCGGGTCAATATTTGATAATGCCAAACGACTTGGGACATCATCAGACACTTCCCGCCCCTGAGTATCCACCAATGGGGGTAAACTGCCGCGTTGACCCCAAGGGGCATAAGCCGCCATACGGGCTACACGCCCATGTGCCCGTGCCTGCCGCACCATTGAGTCAATCAACCGATCCATGTCAATGATGTAGCCCTGCTCATTTAGGCCAATCGTGATATTCTCGAAGTCAATGTACATTGAGACGGTTTTGGTGGGGATGCCCAAGATAGTTTCAAGCGGTTGGAAAATGATGTTGTTGACTTCCGGTGCTTGGTCGCTCCAAACTCGCACACGGGTGTGGGGACGTAAATTGACTCTTGAACGCAGTCCCGCAAAATCAGCCCGCGTGGTAACAAGAACAAGTTCATCCACTACATCCGAGTCGGCAAAATAGTGGACGACCAGCGCATCTACCAAAAATGCACGTTCTGGTACATTAAAGATGTCAAAGCCTGTGGTAACGAAAATCTGTTGAATATTAGGAGTAATACGCCCCGGCATCAAACTATGACGATTCCAATCAGCAGCAGCCACGGCTACTAATTCATCAGCACTCATCAAACCAGACGCAAGGGTGGCCCCATTTCGCAACGCTGTAGCGACTTCATGTAAATCAAGCGCGAGGTTTTTCTCGTGCAGTCGGGCCAGTAAGTCATCCACATCAACAATTAAGTATGCCGTCATTTTCTATCCTTGGGCCGCGAACGACCCCGTTTAATCTTTCCGCCTTAAAGAAATTTTTTAAAAGGCTAAATTCCTAAATCAGTACATTTCTGATAAGGGAAGTGATAACAATTTGTAGAGCTAGAGAGAATACCCGACACTTTAATTAATTTAATTTTTTGCGGATTTATAGCAAGTTTTCCCAAGCATTTTTGGCGAAAACACTTTGTTATTTTCCAATGCAACAATTGTTTCAAAATTCCTAAATATTTATTCAATTCTTCCCCAGAATAACATTTTTATTGTAGCTTTGTTCTACCTGAAATACAAGCGCTTGGAACAATTTGCACAATATTTATTTGAGAAATTTTTTCAAGCTCGATGACTCTCATAAGCGGCAATAAAAACCCGCGCAAATTGCTCGGCATATTCTTCAAATAAAATCCGGCCTAACAATTCTTCAACTGGCTCCTGCAAAAATGTTTGACGGGTATGATCATCCCATTCATTCCACAGATCCCGGAAACCGGGCTTGTTCAGCAACCCACCCAACACATTTTCGGTAATTTCATGGTTAAGCGAATGTAAGGTGCCCCGGTCTAGGTTACTTTTTACATGCAGATAGGCTGGCACAAACACTTCTTCAAGAAGATGCCCTAGATCACGCAGACTGACATCTCGCACATGGAAATAGGCGGCAAAGCCTTCATAGTTATCCCATAAGCGATCCAATATTTCACTTGCTGCCGACGTATAGATACCCAACTCTACACATCCTTCAAAGTCAGGGCGGGTCAATAACACGTGTTAAGGGGATTATATACCAATCACGCAAATCCCAAATCCCCATAGGTACTGTTCTTGATTGACATATTCCAATTGTTTGTGATACGGTAGAGCAAATTCCACAAAGATATTTAGCAAGGAGGCGTGTTATGAGAATTGTCAATGTCCCACTTGTAATCATTCCCGGCGTGCCTTCTGATTCCGCAGTGTTTTAGTCCTCTACTCCCAGACTAAACCTCACCACATCAGAATGTGTCCGGCGGACGCGGCGACCCTTTTGGGTTCTATGACTGCGTGCCTCGTTTTTCATATTGACACATTTGCCCTAAGTTCAAGGAATCCCCATGATACAAGGGACAGTATTCAAAAAAACCATTGGTAGCTATACCGTTCATACGGATGACCAAGTCTTGGTCTGTACTATTTCTAGTAAACTGCGGAAGAACCTCGTCTACCTGTTTGGGCATTCTGACCCATCTTCAGCCAGCAAGCGTGTAATGGCCGTTGACGACATTCAGAGTGTTGACCCCATTGCTATTGGAGACACGGTTATCTTGTCGGATTCAGGCGACGGAACCGGTATGATCGTAGAGGTGTTAGCCCGCCGCAATAAATTGTCGCGCTTGGCCGCCGATCCTAAAGATCGTGGAAGCCAGAAACCGCTTGAACAGGTTATTGTCGCTAACGTTGACCTGATTATTCCAGTGTTTGCAGCAGCGAATCCTGCACCTAAATGGAATATGCTGGATCGCTACTTAGCGACAGCAGAAATCGCCGAAATCCCAGCCGTGATCTGTATCACCAAAATGGACTTGCTAGATGCTCCCCCTGCCGAGATTGAGATTTATCAACAGATTGGCTATCCGGTCTATCTCACTAGTACAGCCCAATCGCAGGGGTTGGACGAATTTCGAGAAACCCTCAGCGGAAAAATCTCGGTGTTTGTGGGCAAATCGGGAGTTGGCAAAACCAGTTTGCTCAATGCGATTGAACCCGGCCTCGGCTTGAGGGTCAATGAAGTCAATCAGCGCACGGGGAAAGGTAAACATACAACCACCCATCAAGAGATGTTTCCCCTCCAAGTCGGCGGAGGGATTGTGGATACTCCCGGAATGCGCGAATTTGGCATCTGGTCAACCGAGATAGAGGAAGATTTTGCCTATCTTTTCCGTGAGATGCGTCCACTGATTGGTGCGTGCCATTTTGGGATGAGATGCACCCATACCAGCGAACCCGGCTGCGCGATTATCGAGGCAGTGGAGCAGGCAAAGATTGCCGAATCGCGTTATCACAGTTATCTAAAAATGCGCGACGGTTAACCTCTGGAATTGGGTAGGGGACAAACAGCCTCTACCCAATTGGCTGAGACCAAAAACCAAATTTCGTAAATTTCCACCCCTCTGTTGACAAGCGCCTACTCAGGCCGTATTGTATGTGGCGCGTCTTAACCGTGAACTATTGTAAGGAGCGCCCATGCGCGTCCTCATGCTTTCCAAAGCCTGCATTGTTGGCATCTATCAGCGCAAACTTGAAGAAATCGCACGCCATCCTGATGTAACCTTACGGGTTCTCGTCCCACCCTCATGGAAAGATGAGCGCGGTGAAACCCAATTGGAGCGGGTTTTTACTGAAGGTTATGAGCTGACCGTGACCCCGATGCGCTTGAATGGAAATTTTCACTTGCATTACTATCCTGAATTTACCAAACAGCTTTATGATTTCCAGCCCGACATCGTGCATATAGATGAAGAACCTTATAATCTGGCGACATGGTTGGCGCTGCGGGCAACCCGCCAGACAGAAGCCAAAACGCTCTTTTTTTCTTGGCAGAACATTGCTCGGCGCTATCCCCCCCCTTTTTCATGGATGGAACAAACAGCCCTTCGCTCTGTAGATTACGCGCTGGTGGGTACAGAAAGCGCCGCCGAGGTCTGGCGCATCAAGGGCTATCAAGGCAAGATGGCGGTTATTCCACAATTCGGCGTTGACCCAGAATTATTCACCCCTGTTCAACGTGCTCTCCAACATATCCCCTTTATGATTGGTTTTGCGGGGCGACTTGTACCCGAAAAAGGCGTGGATTTATTGTTAAATGCCCTTGCCACCCTGACGGATTTGGATTGGCGACTCAAAATTATCGGGGGTGGGCCAGAACGGAACCGACTAGAACAACATGCCACACGCTTAAACATCGCAGATAGGGTTGAATTTGTTGGGCTTGTGCCATCCGTCGAGATGCCATCCCATCTTCAACAACTAGATGCCCTCGTCATCCCTTCACGAACCTTGCCCAATTGGAAAGAACAGTATGGACGGGTGATTATTGAAGCGATGGCAAGTGAGGTGGCGGTGATCGGTTCCAATAGCGCGGCGATTCCTGATGTGGTGGGCCATGCGGGGTTGATATTTCCCGAAAATGATGTTCAGCAACTCGCCTGTCATTTGCGTCAGTTAATGGAAGACCGAGATTTTTGTACCACACTAGGGAAACAGGGTCGCCAGCGCATCTTAGAAAACTTCACACAGGCTCAAATTGCCGCCCAAACAGTGGCCGTCTATCGGGAGATGCTCAATTCTGCTCGGAATGGGGGAGCTTAAAAAACGACAAGCTGTGTTCAATATCCTCTAGGCGTTCAATTTCAAGGACAATAGTAGGGTTGCGTGGCAGTTCCGCCAAACGTGGCAGAATCTTTTCATAATCCAATACCCCGTCGTCAAGCGCTAGATGTTCATCAATCTCGCCATAATTGTTATTGATGTGAACATGGGCAATCCAGCCATCCAAGTCTTGTAGCCAATCTTCCAAGAGCAGATGTGAGAAAAGTTGTGAATGGCCGACATCTAAACAAGCAGCTAACGCAGACGACCCAACTTCTTCCACGACCCGCCGAATGATGGACGGATCAAATTCCCACATATTTTCCAATACTACACACAAGCCCATATTTTCGGCTTCACGAGCAATTGGCTTATAAAACTGCACCATCCGCTTTGTCCAACCCTCTCGATAATCATCGTTATGGATCGTCGCAATAAAGTTGGCGTGGAAAACCACCGTTTTGGCCTTGAGGCGTTTGGCAATTTCAAAATCACGTAGCGTGTGGTCACGGGTGATCTGGAGAAAATTTTTGTCGGGGCTGCCGGGGGCCATGTCCATAAATGCCCCATGCAGCGCTACCGGGCCGTGAAAATTTTGCAGTCGGTTCGCATAAAAGGTCACCATTTCTTCCCAATTATCGTCATTGAGAAGAGGAGGAAAGGCAAATGACTGGATTTCTAGGCCAATTCCTTGTGCAGCAGCGAGGGCCAAACAACTTTCAAGGCTTTCGTGTTTACAGGTGATTGAAATGGGATTCATGCGACTGCTTACTCTGGATAATGGACGGTTGAGGCGAAGTTTACAAGACCTGCCATGTATTATGCTAGAGACATGGTAAGGATAGGGTTTAAGTTTGGTAAACGCATAGTTTTAGTTTAGCACAGTTTTGAGTTGCCACTACCTACCCACTGGAGGGATTGACAAGTAATAAGCCTCCTAGATAGGCAGTTCCCAAACTTTCTCGCAAAAGTGCCACAGCAATATTTTATATATTTTTCAGAAATCGTCCTGTCAAAGCGTGCTAGAATGAAAAAGATTATGCTGACAATGTAAACCGTGATTTAAAGGAATAATTTTATGGACGCCCCCACAGTACCTGATTTAGTTTTATTTGTGGAAGATAATCCCGATTTTAGGGAAAGCGCCGCAAGTTTATTAGAAGTGCATGGTTATGAGGTGGCACTGGCCTGCGACGGGCTTGAAGCACTGGAGATTTTAAACAAAAACCCGCGCAAGCCGGATCTGATTGTCAGCGACATCGCCATGCCACGCATGAATGGCTACGATTTTTTTACTGCCGTGCGGGAAAAACTCAACCTACGCGATATTCCGTTTATATTCCTCACCGCGATGGATCAAGATGTGCAGGTACGGCAGGGATGGCTGATGGGAGCCGACCAATATGTGGTCAAGCCCTTTAAGCCAGAAGATTTTATCCTGATCCTCAACAATCGCCTCAAACGAAGCCGTGAGATCACTGAACACGCCCATCGCACAATGGAAGATAAGATCGAAAAAATTCGCCATGACCTTGTTCAAGTGGTCTCGCATGAACTCCGAACCCCTCTGACCTATGTTAAAGGTGGGTTCGATTTATTGATGGAAGAACTGATGGCGCAAAAACAGCTTCTTCAGGACACCCCCGGTATCGAAGAATACTTCCGGCTGATCCAGTTGGGTACTTCGCGCCTAAATCGTTTAGCCGACCAAACCGTTACCATGACCGATATTTCAAGCGGACAAACCCACCGTATCTATGAGCTAGAGCATGGGCCAGTGGATATGGGGAATCTAATTTCAGCCACCCGCCCCTTTATTGAAGACTTAGCTCGCCAAGAGAATGTCACTCTAAAATTTGAAATTCAACCGGGACTCCGTGTTGAGGGGGTCTTGGATGTTTTATCAAAGGCCGTCTCAGAAATCATCCGCAATGCAATCGTGTTTTCTGGCCCAAACAAAACCGTCTTCGTTCGAGGCTTTGCGGAAGAGGAGATGGGGGTGATTGAAGTTCAAGATTTTGGACGCGGCATCCGCGAAGAAGACCTGCGCCGCGTTTGGGGCATCATGCAGCAGTCAGAACGCTTGGAGCACCGCCGCTTGGAGCAGCAGGGCTTTGGCTTAGGGCTACCCATTGCCCAAAGCATCATCGAAATTCATCACGGCAACGCTGTCCTCGAAAGCGCAGTGGGTCAAGGCACAACCGTCTGGGTCAAGATTCCGCTCACTCAATAAGGCATCGGCAACAAGGGCCGAATACTCCCTCGGCTCTTGTTCCTAAAACCCAAGTGTAAATCCCCCATCCACCAACACAACTTGTCCACACATCATCGCGGCATCCGAGGTACACAAAAACGCCACGACGCCAGCAACATCGTCCGCATTCAAATTGCGCTTGGCTGGCGTGAAATTTGCCGCTGCGTCCAAGCGTTCTTGCATAACGGTCTTCATAGTGGGGAAATGTTGCAGAGCGTCGGTCTCAACAATCCCCGCTGACACCGCATTGACTACAATTCCTCTTGGGGCAAGCTCTACTGCCAGATAACGGGTAACGGCTTCTAGGGCCGCTTTGGATGCCCCCACCGCCACATATTCTGGCAGCACCCGAAACGACCCAATGCTACTTAGGTTGACAATCACCCCACCGCCACGTGCTTCCATCATCGGGGCGGCTAATTGGGAACTAAACAGAACGGAACGGGCGTTGATGTTCATCGTCCAATCCCAGCCCTTGACCCGCTGTTCCATCACCGAACGATTAAACCCTGAGGCGGCATTGTTGATAAGAAAATCCAATCCCCCATACGCTTCCTGGGTAGCTTGAAAGAGAGATTCCAATTCATCCTGCTCCGCAATATTGGCTTTCACCACTTCGGCGCGGCGGCCCAAAGCACGAATTTCAGAGGCAGCTTCTTCAGCAGGCTCACGATTGCGGAAAAAATTGACAACAATATCCGCCCCCTCTGCTGCCATCCGCAGTGCAATCGTCTTGCCGATTCCCCGTCCGCTGCCCGTGATGAGCGCCACCTTACCCGCAAATCGGTCAGGGTAAATCATCCTGTTCATTTTGACTCCTAAACTTCATAAGTAATGGGTTTTAGTAAACTTCGGTCAAAATCTTTAATATGTTCTGGGCCAAGTGCCTCCATCGCCAAGCGGGCGTGCAAAGCATCGGCTCTAAATTGGGCAATGTCAATCCCCTGACATTGATCGGGCAGTGGCTCCAACCATTGCAACGAACGTAAAAACATCTTCATCGCCCCGTTATAGTTGCCGCGTTGAATTTGATAGTAGGCCACCCCCACCTGCAAAATACCACGATACATATCCCGCACCGGGCCAGATTCTTCCATCCATGCCGTTTCAAGGGTTTCATGGCATTCGTAATATTCCCCCGCGTTAAACTCCTCAAGTCCCCGCTTTACCAATGGGCGCATCGGTTGGGTGCACTGGTCAAATAATTTCTGAGAATCTCTTTCCGTCTCACCCAAGCTATACCGAATCATCCCGGCCAATGTGGGGCGCATATTTCCGGCTATCGCATCCTGTGCATTAAAATACCAATCGTGATAAATGGTTACGGCAGCCTGACGGATGATGTCGTCATCAAAATGATAATCGAATGCAATCACGGGAATCCGGCGCGTGGCAGGGCTTGTTCTAAGTGCCTGAATTACGTGCTGCACATCATCCAACAGCGCTAGATGGACTAGAATGGCTAAGGGGCGTATTTCAGCGACCTGTTTTACAACCTGCGTAGTATCTAGCGACCAAACGACCTCGGCTTCCAATTCGGCTGCCGCTTTCTCAACTAATTGGCGCAGAGGGGCATCTTGGATAAATGCAATGATCTTACGGCCATTGGTTGAGGTCATTAGGTTTCCTCTAAGGGTTGTATCTCAATCGAATCCAACGTCAAGGATTCTTCATACGGCAACGGGATAAAACCAAAACCCAAACGGCCCTGCGGCGTTACAATGGCATACTGATTATCAATCCACGCAATAAACCCTAACGGGCCACGTGGAGCACACGGCGCATGATGCACTACTTCGCCATCCACTGAAAAATCCACACTGTTTCGCTGCCAAGTGAGTTCATAGATGTGCGGAGTGGCGATGTCTACTGTCAGTAGTTTTTCGGAGACACCAATGGCTTTTTGGGCAATCGGCCATGCCCGCCGATAAATAGCTCGACTTCGCATCAATAAAAATCCAAGCGGGGCCAACGGCAGCATCGCAAAAAAACTAGGCGTTTGTGCATCAAAGGTGGCGGCTTTCCATCCATATCCCGGCACATCTTTTGCCAGCGCCATATTATTGGGTGGCGACCCAAAGAAAAACCATACGGCACGTGGCAAACGGGGTAAATCGTTGCCCGTCGGCATAAAGGGCTGATTCCAAAACCCAAAACCCGCCGTCCCGCGCAGTTCTTCAACCGGATGTGAAGTCCATGCCCGTACTGTCATTTTGAGCGGGGGTCGCCATAAATAATCACGGCGGCGCAGGTGGGCATAATCATAGATTTGAGCGTCGTGATACGTATCTTCGGTGGCAGAGCCAACGGTACATATCAATTGAGAGTCATGCAGCTTTAACTGACCATTGCCAATGAGTAGCGGTTGCCAGTGTGGTTGAAGGATTGATTGGTCAAAATGCTCGAAAATTGGTGCTGTCATATTGGCAATTATAACGGGCAGACAGGCGAATTGCTTGCGCCATAAACTTTTGGGAGCGAGGGGCAGATTTCTAAGAATTGAGGTACAATAAATCTATAGAAGGATAAGGATAATCCGCTTAACTTTGTTCTCTATATTCAACACTTATTGACAATTTCACTACAATGCGTTCAAAATGAGAGGACGACATAAAATTAAGGTATTTATTTTTGCAAACCTTTGAATCGGGTTATAAACTGCATGGGTGTTGTTGACCCAGATGAAATAGGATTCCAATGTTAACCCCGCGCCAAAGCAGTCGCCCCGGCTGGCTGCTGGCAATCCCAACCTTGATTGTTTTGCTCCTGATGCCGCCACATGCCACTGGCGAAACAGTAGTGCTTTGGGTACTGTTTGCCATCCTTACCGGCTTCGCCCTCAACTTTGGCCTAACATTCACCGAAGGCGAGATTAACGCGGCCTATACCGTCGGCATTATGGCGTTTCTGACGCTGGCCGAACCGGATGATATGGGAGCGGCGCTGTGGGCAGTCGCCGTTGGGTCATTAGGTGGAATGCTTATTCGTGAGGGGCAGCGGCTGTATGCCAAAGGGGAAAACAATCGCAAAGTTCTTTTGCAAAAGACGTGGGAACCAGCCCTGCGTACCGCCAGTCAATTGACCCTCGGTCTTGCAGTTGCGGGATGGGCCTATCAACGGCTTGACGGCGATCTCCCCCTCCAATCTTTTAGTGCAGGTGACTCACTCCCCATTTTGGCGTTAGTAGGCATTTATCTGGCAGTCTATCTGGCGACTGTAGTGCTGAACATCCGGCAAAATGCCATTCCGGTGCATCAACTGGATGAGGTGGTACGCCTTAATTGGCAATCACTGATTGGTGTACTGTTGGTACCCCTACCCCAAGCGATTTTGGGTGCGGTAGCCTATCATGGGGTTTCGCTGCTGGCATTTAGCTTGATGGTCATTGGATTCGCACTGTTGGTCGTCGGTGTACAGGGTCTTAGCCAAATTCAGCATCGCTACGAAGGTCAATTGCAGGAGATCATGACCATCACAGCGGTTAGCAACGCCATGCGCTCCAATTTGGAATTGCAGGCACTCTTGCAGACGATTTATTTACAGGTTGCCACCCTGCTTGACATCAAAAATTTCTCGGTGGTTCTCTACGACCCCAGTTCGCGTTATCTCACTTTTCCGCTGAATATACGCGCAGGGCAGTCTGAGCAACGCCCCGGACGGGAGGCTGGCAAAGGCCTCATTGAGCGGATCATTACTACCCGCAACCCTCTGCTAATTCAGCAAGAGGCGTGGTCATCCGCTGAAAAAATGGATGGCGGCTTTATTGAATTTCCGGCCTATTCATGGTTGGGGGTACCCCTACCAGCTCAGACACGGGTAAGCGGCGCAATTGTCGTTTGGTCAGACGGCCCGCAGCGCCAATTTACCGCCAACGATGAACGACTGTTGATGACCATTGCAGTGCAGGCTGGCTTCGCCATCGAAAATGCCCAATTGTATGAACAGGCATCGGATCGCATCCGCCAACTGCGTACTCTGACGCGGGTCAGCGCCCAACTCAGCAGCACGCTCGACGCCCAACAGGTTTTGGATCGTATCGGGCCATATGCCCAACAAGTGGTGGGGGCTTCCGCTTCGGCCATTTTTATGTGGTGGGACGAAGATAAACAGACCATTGCGTTGGTTCGGTCAAATGGCCTTAAACATGACCCGCCCTATCCGCTCCTCACCAGCGAAACCAATCTTTCGCATCGCCAACAACCTCTAATTATCACCGATTCCCGTACCGACACCCGTGCCACCGAAATGCGCACCATTTTAGATCAAGATGGCAAACGTTCATGGGTGGAAGTGTTGATGCGTAACCCCGAAGATATTTTGGGGGTGTTGGTGGTCTATTATGATACACCCCACCCGCATGGGGACGAAGATATTGAAGTCCTGCGCACGTTTGCTAATCAAGCTGCCCTTACCATCAGCAACGCCCAGTTGTACAGCAGCAAAGATGCCGCCCTAAGCCGCCGCGTTGACCAGTTAACGCTTTTGGAAGAGCTAAGTCATGATCTGTTTTCGACCCAGCTTGAACGCGATGAAATCTTCCAGCGGGTACTTAAACGTGCCGCTGAAGGAACAGGTGCTCATGCAGCCGTACTAACCCTCAAAGAAGACCACCGTCCGGCTGAACAGGTGGCCGCGTTGGGCTACACACGGGAACTGTTAGCGAAATCTGAGAGCCTCAATCGTATCAGTAAACACGTTTTTGATACGGGCGATGCCACACTGGTGCCGGATGTCAAAGCCGACCCGACCTTCGCTACCCCGCGTAAAGAAACCCGCTCTTTGTTGTGTGTGCCCTTGCTGCGTGACATCCAGACCATCGGTACGATTCTGCTCGAAAGTAATGCCGCTGACGGTTTTGGACTGGAAGATATGCTGTTTTTGATGCAGGTCGGCGCACAGGCCCGTATTGCGATTGATAGCCGCCTGTTGTTCCAAAATATCCAATCCACCCGTGACCGCTTGCAGGCAATTTTGGACAGCATGACCGAGGCCGTGCTGTTGATTGACAGTGACGGCATGTTACGCATGGCAAATCCCCGCGCCAAGACGATGCTTGATCTTGACCCCGAACAAATTACAGGCCGACAAATCCGCGAACTGCTATCTATACCATCTATCCAGTTCGCTGAGAAATTGGGTCTCGAAACCAATATGCTGCGCGGTCTAACGCTCGGATTGATGGCAGGTACATGGAAGCCTGAACCGCATCATACCTCTTATGATCGCCATGTGGCAGGCCAACACCGCTTTTTGGAACGTGCCGACGTAGCCATTGAGGGCCAAGAGGATCGGGCAATCGGCTGGCTCATGGTCATCCAAGATATGACCGAGGAGCGCGAATTATCCCAAGCCCGCGAAGACCTAACTAGCATGATCGTACATGACCTTCGCAGTCCGCTGACGGCGATCAATGCCACGCTCAAGCTGATTAACAATATCGCTACCAATGACGATGCCCTCAGCCGTGAGGTTTTGAAACAAACGACCACCACCGCATCGCAGGCCGTTCGCAAACTGCTGAATCTGGTCAATTCGCTCTTAGATGTTTCAAAGATGGAAAGCGGCACGATTTCATTAGATCGCACCTCGGGCAGCCTTCATCAACTCGCCGAAATGGTGATTACCGACCTGAAGCCGCTGGCTGAAGAGATGGAAGTCGTCATCGAGAACCGTGTAGAAGAAGCTCTCCCGCCGCTGAATGTGGACATGGATAAAATCGAGCGGGTGGTGTTGAATTTAATGGACAACGCCATCAAATTCACACCCAGTGATGGACATGTGTATATCAACGCCCAAATTGACGATACCCCCGGTCAAAATGGCAATCAAGAAAAATTCTTGCGGATACGGATTGCTGATAATGGGCCGGGTATCCCCGACGATTATAAAGAACGTCTCTTTGACCGCTTTGTGCAAATCAAGGAACAGGCCGGGCGACGACGCGGTACGGGCTTAGGGCTGACCTTCTGCAAGCTCGCAGTCGAGGCACATGGCGGACGGATTTGGATCGAAGATAATCCAGAGGGGGGTTCAATTTTTACCTTCACGCTGCCCCTTGCCACCGAAACCAGCCACGAAGAGGTCACGGCCTAGGCCTTTGGCGATTTTCCCAAAAATAATATTTGTAATTTTACAGAGGGCATGGTATTTTAACGCCACTATGGTGAATTTAAGCTCAACTACTTCCCAAATGATGGCCTGCATGTGTTGTATGTGCGGTTATTTTTGCGTTGACAGGCGCCTAGGGCAGTAACTTCATCATTTTTGCCAAGAAATTTACTGAAAGCCGACCCGCCTGAGTCGGCTTTTTGCTTGTGAAGTCAGCCATAAGGGGAGGAAACGAAACTCGGGAAAAACGCTGTAGTACCCAATATTGCAATTTAGGCCAAAGCTGTACCCAAAACCAAACATCGAAACATCTCTAAGGAGCAAAAACCTCATGACCGAAGCAATTGTCGCTACGCAATGGGCCGCTGAAAATCTGGGTAATCCCAATATTCGCTTTGCCGAAGTGGATGTGGACACCACTCAATATGAACAAGGGCATCTACGCGGTGCAGTGGCCTTTAATTGGCAAACCCAACTACAAGATCAAGTGCGCCGCGACATCATCAGCCAAGAAGATTTTGGGGCGTTGTTAAGCAAGGCGGGCGTTGGCCCCCATACACTGGTCGTTCTGTATGGCGACAATAACAATTGGTTTGCCGCCTATGCCTTCTGGCTGTTCAAATATTATGGGCATGAAAACGTCAGTCTCATCAATGGCGGACGCAAGAAGTGGGTAGATGAAGGGCGTGAGTTGGTAACGGATGTCCCCAACTATCCTGCTACCAATTATGTGGTAAGCAAAGTGAATCCGGAATATCGCGCTGACCGTGACTACATCAAAACCCGTTTGGGCAAGATTGGGCCGAATGGATTTGGCTTGGTAGATGTGCGTTCGGTGGCGGAATACGTAGGGGATGTGATTGCGCCTCCCGGCATGAGCGAAACCGCTCAACGTGCAGGTCATATCCCCGGGGCGGCCAATATTCCTTGGGCACAGGCCGTCGCCGAAGATGGCACATTCAAGAGCCGTGAAGAATTGGAAGCCCTCTATGGTGGTCGCGGGATTACAGATAGCAACAACGAAATCGTGACCTACTGCCGCATTGGGGAACGCTCCTCGCACACATGGGTCGCGTTGAAATACATTCTAGGGTATGAGAATGTACGAAATTATGATGGCTCATGGACGGAATGGGGTAACCTGATCGGCAATCCTATCAAGAAGGGCGCCGAAGCCTAGTTTAAAATCAACCCGTATTCAAAAGGGTGGATAGGCTCTATCCGCCTTTTTGTTTACCTCATCCGCAAGCGTAGACTATGATACAATGACCATGCTTGATTCATCTCAAAGAACTTGAAGGAGAACGCCCTAATGAAATTTCGCTTGCCGACAAAATTGGCTTTTCTGATTATTTTGTTGGTTGCTATCGCCGCCATCTCCATTCACCCCACAGCAGCCCCCGCTAAGGCTCAAGGTGGTCTCTCCGAAGAGCAGTTGGCCCTCTTGGAGCGTATCGTTAATGCAATCAGTGTGGTGGATGATTACACCAGCTACGTCAACACCGAAAGCTCCACTCTAGCCCTCAATGGGAATGTCGCATTGGCGGGTTTTACCCAAGAAATTGTGCAAAGCCAGCAGTTAGACAAAACTACCACTTATGTGCTTGGTGACGACCCAAATGCACTGGTAGTTGCCACCTATACCTCTGAAACAAACCAAGAGGGCGGTACAATTGCCTCTTATACGGTTGATGCCGAGGCGCGGTATGTGGATGGCGTCCTATACGCCAATATAACCCCAGTGGATGGTGATGTTTCTGAGCTTGCATTGCCGGAAGGGTGGGTCGAAGTAGAGGATGTAACCACCTACGAAATTTTTGACGACATTGGGTTAGACCGTATTCTTGAGCGTGTTGGGGCAATTGAAGCCGATCCGGCCAACGACAGCCCCTTGAAAGACCTTGAACTTTTGGAAAAGATCGTTCAGGATGTTACGGTTGAAGAAACCACTCTAGAGGATGGCACAACGGTAAATGTTTTCACGCTGACCATTGATTTTGTTGACCTAATTAGTGAAGCCCCTGCTTCATTGGGTGGGGATTCCAATTCTGCCGCACAGGGTTTATTCAACGCTTTTGAAGGTCAATCGGTTGAAGCCACTATCATTTTGGACGCCGAAGACAATCCACTGGCCTATGCCCTGTCGTTTGAAGGCGAACTCGTAGACCTCGACGCTTCAGTCCTATCCAGCAGTCTCGCTGGAGCAACCCTCAATCTTAGTTTTGTCTTTAGCCAAACTTCGGAACTTAGCCAAGTCAACGAAGCCATCGAACCTGTTGCCGCCCCTGAATAGCACCAACCATCAAAAAGGGCAGGTTTTGCTGCCTGCCCTTAAAAAATCCACCTTTTGTTTAGCCTCATTCAGCATCCCGGCGAGTAATTTCAGCTTGTAGCAATTTAATCGCGTCTTGGATATGCGGAATGGGATTGGGTGAGGTTGCTAAGGTCTCTAGGGCACTGACACCGCTCTTGAGTGCCGTGACAGGCGGTTGGCGGTCAATCACATCCTGATAATTTCGCAAAGCTGCTTCATGATGACCTAATACCAAGAGGGTCTGTGCCAAATCAAGGCGTTTCCAATAATCACTTGGCTGGTCATCCAAAATGGCCTCCGCAATTTCTTTGGCCCGTTTAAACATCTCAATGGCCTCTTGTTCCTTGCCTGTAATCTTATACAGCAGAGCCAAATTGCCAACAGGATACGACGACGTAGGGGTTGCTTCGACGGCATGTTCATAGGCCCGTAGCGCGTCATCATTGCGATTTTGGCGACGATATAACCCACCCAGCGTGCCAAAATAACTTTCGCCATCGGCATCAATCATTTTCTTGTCAATCTCAAGTGCCCTTAACAAATTCACTTCAGCTTCAGCCCAATAGCGATTGCGGATATTGGGGTCAGTTTCTTGGTCGCCGATACGCCGCTGTGCCAGTCCCATTGCCGCCAGTGCCGGAGCAAAATTAGGATTAACTTGGAGAGCACGGGTCAGATGTTGCAGCGCCAGTTCAAATTTGCGCCGCGCCGTATACAAGTATCCCAACAGGTAATTGGTCGTCTGATTATCAGAATCAAGTTCAAAGGCTTCTTGGAGGCTTTGAATGGCCGATTCATAATTGCGGGCCCGTACCTGCTGTTCAGCCAATAGTTGCAGCGACAGCACCCTGAATGAATTTTCAGCTTTGTGACGAGTGGCCTCAAGCTGATCGGTAATGAGTGTTGTCAATTCACCAATCCGGTGACGGGTTGTTTCAGTCAATTCTTCGATTTGTTGATTGGTTTTTTGAACAGCGGCCTCTAATTCTCGCCCCAATCGCTCCACTTCGGCTTCGGCACGCTGACGAGTGAGTTCCACCTTATGCTCACTAGCTTTGGCTTGTTTTTCCAAATCGCCACGAATATCGCGCAGGTTCACCACCAAAAACGAAGCCGAGGCCGCGATAATTAGGCCCAACAACACCGAGCCACCTTCCAAGAAACTTAGAATCGTGCCCACGCTGTCATTATTTTTTTCGGCCTCATGCAAAGCACGTGCTGCCAGATCAGCCGCCTCTGTGCTTTCCAACGACCCACGTTCATAAACATTACCATCATCGGCCCGTGTCGCAATAATCATGGCTGCCAACGCAATCGGAAAGGCCAAAAACGCCAGCATCAACAGTAATTTATCGGCAGGCGACTTGCCAAAACTGGTCTGTGGTTTTTCCCCGTTTGTCAAATGGGTCATTAGTTCCGCCTTTTCATGCGTCCAATCACAATCCCATCTTAAGAATACGCTTAGGCGATATGAAAAGCAAAAAGTTGGGGCTATCCTCTAGGGCGTGGCTGAATCTGAAACGCATCCTCCGGGGATGGCCCAGTTTGACCAAAAGCGCTGTTGGGTCGGGTGGAAGAAATCGGGCCAGCCAAGACCCGCGATCCCGCAAAAAACTCAAATTCAAATTCCAACAAATCGCCGGCCTTTTTCGCTGGAAATGGCATCAAGCGGGCCGTCAGGGGTTTATCCAAACGCAAGGCCAGCGCCGCCACGTCCAACAAAATATCATGCAGGGCAGCAATCCCTACCTCCCCCGGCAGTGGAATACAATCCAAGCCCGTACCACACACGGCACTCAACAGGAGTAAATCATTCACAGTCAGGCGTCCCTCAGCGGCCCGTGCTGCTAATACGCTATCTTCTAAAATAGGCAGCATCAAACCACAAAAACCTGCACGCGGAAATTTGGCAGATTCAACTGCGTTCATCACCAGTGCCGCTGATGCGACCAAACCCGCCCCACCAAACGACGGCCCCAACGCCTCTAATGCTCCACCCAGACTTTCCGCATCTACCGGATAGGGGGCAAGCGAAAAATCGAAGCCGCCAAACCCAATGCCGTGTTCTTGGGCAAGGGCCTCCGCCACCGGAATGAGGGTATCCACTGTGGATTGAATCGCCCCAATGAGGCGTTCTCTAGCGATGTTCGGGGTGGGTGCTTTGGAAAAAGCCCAGACCGCAAGGTCAGCAGCTTGGATGGCGAGGGCAAATCGGGCCGGCCCACCCCCGTGATAGGCGACAGGGAAAAAGGGCGACCCCGGGGGACAATTGGCAAGGGCGGCGAGGTATAAATTAGTCATGCCATCCGGGGTAATGCGGCTTACGCGGTCAATCAAAACCGCCGTTTGCCACAGTCGCAGCAGTGAAATCCCCTGCTCCAGCTCGGCGATTGAGACAGTCGCAAATACCCCCCGTGTGCGGCGAAAAACTTCCCCAATAACCTCAATATAGCGCGGGTCATCTTGCAAGCGGACTGGCCCAAGCGAGAGATAATTGATGTTTTGATTCTGACATAGAGCAAAAAAATCGGCTGCCAATTGGGGCACACTTTCCGGGCCATCGGGGGCGAGTCCTGCCGAAAAGGGCTGGGTTGCCATGCGACGGGTTTGGACTTGATAGCCTGTTTTGGCAAAGGCTTGGCTGGCATTCTCAAGAAAAGCCCCCATACGGGTGATGGTTGTCTCAGCCACGTCGGGGGTCAGGTCAACAAAGGTCGTGATGGAACGAATTTTGGGCATATTCCTCAACTAAGGGATAACGGCGATGGCCTCAATCTCCAATAAAAAGTCGGCGCGGGCCAGTTCACTCACATATACAGCAGTGCTGGCAGGCGGCAGATCCACATTGATGTACTGATTCCGCACCTCACGCACAATCGGCAAGGCATTTTTTTCTACAATATAGTAGGTAAATTTGACGATGTGCGAAAAGTCCGCCCCCACTGATTCTAGCGCGGCTTTGAGGTTTTCAAAAACCTGTACCGCCTGTGCGCGAAGATCCCCTACGCCGACGATATTGCCATTCACATCTAGCGCTACTTGTCCTGAAATGAACACCATCCGACCACTGTTGACCTCCGCAATGTGGGTATAACCAGTCGGTTTGTGGATAGTCGCCGGATTGAACAAGCGCACATTTTGATGGTTCGTCATGAAATTTGCCTTTCATAGCATATGATAGACACGATCATTCTAAACATATCATTGAATATGCAATCACCGTCAACTGATTCGGTATACGCCAAATCAGTTACCATCATCCGACGACCCATTTAGTCGGTGTTGATCCAAAACACATTGGAAAAAATCTGGTTTTCCAAAAAGCTATCGGCTGAACCCGACTGCGTTTGCCGCATCAAGGTAACGGTAGTATCCGCCTGCAAATCGGTGACGTTGACCGCCGAATAGCCCACCCGCAGCCCGCCACCAATCCAGAACACATAGCGTCCATCGGGAGTCACGTCGTATTTTTGACCACTCGAACCCGCTAGGAAGGATAAATTGACCTCGGTGCCGGGGTCAATTTCAGCCACGCTCACGGACGATTGACCATCGGCGCTGACATGTAGAATTTCATTATGTAGCTCATTGATATTGCAATCTTCCAGCCACCAATGCAGCATCAGCAACGACGCATCCGGCAAGACACGGAGATGGCTTAAGAGAGTTGCGTCTTCGATGCTATAAACCAGCGTACTTTCGGGAATACCCACCTTGCTTATCTCCCACAATCCACACAAAGCCACCCCGCCGGGTGCTGGACTCGCCAGTTGAGTCAGCAGAATATCATCGCCTGAACGGACAGCCCCATTGGTGAAAAAAGTATCGCTCAGGGCAAGTCCCTGCGTTTGGAGCATGTTGATAAGGGCGAGGATCGTTGCCCCAAAATTTTCGTTATCCAGCGCAACCGTGCCGATTTCTGTGCTCGTCTCATTCGCCGGATCATATCGGTTCAATGTTAGCGCAGTTTGATCTTCAGACACGGCATTGAGCAGCAGTGTGCCATCCGCCAGCACCCCGCTCATAACCCCTTCAGGTGACACATCCACTACACCCGAACCGTCTTGTTTGGCGAGAAAGAAATCCGCAACAGGGCCATCCCCACGAATCTGAATCTCGGCATAGAGCACCGAATCGGGTGTCCAACCGACTATATTGGCGACAACCCCCTGCATCCGGCCTAAATCCGTTGCTTCAAGAGTCGTCAAGTCAGCCACAAATACACGCCGATTGCGTACCCCGGAGGTGGAATAGAATACCTTTTGGTAATCCGGTGAAACTGAAAGGGTGGTTGGGTTGACCCCTTCAGCAATCATATGCGGTTCAGTCTCACCAAAACGCATAAAATAGAGGGTCGAAAGCTGAGTTCCCGCCGTCCCATAATAACCCTGTGTAAACAACAGGCCACCGGAGATACCATCAATCACGGGTAGGCTGACCTGCCCATCTACAGGTTCAGGGAGTTGGGCGAGTGGTGAATCCGCGCTTCCTGTCTCATTATTCCCAGCGGTTTGACTGTCGGAGGTCGTCGCAGTAGGCCGATTACTCGACGCGGATTGAATACTGGGTTCTTCTTCGTCTCCACATGCCCCCAGCAGCAAAGTGGCTGTCAGCAACAATATCAGCCAAGTCCATTTGGAAAATTTCAAATCCATATTAAGAATCTGGCGTTTCATAAATACTCTCTTCTCATTCGCATCAACCAACAAGCTAAGATACTATTACGCGCAACTTGCAAAAACCAGTTCGAATTTGAGGGATGTCTTACCCTTACCTTTATCACTCGCTGCTTATTGGTGAAGTTCAACCCATAGGAATAATCTGGATGTCATTACCACTTAATCCACAACTTATTGAATCCCTACGTTCCCAATTTCCCGCCCTCAATCGTCCCGTCAATGGCGGTCATCTGCCCGTTCACTTTGATAATCCGGCGGGGACACAGGTCTCACAACGAGTAATGGATGCCGTCAGCAACTACTACACCACCATGAACGCCAATTCAGGCGGGGCGTTTGCTAGCAGTCAGCGCAACGATGCGATGGTCGAGGCCGCCCGTCAGATTGCTGCCGATTTTCTAAATGCCCCAGATTATCACGAAATCGTATTTGGCCCCAACATGACCACCCTTTCATTTGCATTGTCACGGGCCATCGGCAAAACCCTTCAGCCGGGCGATGAAATCGTACTGACAATGATGGATCACGACGCCAATATCGCCCCGTGGCTACGAATTGCCGAAGATTATGACCTCGTGGTGCGCTGGGTGGATATTCACGCCGAGGACTGTACGCTCGACATGGACAGCCTTGAAGCCGCCCTGACAGACCGCACCAAAGTCGTGGCTACCGTCCATGCAAGTAACGCCGTCTAGTCTCAAATCAACATCCTTCTTAGACCAAATTTCTCCTCCCAAATGGTATACCTCTAAACCCTTTATTCCTTTCACACTTACTGTTCAGCCAAAATGTGTCTCAAATTCTAAATCGCCAAAACAGCGGAAATCTGCTGCTAAGTTAGCCTCGGCAACACCTTAGCTACCCCAATTTTTAGATATTAAAAGGAAGAACCAATGGATTTTCTACTTGGTCATGATGTCAATAACAATCTAACTCCCATTCATTTGAGCGAGTATGCCCGTTCGCTTGGTACATACGTGATCGGCACAACAGGCACAGGTAAAAGCACCTTTTTGAAGTCGCTCATTCTACAAGACATATTCGCCGGAAGAGGTGTGTGTGTGTTGGACCCACATGGGGATTTAGTGGATGAGGTGTTGCCTTTCATTCCAACTAACCGCATGAGTGATGTTATTTTGTTTGACCCCGCAGATATTGCCTATCCATTGGGGTTGAACTTGTTCGCGTGTGACCGCAGCGACCCACGTCAGCGTGATCTTGTGACCTCAAGCCTGATCGACACCCTCTACAAGCTGTTTTATACCTCATGGGGGCCGAGGATGGAGGATTTATTACGGCACAGTATCCAAACCTTGCTGTATGTTCCAGATAGCACTTTTTTGGAACTGCTGTTGTTACTGACCAACCACGAACAACGCAAGCGTCTCACGCAACCCGGTAGTGAGGCCGACCCCATCTTGAAACACTACTGGCAACAGCAATTCCCAGAGAGCTACGAAGACCCCAAGCAACCCGGCAAGTGGCGTATCCCCGATGAGCAACTGGAACTCGTGAGTAGTTCGCTCAACAAAATTGGGCGGTTTTTGGTCAATCCGGTCATTCGCAACATCATCGCCCAAGCCGAAAGTGCCTTGAATTTTCGGGCTATCATGGATGAGGGCAAGGTACTGCTCATTAACCTCTCTAAAGGCGATATTGGCGCAGATAACTCGTCTTTTTTAGGGTCAGTCATTGTCAATCAGTTATTGTTAGCGGCCCTAACCCGGCGCGAACTCTCCCCGCAGCAGCGCCGCCCTTTTTATTTGTATGTGGACGAATACCAAAACTTTGCCACCGAAAGTTTCCCGCAACTTCAGAGTGAGGCCCGAAAGTTCAAAATCACCACCACTGTCGCCCATCAGTACCGCGACCAGTTGGATGATAGCAATCGGGGTTCGACGCTGAACGTGGCGAACCTCATTGTGTTTCGGGTCTCTGGCAAAGACGCCCTCGAACTGGCCGGGCAGTTTGATAACACGCCCCAAGAACTGCCCCCACACTATCAACCTATTTATGCGGACATAGGGCAAGGAATCTCTGTTCCTATTCAAACGAGTGGCAGCCAGACCGGACTCTTCCGTGAGATACCGGGTTTGCACGAACCCTATAGCGACGCCCACCTTGAAACCGCCAATCTTCTGACGATGTTACCCCAATATCAAGCCATTATTCGGATTTTGAATGAAAGGAGCAAAGAACTCGAACAATACCGCGTGAACACCCAACCCTTTGTGTGTCCTCCAACGGATTACACACCGCATATTCGCCGAGCATCCCGGCAGTTAGGCCGAAGTGTCGAGGAGGTGGAACGAAGCATCAGAGCCAGACTCACCAGCAGTGTCGAGTATTTACCCCGTCAATTCGAGATACCGAGTGCCCTTCAATTTGAGGAGTGAAAAATCATGACTACCACGTCCAAAACAATTCCATCCGCCGACAATCTGGCCTCGATTTCGGCCTACATCCAAGAGGCATTCCCGACCAAGCAAGCCCATAGAGGGTTAGCCACTGCCTTTGACTTCTTACTGTTCAAACGCCATGTGGAGGTTGTAGATTTCTGGTCACAACTCTTTTTGGGCAGTGAGACGAATCACACCACCTTTACCACCCTCGTCGTAAAACGCCTGCAAGCACTGGGGTATATCCCCAAGCGCGAGAATGGCATGGATTCTATCAGTTTCAGTGAGGGTATTGTTGGCCCATGCCGCGATATGGTGACAGCCAACGCAGGCCGCAGCCGCACGACTGTCTTTTTTGCCAGTGTGGGGGATTTTCTCTATGTCTCGCTGCGTGCCATTTACCGCCCCGCCTTTAGCTTTCTACGGGTGGGGTGGCATCTGCTCTTGATCGGGTTATTGGCGCTGCTGTTTGGCATCCTTGCCACTGAAGACTACTGCTCAAGCCAATATTCGTACTATTCCTACCCCTCTAATGGCTATTCGGTCAGTGGTTATGCGGTTGGCTGTACCGACAGCGAGTATCAAGACCATGCGATAGAACAATTTGGGCAAGCCTGCGTCGCCCTTGCCATTGGACTGACACTGACCCGCATGGGGATTTCCTTTTGGCGCACCTGCAATCTGTGGACATGGTTGTATGAAGATTTCAACGAACTCTACCGTGACGATGTGAGCTTGCTGGGCAGTCTGACCCATCTGTGTATTGTGTCAGTCGCCGATGAACTTGACCTACAGCAGGTGCAGGTGAGCGAAGTTGAACCACCTCCCCCGCAATTCGGAGGATGGACGCAATCGAACCCAAGCCGTAAGCGGCGTATCTGAGTTTTGCAGCAGGTACGCCCCTGCCCATTTGCTACGATAGACAGATATGAAATTAAGGCTGTTATTCGACCAAACCACCATGAACCAAAAACCAATTCAACCCAAAAAGTCGAATGAGGAACGCTTGCCCGCCTATGTGCGGGCCAAGCAACCTCCCGGTTTGCGTCTCACGCAGCGGGATAAAACAATCCTACTTACGATCTACCGCTATGATGGCATGGTATCGGTTGATCAGATTCACCGCTGGTTCTTTCCGGGTGAAGCCAACAAACGCAACGCGCAGCGCCGCATTAGTCTGCTCTACCATAATGGCTGCCTACAGCGCCCAACGCGCCAAGAGTTGTATCGTGTGCCTGAACCGATTGTTTGGTTAGATACCGCTGGCGCTGAAGAAGTAGCGAAACAGCTAGACACACCCATAGATGAACTGCGTTGGCGCTCGACCCCGCGTTGGAGCAAAGTCACGCATGACCTACTTCTCAACGAGTTTCGTCACACGATGGAAGTTGCTACGTTCAACCATCCGCGTTATCGCCTTGAGACATGGCATGGACAGGATGAGTTGGTGCGATTATTTTCCACCTCTATCCCCTATCTTGACTCACAAGGGGAACGCAAAGAAAAACTGGTACAACCCGACGGGCTCTTTTCGCTGTTTGCAAAGGCTGAGGGTGAAACCAAAGGCTACCGTGTGCCGTTTCTAGTGGAGTTAGATAATGGCACAGAGTCCAATTCGCGGTTTGGGAGGGATAAAGTGTCCCCCGGTGTGCATCTGGTGTATTCCAAAGGCTATCAAAACCAACTCACGTTTAAGACCGGACGTTTTTTGGTGATTGTGGCAGGCTCAGAGCAGCGGTTTCACAATATGCGCTCCGAAGTGACCAGCGCCGGAGGTGCAGCCTACTTTCTCTTTACCCGCAGTGCATGGGTTAATCCAGCGACGATTTTAGCCAAACCCATTTGGTATTTTCCGCATATAGATAAGCCGTTTTGCTTGGAGGAGTATGGCACGCCCGCCTTTCAAAGCTATGCCCAACAGATGCTGACTACCGCACCCCATCTAAAACTTCTCCAACCTTAAAGGTTGGTTCGCCTGCTGCTTTACAGCCGTATTGGAGATTTGCTACAGTTTGAACTCCCGCCCATCCATTTCCATTAGGGCATGAGAAAGGAGGCTTGTGCATGAGCAACTATTGGAACTACCACCCCCGCGACCTTTCGAGGAAGCTATCGCCCCGGTCTACAGCAATCTCGTGCGAATCTTAGGGAAAATCTACCGCAATCATCCCGAAGTGGATGATTTGATTCAAGAAGGCTTGGTGTATTTGTGGCAGATGTGGAAGTTGGATACCCGCTTATTTGAGACGCAAAGTCTGCCCTTTATTGTCGGGATGGCAAAACGCGGTAGCGCAGGGCGGTATTTGGAGTTAATGAACGGACGGGCCAAGTTTGATGGTGGCAGTTTGGATGACCCAGACAACCTAAAGCGCCCAGCCGTGCAAAAGAAAATCAATGGCGGGCAGGGGCGAGAAATTCACTTGACTGAGTTGCGCATAGATTTATCGCGGGCGGCCCAGCACATTCATACCAAATATCAAACCCGGCAAAATAAGCAGTTTAACGCCCAAAAGCGCGAACAAGTGGCGGTGATCTTGCGTGACTTTTTGGATCATCAGGACAGGCGTGAGACCGCGACTAAGGTAGGTATGAGCGTTAAATCGGTGGGTCAATGGCACACCTTTTTTCGGGAGGATTTTCGAGCATTGTTAGTGGGTTATGGTAGCCCGGAAGAACGTAATAAGCGACCCTACACTAAAGCTGAGGTCGCTCTCCTTTTTCAATTAGCAACGCAGGGATTGAGCTACCGCAAGATAGCGACTCGGTTAGGTCGGAGTATCGACTCGGTGACGACCAAGTATTATGAGGTTCGCACCGCTCAAGCCAAACAGCCACCTGAGACCGATGTGTTGCCAATGGCAGGTGATTAGGGCGTAGTGAATAATGACGCTACCCTGTCGGATGTTTGTTCGGGTGTACAGACCCATCACCTATCTGCTAACGTGTAACGGTTTATGCGTCCGCTCCTGCCCTACTCAAGCGGATTGTGTTTGGGGCGGTTGGGCAGCCTCCCCTTTGCCTTGGTGCCCAAAGTGTATTTGTCCGAAGCCGAACGTCGTAAACACCTGTATGTGTTAGGCATCACGGGTAAAGGCAAATCCAAATTCCTAGAAGGGTTAGTCATTCAAGACATCCTCGCTGGACGCGGGGTTGGGGTGATTGACCCCCACTCTGATCTGGTAAAAAACATATTCGCCGGAGTGGCCGCGACGGGCTATTTTGACCAACCCGCTCACCTTGAGAGGATCGTTTATCTGGACATGAGCCGTTTGGATTGTGTTGTGCCGTTCAATATCTTGAGTGTACCGGGTGATCCTTATGCAGTGGCGCAGTTGGTGATTGAAGCCTTTCGCCGAACATGGCCCGATGCCCTCAAAGAAGCGCCGCAGTTCACCAATATCATGGTTGCGGCGTTGGTGGTACTGATTAAAACAGGCCAAACCTTAGTGGATGTGCATCGCTTGTTGACCGACGATAACTGGCGTGAGGCATTGTTGCTGCAAGCGGCGGATGAACAAGCCAGCAGTTTTTTTCATGACCGCTACGACAAGTGGGGCCGGGAAGCACCCTTGATGCGGGAAAGTACCTTAAATAAGGTGAGTGCGTTTGCCTTCAATCCCACCATCCGTCGGATGTTAGGCCATCGGGACAACTCACTAGATTTCCGCGCCTTGATGGACAATCGCAAAGTGTTGTTGTGTGATTTAGGCGGTGAACCAGAAACACGGCGACTACTCGGTAGTCTGTTAGTGACGTTTTTGGAATACGCTGCTTTCACCCGGCGTGACTTACCCACCCACGCGCGTATCCCCTTCTACTTGTATATGGATGAGTTTCAAGATTTTAGTGCCAACGACGGGAGTGCCAAAAGCCTATCCCAAATCCTCTCAGAGGCCCGCAAATTCGCTTTACACCTCACACTGGCCCATCAGAGCCTTTCACAACTGCAAACCCGTTTAAGTGGCGCGATTGGCAATATCCAAACGAAGGTCTTGTTTGGGATGAGTCGCCAAGATGCGGAGGTGTTTGGACGGTCAGTTGGGCAGATAGATACCCGTGCCGTGAAGGAAAACCCCAAGACGGATTACCAACATCCCCTCTTTGAGGGTTTGCCGGAGCAATGGGAGAGCTACATTAGTTCGCTGCAATGGCAGAAGCCACAGCAAGCGCACGTCATAGATAGTGCCGGACGCATGTATCGCATGACCACCCTCCCCTTGCCTGAACCCCCTGTGGGCAGTCCCGAGGTAGAAGGCTTGACCAATCAGTTGCTGGCTAAATTTGTGGCTCAAGAGCAAGCCGAGACCGAGATACTTACCATGCCCTATTTGCCACATCTTGAGTTTGCTGATTGACACGGGGACGGCCGCATGTTTATATGAAAGTTGTACAAAGATTGTCCCGTTTATGGCAAACAAAAAAGTCAACCAAACCTTTGTGCGATTCGCCATCCCCACGCAACTGAAACGTGACTTGGAGCATTTGGCAGTCGCTCGCAATATTTCCCTCTCGGCTCTGCTCCGTCTGGTGTTATCTGAGTATGTCAAACACAAAGGATAGTTATGGTCATATGTATTGCCAATCAGAAAGGTGGGGTTGCCAAGAGTACCACCGCCATTAATCTAGCCGCTGGCCTATCCCTCGAGGGTTATAAAGTGCTGCTCATTGATGTTGACCCCCAAGCCAACACGACCCAAGTTTTTATCCATCCCAACATTGAGATTGAGCTTGAAAAATCCCTGTTTAATGTTGTCATTCGTTTTGCGCCATTGACTTCAGTCGTACAACCAACGGCTTTCCCCAACCTTGATTTTGTCCCTGCTCACATCCGGCTTTCCGGCGTGGATTTGGAATTAGCCCAAGCCTTTGACAACCGCAATGCGCGTTTGAAACAAGCGATTGACCAGATCAAAGACCGTTACGACTATATCATTATGGATAATGCCCCCTCATTAGGCTTGCTCACCATCAATTCATTTGTCGCCAGTGATCGGCTCATTATTCCCGTGTCAACCGCCTTTTTTGCGCTAACAGGTTTGGTGCAATTGCAAGAAACGATTGGCATGGTCAAACAAACGCAGTTGAATCCATCGCTCGAAATTCTAGGCGTGTTATGCACCTTTGCTGAGAATACCAATGTGTCAAAGGATGTGGAGCAACAATTGCGCAGCCATTTTGGAGAGGTGGTATTCCAGACGAAAATCCCGAAAAATGTGTCCTTAGAAGAGGCCCATTCCAATCATACCCACATTTTTGCCCACTCCCCCAACAGCAGCGGGGCCATCGCGTATAAAGCACTGATTAAGGAAGTGATTGCCCGCCGATGACAAGAAAATCCGGTTTAGCTGATAGCCCATTCTTTAAACCTGTGACCCAAGTGCAGGAGGTCTTCGTGGCCCCTGAAGTCTCCCCGCCTTTGTCCGCTGGAAAAAATACGCTTGCGACTGTTATGCCTTCCATGAGTCAATCTCAGCACGGGCAAAAAGCAGGAATGCAAGCAAGCAAGATTGCAGGAATGCCACCAAGCAAGAATGTGGATTTTCTTTCAAGCAAGAATGCAAGAATGCAAGATTTTATTGGGACTTTACTAGCACTGAAGAACACCAAAAACACCAATTTTCGCTATCCACCAGAGCTACTCGAAAAAATTGACGATCTTGAATACGAGGTCAAGAAACGCACCGGGAAGAAGTTAAAAACCACTGATATTTTGGTGTGTGCCGTTGGGTATTTGATTTGGGATTATGAACAGCATGGTGCAGACAGTATTTTGGAGCGCAATTTGGTCAAACCAGACCCGTAAATGCAAGCAAGCAAGATTGCAAGAACGCCACCCAGCAAGAATGCCGCAAGTCTTGCTCTCTTGCTGGCAAGACTTTAGCTCCTTGCAGCCACCCTTTTTTCGTGTCTTTAATGAACCGCTATCCCTCCTAAAGAGGGAAGTGGCACGCTACCGTTGCGGCGCGGGGGCAACGGCCTAGACCGTCTCTTAAAAACCTACACTGGCAAACTGTTTCTTGGAAGGCAACTTTCAGGATAAGCAGGTCGAAAACCTGTCGAAGACACTTCAGGCGAACCAGAAGCTCCAACTTGAGATTTAAAAATCTCGAAGCGGAGCTTCGCTTAAGACATGCACAGGAGGGAAGACTAGAAACGCGGGCAGGGGAGTGGTTCGCTTAAAAAGGCAGAGCCTTTTTATAAGGTGAAATTGGTCGTGCCAAGAAATTGTAGGGGTAACTGAAAGTGAGAGAATCCAATGATGAGCGAGCGCCCAAATCCACCCATTGACCCAACTATACTAGAAGCGTTTCGTGTCCTGTTTTTCCCGCGACTAGACATATACGCCGAACAACTGGCAGCCCGGTATGTCTATCGAGAATTGCCTGTCACGCTGGATTTGCTCACCCAACACCTACATGGCAGCCTGACTCTTGGGACATATGCCTTGAGTCTTGAGAACACCGCCCACTGGATGGCGATAGACGCTGATCAAGACGACCTTTGGCAAGCCTTGATTACTTTCGCCATGACCAGCACAATACCGCTCTATCTGGAACAGAGTAGACGAGGTGGGCATGTGTGGTCATTTTTTGGTGAACCTGTGTCGGGTAAAGATGCCCGCAGTTTTGCAAAGGCACTGCTCATGCGGGCAGGTTTTGACCTCCCTACGCAGCAGCAGCGCAAGATTGAGATTTATCCCAAGCAGGAACGCCTTGAAGCAAGTAAACCCGGCTCACTCATTCGCTTGCCGCTAGGTTTTCACCGCCGCGTCAAGGTGGCAGGCCAACCGGGGAAGCGGTTCGGCTTTCAGGCACCGGATGGAGCGCCTTTAGCATCCACTATCCGCGAGCAGCTTGCTCTCCTAGCTTACGCCGAGCGCGTGCCACAGGGTCTTTTTGAAACACTGCTGTGTGAAGTGCCTGAATCAGAAAAGCGAACCGTCGTTACAATGCCATTTGTGACGAAGCCCGTTGACGCTCACGCACCCCTCTCTGAGCGCATTAAAGCCGCCATTTCGGTCTTAGATTTCGTGAGCCGATATGTGGAGTTAGATGGCAAAAATTGGGGATTTTGCCCGTTTCACGACGACCAGCACCAATCCTTTGGGGTGGACGCCGAGCGCAACTTTTGGAGTTGTCAGGCGGGGTGTGGCGGGGGAAGCCTCATTGATTTTTGGTCACTGTACCGAGAACGAGTGCTCCATCAGGATAGGAGCTTTACCGCGACCATCACCGATTTAGCTCAATTGTTGGGCTTGTGAGTCGAGCGGGGAGACCCAACATGTCAAAACTTTGACGGTTGCCACTGCTAGGGAAGTGGTGTGTTTCAGTGTTTGGGCCGCAAGCACATGGACTTGGGTTGTGCCGTCAAAACAACCTACAAACTGGTGTAAGCCCATGACAGGCGACCCGACTTCACACCCGTATTCCAGAGTGTCTAGCAGATGGAAAGGGGCAAGGCCGTGCGTTTTCATTTGCTGTACCGCTGCGTGTGCCAGAATGACCGGGCCGTTTTTGGTGAAGGCGCTGAGTTCCATAGCCAAGCCTAGCCTACTAAAAATCTCACCATATTTCCAGAGGCACGCCGGAACAACGCCCTTCAGTCGGCACAATCAACATCAAAGGTCTACCCTCTACATCAAAAGACATATTCGCCGAAAAATGTTTTTGTAACGACCTTTGATTTTTTGGAATTAAAGTTGGAGCGGTACAGCAAGGCGGGTAGGGAAGTGGCCCAGAACTAACTCTGTTACCTTGCCACCAACCCTACCATATGAATGACCACTGGCCTTACCATCAATGCCCGCACACCCTACCATCTACGCTGGTAAGGGGTGCTTTTGGTTTGGCAGCGGCATCGAGCCTCGCCAAACCACGAGAGAGCGTAGCAGCTTCTACACGTCGTCATTGGCCCATTGTTCGCCTCACAGCCAGCTTTTCCCTTGCTGGCTGGCTCTACATAATGGTCTTCCCTCCTCGTTTGAATCTGCGGCGCTGTCGAGGCTTGAATGGACAAAAAGCTGTCCCTTCATGCCCCGACTACCAACACCTTAGCCCACACGGTCACACGTCTATCACAAAAAGCGATAGCCTCAACTAACCATACGTGTGACCGGCGGGCTATTTTGGCCGCACTGCCTGATGCGGCAGGCGACCAAAAACGGCATTGGTAGTCGGGCCAGCGCCCGACAGCGCCTTGCGCGGCTTCTCCCTCTCTCGACTCTTCCGAAGGCCGCGCTCCCACCGCCAAGCGGTGGGCAAAGGACACGCCGCTTGGGGCGGCGTGGATTTTGTATTTTGCGGCGAATAGGCGGGGGACTGCTCCCAAACCCACGTTACCCTTAGCGGCCAATGAAATCCAAGCCCTGACCCCCCTTCGCTGGTGCGTCGCACGGCGAAGATAGCACTCGTTCTCACCTATCAAGTCGGGTGCAAGAGCACTCGACGATGACAGGTTGCGCGTGCGAGTGCAGCACCGATAGGTGCGGACGCACCAGCGGGTTAGGTGTGAGAGCCGCAGAAAGGAATTAACATGCAACTCTTAACCCCCGAACTCCAAAATCGCCTGCCCAAAATTGGGGCAACCGAAGCGCAGGGCGTGAACGCCCTTGCCTTAGTCAAATTCTTCACCCCCGACGGGCCGGGCACATGGTATGTGTCCGAATTTGACGGAACAGACCTATGTTTTGGCCTTGCGGTAATCCAAGAGCCAGAATTTGGTTACTTCTCGCTACGAGAATTGCGGCAGGTGAAAGGCGCGTTTGGGCTGGCAGTGGAGCGTGATTACTACTTTGAGCCGACCCCACTGTGCGAACTGCTCTGCCAACACGCGAGGTGGTATAAGCAGTGAGCCATTCTGAAGGGGTTACGGGACATCCCGTAACCCCTCTTTTAAAAATCTTCAAGTGACGCGAGGGTATTGAACACTGACCGCTGAATGGCTTCTGTTTCGTTGAAGATTGTTTTGGCTTCTGGTACAGAGAATTCATTGAGTTGGGGAAAAGAAGCGGTGTTACCTAGCCCATTGATAACCACTTGTTGGAATTGTTCTAGCGCGGCAGCAAGTTCATTGCCATACAACGGCGATTTCAAATGGTCTGTGACCCAAGGGAACAAAGCCAGTAAAACATCAAGTCGCCCTGCCCGCAAATCTTCAATAAGTCGAATCCCATCCCGAATCGTTTTGGCAAATTTACGCTGGGCTTTAAGTTCAGCAATTTTGTCTGCCAATGCCACATCGTCAGGTTGGTTCATATCCAGCCAGAACAGATATTGCTGCCTTAAACGTTCTTTTTTCACCTCTCCCTTTCCGGTGTCACAAGTGCCACCTGACACTAGTGACTACCCTGACCAATATCCCCAATCGCGCATTTGTGATAAGGTAACGGGGTATCCTTTTTATCCAGAACTATGCCCGCCGAAAATCCCCAAGCCATTGCCTATGAACGTCTTGTCACCCTTGCCCAGGAACAAACAGATGATCTCGAAGCAATTCAAAACCTTGTGAGGGTTTTCGCCCGTGCCATTTTAGCAGCCCTCCATGTGGGTTTAACACCAGATGAAATTCGTGCCGCTTGTCGAGAGGGAATGGGTACAGAAACGCAAGTCACCCTTGACCCATCCCTTGATCCTGAATACTGGCTGAGAGTTTACGCGGAAGCCGAATCTTTTTGGGCCAGTCGCTCTGGATATGGGAATGAGGATTAACCTGCTTGAATATTAGTTAGTATATTACTATAATATATTCATTGTATGAAGCAATCCATCGCTGATCTGTTAGCCGAGTGTGAGGGGTTTGACTGGGATCAAGGCAATCAAACTAAAAATCAAGCCAGACATGATGTGACGCCAAAAGAGGCCGAGGAAGTGTTCCTCAATCAACCTCAAGTCATTTTTTACGATCCCATCCACTCGCAAACTGAAGAGCGTTATGGCATTTTGGGGATCACAGACGAAGGTCGAAAATTAGCCGTATTTTTTACCCTTCGCCATAACCGTATTCGGGTGATTTCAGCCAGAGACCAAAGTAAAACACGGGAGCGCCAGCGATTTGAACAAAAGCTAGAACAGGAGGCCGCATGAATCAAGCACTCAAACCCATTCCACACTTTATTTCTGAAGCCCAAGAGCGTGATTTTTGGGCAACTCACGATATGGTAGAGCATATGCAGGAAGTGACCGAGCCAATTCAATTCCGCAACTTAAAGCCTTCTACTGAAACCATTTCTCTGCGACTCCCAAAATCTCTGTTGGACAGAATTAGGAGCGAAGCCTTGAAACGGGATGTGCCCTATCAATCCTATATGAAGGTCAAGCTATCCGAAATCTTTGGATTTAGAGAGCGCGTTGTCTAACGTTGAACAACACGAGAAGTATCTATGCCGAAGTTGAAACCCATTCCTGAGTTCAAGTCGGAAGACGAAGAGCGCGATTTTTGGGCGACCCATTCCTCAGTAGATTATATTGATTGGAGTAAAGCCATTGTAAATCCAGTCTTTCCCAATTTGAAACCTAGCCGTGAGGTGAGTTCGCTACGTCCAAAAAGTTTGCGCGGACAGAATAAGCAAGGAGACAATAAACGTAATCCGACTTATTCAAAGGAACAGGATATCCCATGAAAAACCCAGCCCTTACCGACGACCTGCTGAGGTATTTGGATTAACTGACCATGAAAAACTGTGGGATCGGTTGAGTGACCAGCGGTTTCAAGCCTTACTCAATGACCCTCAAACCGAGGTGCATGAAGTCACGGTAGACGCCAACAGTTATGGCGAGTTTTTGTTTGTACAAATGAGTCGGGTCATGGGCGGTCAGCGCTACGGGTTGACTACGTTCGGACTTGGATACGTGCGCCCGTCAGGGCATTCACACAAGAGGAGCAAAGGCTCTACTCCCTGCGAAGGAGGGAATTGTTCAGCGTCTGACTTAAGCATCGAAAGCTGCTTGAGGACAACAGCATGACGCAAAAAGGGAAAACGGCAGTTCCATCAAACTAAGGTGTTTCTCAGAACAAACTCGACACGGCGAAAGCTACACTGCCTGAAGTCTAGGGTCAAGCGGTTTTGAAGCGTGGCGGGTGTGAACGATGGTGACACACACTCTCTGCTGGATAGGAGTTGTTGATATCCCGGCTCGTATCTTCGCCCAGCAGACGCCTCTTGATATATCAAGGGTAATGACCCGAACGGAACGCCTAAATCGAGTGGGACTTGGTGAATGACGCAACGGGGATTGTCCGTGTCTGAAGGCAGGGCAACTTGCTATGGTGAACGCACCTGAAAATCAGACCAGACAACGGAGCTTGCATAGTAGTCCGCGAACGGGAAAGCCGTTCACATGGCGAAGGCAAGCAGATTTTCCAGATTGTTGGAGTACGTGAGGAGCACCCAGTGCAAGAACCAACCGTAGTGCTGACAATGCTTAGTCGGATGGCAAGGAAGCCAACCGTCCAGTTTGACCAGTTGTTTCCAAAACTCTATAACCTCAACCTCTGGCTGATGGCCTATGAACAAATCGCCGCCCATCCGGGCAACATGACTGCCGGAATAGATGGGGCGACGATAGATGGTACAGGCATCGAACGCATCCAGCGGATGATTGAGGACTTAAAAGCTGCACGCTATAGGCCTAAACCTGTACGCCGGGTCTATATTCCCAAAGCCAATGGCAAACAACGCCCCATTGGTATTCCGTGTTTTGAGGATAAGCTGCTGCAAACGGTGGTGCGTTTGCTGTTGGAGGCCATCTATGAGCCAACGTTCTCGGCGAAGTCACATGGGTTTCGCCCCCAGCGCAGTTGCCACACGGCGCTAGAACAGGTCAAACAGATGCGCGGCGTGCGGTGGTGGGTGGAAGGCGACATTCGGGGATTCTTTGACCACCTCGAACACGCGACCCTGCTGCGGATTCTGAGTCAACGTATCACGGACAAACGGTTTCTCCATCTGATTGAACAATTCCTGAAGGTGGGCTATATGGAAGCGTGGCACTATCACAAAAGCTATTCCGACACGCCACAAGGAGGGAATCTCAGTCCCATCTTGTCAAACATCTATCTCAATGAGTTAGATCAGGCTATGGAACGACAGATTGCTCAGTTCAATCGGGGCAAGCACCGCCGTTACACCTCAGAGTACATGCACGTTAAACATCTCAAGCGCAAAGCGCGGCAGCGAGCCTGCGTGACGGGTGATTGGACTGAATATAAAGCCCTTCACCAACAACAATTGGCCCTGCCAGCCCACGACCCCCAAGATGACAACTTTCGTCGGTTGCATTACTGTCGTTATGCCGATGACTTTGTGATGGGTGTCATAGGGAGTAAAGCCGATGCACTGCATCTTAAGGCATGGCTCAGTGAGTTTCTCCATACTCAGCTTCACCTCGAACTCTCCGAAGAGAAGACCCTCATCACCAATGCTCGTCAACGTATCCGTTTTCTGGGCTATGACATCAAACGCTGGCGGGCGGACAAACGCCTTAAAGTCCGTGACAAACACGGGCGGGTATATACCAAACGCACCTGTACCTACCACCTCGCGTTACTCATGCCGCATGACAAATGTATCGCCTTTGCCCAAACCTATGGGGAATGGCAGCATTGGAAGGGCCAACACCGAGCGGGTCTACTCAATCTCAGCGAATTGGAAATCCTCAAAATCTACAATGCTGAACTGACGGGATTTCTCAACTACTACGCCCTAGCGGACAACTTGTCCAAAATGGCAAGTCGCCTCCTCTGGTTGGCAAGCGTCAGTTTCTTTAAGACGCTGGCGCACAAACGCCAGATCACGGTGAGCCAAGTGGCCCACAGTCTGCGACGGGGTAAGAACCGCTATGGGATTTCCCATACGAGGGCGGATGGGCGTGTCAAAGAGTATGTCTTGGTGTCCTCCACCAAACAACTCAAACGCACCCCTATCACCTATGGCAACCTAGACCGTCGGCCCACGACATGGCACTACCGCACTCGCACCGAACTAGGGCAGCGCATCAACGCTAGGCGGTGTGAATGGTGTGGGTCACAAGATGGCCCGTTTGAAGTCCATCATGTACGTAGGCTCAGACCTCACAGGAAAAGCGTCATGGGAACGCCATATGATGGAAAGGCAACGCAAGACAATGGTGCTATGTCGCCGCTGTCATCTTGATTTACATGCTGGACGACTGAAGCCTAAAACAACTGACTAAGGGAAAATGGGAGAGCCGGATGCAGTGAAAGTTGCATGTCCGGTTCGGAGGGGAGAACTGTGAAACCTACCGTAGCGATACGGCAAGGCGCACGGTTCTTACCCTACCATACTCACCGCGAACAATGGATCACTCAACACTGGCATTGGTACGAGAGTCACCCCAGTCTTATTGCCAAGAAGCCTATTTTGCCCAAAACCGAAGCTCTACAGCTTATCCAAAACCGCCGCGATGAAATTGCACCCCATGTAACGGATATTCAGCCTTCTAAATCCGCCCTGTTATTTGGCTTACTGGCAGACTTGACTGATGAAGACGCGGCGCTCGCAGAACTCGATGATTTAGGGGATTTCTTTGACCTATTCGAGGATGAATAGGGTAGAGGTCATTGCCGTTTCAATTTCATCCAACTCTTTCCGGCGAATATGTCTGTTGAGAGGTCTATCACCCAAATGGTATGCTGGTGGGCAGCTATGGGATGGACTGAACAACACGAACCCAGCCCCTTTGACACCCAACCCATTGAGGGGTTGTTTTTCCTATACGGGGATTTGTTAGCGGCACAGGGCGAAAAATACCCCATGATTTGTTTTCCATCGGGTTCAGAATGTGATGTGTGGGAGACCGCTGACTCTAAACGAGTGGCAATCGTGCATATTTTCGGTGAATTCGACTTGCCGTTAGGGAGCGATTGCGAAGAAGCCTTCACCCAAGCCCAAGAGATTGCCAGTGCGTGTGGGTATGTTGTTCGGAAAATCGCGGGAGACCGCTTGGAAGTTTGGGGTCATGACAAGTTCGACCATTTCATCATCGTCTATGACAACCCAAACCGTCGCATGATCGATGTGATTTGGGTGGATGATCGTGCTAAAAAAGATATCCGCCGCCCGACTCAGGAATTACTGCCACCTGAAATCGCTGCCAAACTCCCACCGCTTTACAATGGCGAAAAAATAGGACTCAACGCCATCGCCCACGTCAAGTTCTTCACCCCCGATGGGGCGTGGACGTGGTATCTCAGCGAATATGACGGGTCTGACCTCTGTTTTGGCTTAGTGGTGGGCTTTGAAATTGAATTGGGATATTTTAGCGTTTCGGAACTGCAAGAAGTACGTGGCGCTCTCGGTTTACCGATTGAGCGTGACCGCTTTTTCACCCCTCAAACATTAGGCGAACTCCAAGCCAAGCACCGCCGCGAACGAGGGGGTAGCTAGAAGGAGGTTATGGCAGAAAGACCGCAGTTATCTTTAGCCGACGTAGTAAGTATTGCTCAGGCGACCACTTTAGCGAATGGCGGACACGTCCCCGCCCTGATTATAGAAGGCACTCACCAAACGGTTGCGGTAGCCCTTGAAACCATCGGCCCAACCTTTATGGATCTTAATTGAGGATAGGCGGCGTCAGGGATAATTCAACGCGGGCGGTCTTGTTTGCTGACTCGCTCACCACCGTCAATGGGATGGTGAGTTGCCGCCGCTCCACATAACATAGCGTTTGCTGAACAGCCTCACACCAATAAATGGTTAAGTTCATGTCGAGTACAGCCGCGCCCTTCCGCAAAACAAGCGGGATGTCCAATGGCATCGTTGGGTTGACTTCCTGATAATTCGCCCAGTGTTCGTCCACAACAACGCTTTCTCCACTTGAGCGCAGGGACGCTGTAAAGGGCGCAACCGTGTTGAGTTTATAGCCATCCGGCATGGTGAGATTGAGGGTTAATGTACCTTGCCCAGGGGCAAGCGTTTGGCGGTCTAAAATCATTAACTCACCCTCATTCCCAAAACTGGCATTGGGAAAGTTGGTATTAGGAACTAGAGTCAGTGCACTGAAATTTTGCGGCGATGGACTAGCGGCAGGTTGGGCTTGGCGCTCAGTTTGAGTGCCGTTTTTGCACCCAGATAAACCCAAAATGACCAACACAACAGAGATAATGAACAGGGACTTTCGGTTTTTCATCTTATTTTCCTACTCGCTTGAGTAAACATAACCCCGACGGTTGTTAGTCCCCGCCTGAAGTCATTGCTTTTGCTTTATACCCTGCCGCCTTAATAACTGCGATAATTTGGTCTTCAGAAAGTTGATTTTTCTCATAGTTGACTTCGACATAGCCCCGCGCATAGCTGGTACTAGCAGATTTCACACCGGATAAGTCTTCCAACGCACCATCAATAGTCATTGCACAACCAACGCAGTGCATCCCCTGAATTTGAAATCGTTTTTTCGCCATCATCCATTGAACCTTTCGTTAATAAATTACGATAGTACCGTTATACATGCCCATACTACAGGTAAAGCGCAGATTCCCGGCGCGTTGCGGCGGCAAGTCAATGACTGTCTCGCCTTGCTCTGGCAAAACCTGCCATATATCAAGTGTTGGGATACTAAACCCTCGTGTGCAGCCATAGGTGTTGTCCGTCACCAACCGTAACCGAATGGGCTGTCCGTGTTGGGCACTGAAATAATCCGGTGAATAGCGAGTATCGTAGGCATGGATAGTTAACTCTTGTACCCCATTGACTAGCGTAGCGGGGACAGGTGGGCCAGATGAACGCAACCCAGCGAGGAGGTAGCTGGGTGCAAGCGGTGAGCCAAGCAACTTCAGTCCGGTATCCAGTGACAAGACACTCAGAAGCAGAATCAAAAAAGCCGCCGTGAGTGCAAAGGTCTGTTGGAATTTACCACGTAATTGACTTGCCAAAACCCCTAGCACCAAAAAAGTGGGCGACGTGCCGAGGACAAAAACAAACATAATTAAAGCACCCCAGATGGCATTCCCAGAGCTAATTGCCAAAATTTCCATCGCTTGGGTCGTGCCACACGGGATGAAGACGGTCATCAGGCCCAACAGCGCAGGTGTAAAGACTTCTTGGCTCTTGGCTTGGTTACGGACTAAGCGTGTCAGCCGTTTCGGAGGTTGGAGTACGACATAGCGGAAAATAGGGTGCACGTTAAACATATTTAGGGCAGTTGCCAACATGAATAGCCCGGCAGCAATTTGCATCACAGCTTGCACTTTGGGCGTAATCTGAAGGGCTGACCCCAACGCCCCTAGCAAGAAGCCGGTCAGTGTGTAAGCAATCAGTTTGGCTACCAGAAAGTACACGACTGGTAAAGGGTTTTCCGGTAACTGCACAGCGGTCAATGGAGTTTTCGCCTGCCTAGGCTTTGACCGTCGCCGTGAAGATTTACGGATTGGTTGCGGGGTATTGACAGTTTGATGGGTCATAGCGGTTGCCAACAACCCGCCCTGAATGGCAAGGCACGTTAGGCCGCCAGTGGTCAGCCCAGTGAAGAAAATAACCCAGAGATTCAATTGAAAGACTCCTTTAGCCGTGAATTTGCGGCAATTGCTATGGCACAGATGGTGTGTATTGAGCGCTGGCGGTGGCCTGTGCTACGACTTGTTCAGGCGTCCACCACGTCTTGAGATAGTCCAAAATTGCCAGTATTTCGCCCTGTGTCAGCTTATCGCCGAAAGCAGGCATCGGATAGACCCCTGGTTGAGAGCGCCCGTTTTGGATAATTTGAACCAGCGCAGCATCGGGGTGATGCCACGTATGTCCGGTAGCATCGTGCGGCGGCGCACCAACCAAGTCGTTGGCGTCCAGGCCATATGGGTCATCTGGAAATTGCCCTTTGCCTTCTGCCCCATGACAGGCCGCACAGTGCGTCACATATAACGCTTGCCTAGTTGCGATAGTGTTTTCAGTGGAGGGGTTGTTATCTGAACGATCTTGAGAAGACTGTCCACAACCGACCAACACCAGACTGACTAAACAAACGATGATTATTCCGTAACGAGTTGATTTCATATTCTATAAAAACCGTTTCAATCTGATGGGTGCTCAATGCCCACCTTCGCCAACTCTTCATCAAGGATGGGTATAAAATATTCGAGCGGCAGCGCCCCAACCACCCGCCGCCCATTAATTAGAAAAGTGGGTGTCCCGGCCTGTCCGAGTAACGATTGAGCTGCGAGATAGTTTTGGATAATCGCTTGCTCAATTTGGGTGTCGGCGAGGCAGCTTGAAAATGCGGTTTGGTCTACCCCAAGTTCAATGGCGAAGCCGAGTAAAACGTCATCATTCAAATCAGGCCGTTCTGGGAGCAGTTGGCTGGCAAAGAGCGCATCGTGGTATTCCCAAAATTTACCTTGACGGTCAGCACATTGCGCGGCGTGAGCCGCCCGGATAGAAGTCCCCCCAAAAATGGGGAAATCACGGTAAACAAACTTGATAAGTCCATCATATTCATTTAACAAAGGTTGGAGCGTTTCATTACCAAACTGTCCACAGTAGGGGCAGCGGTAATCTGAAAATTCCACCATCGTAATCGGCGCATTGTCAGGCCCAGTGCTATAGTCCTGTTCTGAAAAGGTTAACTCCACAGGTACAACAGTTGGGATAGGGGTTGGCGGCGGGGTCAACGCTATGAGCGTTGCTTGGACGGCTTGGGCGATTTCACCTTGCGTATTTGGCGTCGCCTGTTGTTCAACACTCACCCCCAGAATCATCGCTAACACAAACCCTAACCCAAAGAAAATAGCGGCAATAACCAAGTAAATGGGGGTAACTGCCTGACTGGGTGGCAAGTGGTCGGTATTTTCGTCTGATAAAACAAATCGTTCAGACGAAGCGGTAGATTGACCTGAAAGCGGCTCATGACTCATCAGGGCGCTACTCCCTTTTTGCCATTTATAGTCCCACCTGAATCAGCTTCTCCCAACTCAATCATGTAAAAATTCATATCCTTCTCAGTCAACGTCCCGAGTTTACGAAAGCGGACAACACCCGCTTGATCGAGAACAAACGTCATAGGGATGCTCACCACCCCAAAGGCATTGAACAAACGTCTTGAAGGGTCAAGCCCGAACTCTAAGTGAGTCAGGCCATATTCGCTCATGAATTTTTGAATGCCTTCGACTGTTTGACCATCATCGCTATCGGTGATGGCGACGAAGGGAATCTCTGGGTGAGTCGCTGCTAACTGCTGCAAAAGCGGCATTTCTTCAAGGCAAGGCGGACACCATGTCGCCCAAAAACTGACGATGACGAGTTTCCCTAGAAAATCACTGAGTTGAAATGTTCCACCATCTAGTTTCGTCAAAACATCATCAGGCGCGGGAAGCGGCGTGGCTGCGAGACGAGACGAAACGGCGGGCTTTGTTGAATGAGTGGTATTGCCAGTATTCACTATCAACAGCATCGCAATCACTCCAAATAAAGGGAAAACTATCAAGGGCAGCCACTTCCGGGCACGGCGCAATTCAGAATGCATCATCAAAAATCTCTCGGCTCGGCAAGTTCGTTAGTCGTTCACGTTCTGTGAACAGCGGTTGTTTACTTTACTGGCTTAACTCATAATCGGAGGCCCCTAGTTGAGCCACTGATCGCTGATTTTCCAATTCAATCAGGCGATTTACTTCGGCCATTTCGACCTCCAAAAAGTGACGGTGCTGGTGGAGGGCCACCAGTCGTGCAGCGGCATCTGTGGGCAGGGCAGTGTCAGAAATTGAATGTTCTGACTTGCCACGCATCTCGCGGTTCATCAGCCACATCATGAGGCCCATCCCAATCGGGCAGGCCAGCCCCATAATGAGTAGTGGCAAGGCATAGAGTTCCATATGTTGACTCCTATTTATTCTTACATCTAGCTTAGAAGCTCACGGATTGCGCCCAATGCCTTGTTGGGCAATCTGCTCCCATGCTTGCCCAGTATCTTCTGATAGGTATATGTCTTTGTTGAAAGTGGCAAAAACGAGCGACGACGAGACCGGGTTGAGGGCAATATAACCGATGCCATCTTCAGTGGTAAAAGTAGGCGTCGGTAGCGTTCCCATCTGCTCATTGACCAAGCTATATCTATGGAGCGTTTGGTAGCCGAAAAACAGGCTTTCCCCGCTGGAATCGAACGCTACCGCAGCAATAGGAACACTTTCACCAATTGGCGCAAACGTAGCGCCATAGTCTTGCGAGAGAAATACACCATTTTGAGTGGCGACTGCCACTATATTGGCATCAGTGGGATGCACGGCAATTTGGAGTACCTCACCCGGCATCCTCTCAGCGCGGCAGGCTTCCCAAGTCACCCCATCGTCTAGGCTGTAGTGCATTCCAGCGGGTAATTTCGAGTTGGAACTTGGATTCAAAACATAAATTGTATGGTTTTTGTACCCTACGCCCATCACATGAAAGTCGCTTTCACCTGAGAAATCTAATGTAGTGAGCGTACTGCCGCCATCGGTGCTTTTGACCAACCCCAGCGGATTGATGAGGTCTGTCCCCACACCCGGATGTCCGCTGCTGTAGAAGCCATCATCTACTGCTGTATAGCCCATGTAGTCATTTACCAGTATGTCAGGGATATGCCAACGGTTGTCACTAAAGACAACCAAACCAGTGTGGGCTGGCACAAACAATTCCCGCCCATCGGCGGAAAAGCCCAAACCATGAATATGCGCCATTTCAATGAAGGTCTGGTTTTCATTGAGTGCGTTGTTAGTTGAAGACGAGTCGTCTTGGTTGTTGTTCACCATCCAGACCCCTAGCATGAGGAGTCCAATAACAGCTACGGTAATGAGTAAGGTGGGGGTACTCAAAAAAGTCTTTTTTGACTGGTGCTGTGCAGTTTGTTCCTTCATGGGCCTTCCTCAATCGTTTCTGCAATCCATTTTTGTCAAGCATGAGAAGATTTGCCAAATTTAATGATATACTACAAAATTGTAGTAGTGAAATTTGAGTGTGTCAAGCAGGGATGTACGTCGGACTAAAATTCAACTACAATCGTGTCGTATTTGGAGGAGTCTATGCCATATGGACGGTATCGCAAGGTGAGGCAGTCATCAAGCAAAGGGTTGGAGAAATTTCTAGGGCAGTTGGAATTAGCGGTGATGGACATTGCTTGGGCGCACGAAACAGTCAGTGTGTCGGAGGTGCTGCAAATTCTTAAAGAAGAATCCCATGACCTAGCGTACACCACCGTCATGACCATTATGGGACGACTGGCTGAAAAAGGTTGGCTCACTGTTGAAAAGCAGGGCCGTGCTTATCTGTATCGAGCCGCCAGCTCGCGCCAAGCGGCTGAAGCACAGGCAGTCGGGGGGGTGTTGCGGGCCTTGCTGGAAGATTTTGGCGATGTGGCGGTAGCGCAATTTGTCAAAGAACTTGATGACATTGACCCAGATCAACTGGCACGCTTGGCAAAACTGCTCCAAGAAAATGACCAAGGGGAAACCCATGAATCAACGTAATGTGTACCTCCTGTTAGTCAGATTATTCATTTTGATGATCTTGTGTGTGAGCCTAGTCAATGTCTGCGGTGCATTGATGGGGGGGACTTCGCATTCTAGTGTGGTGCGCCATATTCTATTTGTAGCAGGTGTGCTGCTGCTTGGTTTAGGCGTATTCATCCGCCAAGTGTGGCGCACTTCCCGATTTGTGAAGGTGCTTATTGACCCTGCTCAAGTGGAATTTTCCCCTAACCTTGCGGCCCTTTTTACTGAACTTGACCTCCACCACCATATTGTTTTGACCGAGCAATCTCACCCCTTTGCTTTCTGTTTTGGTTTTCTGCGACCCCGCATTTGCCTGAGTACAGGCTTGGTTCAATTATTACGCCTTGACCAACTCAAGGCGGTGTTGTTGCATGAGGATCATCACCGTCAGCACTTTGACCCGCTGCGGATGCTGCTAATTGAGGTTATGAGTACCATGTTTTTTTTCCTACCCATTATCCGAGCGTGGGGGAGCGTTTACAAAGTACACATAGAACTACGTGCGGATGAGTATGCAATCGGCAAGGTAGGGAAGTTGGCCCTTGCAGGTGCGCTTCATCAGTTATTCACGGATGCACGTCCGGCAATACTCCCGTCAGGCGCATCCATTGCTGGTTTGAGTGCCAGTACCGTCCGGGTTGCTGCCTTACTCAGTGAACAACATGCTACTCCCTATATTTCTCCTAGAACTTTATGGGTGAGCACCGCCGTACTCTGGTTGATTTGCCTACTGTTGATGCTTTGAATGTCCTTGGGCAGTTTTAAGTAATGGCACGAGGTATACGATGACTCAGCAATTGACACTTGCAGCGACACATCCACCCCGTAGTCTTTACTTCTTTTGGGGTATTGCCCATCACTGGAAGGCGATTTTCCTTATCACTTTTGGTGTGTTTAACTTGCTGCCTTTTCTCGCCCCTGTATTCATGCACCTTGATTGGAAACCAGCAGGCAATGCGATTTACACTGTATATTCGCCATTGTGTCACCAAACGGCGCAACGTTCCTTTTTCTTTTTCGGGCCACAGGTGATGTATAACGTGGAGGAACTACCCGTTGAACTCAGCGGCAACCAAGCCGCCGACACCCTGATTTTGCGCCGTTTTCGCGGCAGCGAGAACACAGGTTGGAAAGTAGCTTGGTCAGATCGCATGGTGTTCTACCTATGGCGGGGTCTGGCTGATGGGTCTAATCTATGCGTTTTTAGCACGTTCCCGGCAAATGAAACCTATTTCCCTTTGGCTTTTTGCATTGCTCTTGCTACCCATTCTCGTAGATGGCACGACACATCTTATCAGCGATTTCGACGGGTTGACAAAGGGATTTCGGTATGACAATGAATGGTTAGCAATTATGACCCGTCACCTTTTACAGAATCGTTTTTATGCAGGGGATATGTTCGGGTCGTTTAATTCATTGATGCGCTGGCTGACTGGGCTTTTGATGAGTCTTGCCTGTGTGTGGTTGGCCTTTCCGTATCTGGATCAACAAATGCGGATGCTGAGTGAAGCCTTATCTCAAAAACTGCAAGCGTGGCAAGCGGCCCAACAACAACTTGCTCAAGAAATGGGCGCTCTGCTGACAAGGCGCAATTGGTGACTTGTGCATCCACAATGGATTAAAAGCCCTATTAGGGAATAACGATGTCTTTTTTGTAGGGAGTTAGGAGCATGAATTGTTGGGGTTAAAAGCAATATCTGTCTTGTTGATTGTCTTATTGATAAGTGGCTGTGCCCGTGATAAACCTGCTTCCAAGAGCATCTCCAATGTATCTTCGCTTCAGATTAGTGTTGCCAGTTCTAGCCTGACCCCTAACGAAAACCGAATGGTGGTGACTTTGTGGGATGGGTCGGAAAGAATCAGTGATGTCAAAACTGTGCTTATTCGGGCGCATGACTTAGAACAAGAGGACAGTCCAATAGTATGGGAGGGGATGGCAGCTAATTATACAGACTATGCAGTGCCCTACTGGGTCGTTTACCCTAATTTCGCGCACGCGGGCAGTTGGTTATTTGATATTGTCGTCGAAAGAAACAGTGGCGAAATTGTCAATGGCACAGTGGCGGCCAATGTTTACGCTGAGGCGTCTGGAGTTGGTGTTGGAATGCCAGCACCACCTTCTGAATCACGCACTTGGGATGGTAATGGTGATTTATCAACGATCACAAGTGACAGTAGCCCCAATACCGCCTTTTATGCCCAGACCATTGCTAAGGCGGTTTCCAGTGGTCGCGCGACCATTATTGCTTTTACAACACCCGGTTTTTGTACGAGTCGCATCTGCACCCCTGTGACCGACACGATTGACGCTTTATGGGAAACGTATCAGGATAAACTGAACTTTGTGCATATTGAGGTTTATGAGGACTTTGAGACGTTGAAACCTGTTTCCACAATGCAAGAATGGGGACTGACCCGCGAGCCTTGGGTTTATCTCATTGATGGGGATGGCATTGTAGCGGCCCGCTATGATGGCCCACTTTCAGTTCGAGAAATTACTCCCATAATACAGGAATTACTCAATGGCTCGTAAATTGATTTTTTCAACCCTCTTGATAATCAGTCTCCTCGCTGCATACCGTCCTATCTTAGCCCATGCAGACCTCGTTAGAGCGAGGCCCGCGCCCGGTGAAACCGTTGAGGACTCACCAAATAGTATCCACTTGGTTTTCTCAGAGCCAGTGAGGAATGCCTCAATTACCCTCTTATATGGCTCTGAAAGACAAGAATTGATGATCACGGAATCTGATACGGCGACGATTGAAGGTCAGATTGTTGATGACTTGGAAGAGGGAACTTATCAGGTATTGTGGTCTGCTTTTTCGGAAGACGGTGACGAGGTTAGCGGCTCTTACAGCTTTGGCTATGATGCTCCTACCTCATATACCCTACCCATGATCGCGGGCATTGCTTTGATTGTCATACTATTCATCGGCATTTGGCTAGGTTGGAAACAACGCAGTTCTATCTAGGTTTGATTGGTAGTGAAAGCATCGAACTCAGATGATTTAAGAATTTATGCCAAAATTATCTAGTGGCAGCTTTAAACGTTCCAGCCTGTTGAAAAAGTTGCCAGTGGCAATATCCACCGCCACTCATCTATCTCTTAAATTGTTACCTGATAAGTGCCAAAAAACCCTTGCCAATCGTGATAATGTGAATTAACATATCATCATGTAATGATATGTTAATTTGATGAGGTTGTTTGTGCTGCCACTTGAAAAGAGCAAATTAGCCCTAAAAGCCAAGTTGTTTCGCGGATTTAGTGATCCTTCACGCTTAAGTATTTTAGAGGCACTCCGCGAACAGCAGCGAACGGTGAGTGATATTGTCAAAGCCACTGGCCTTTCACAATCGAATGTTTCCAATCATTTAAGTTGCTTGCGAGATTGTGGCTTAGTCATGGCTGAACAAAACGGGCGATACACCATTTACCGCCTGAGCGATGACCGGGTAGGAGATTTGTTGACTATAGCCGACCTCTTGTTATCCGACGTAGCACGCGGCATTTATGAATGTACTCGTTATGAGATTGAACAACCTAGCGATAGTTAGGAGCATCAAACAGATTGACGTTGAC
>JAIOHL010000034.1 GCA_019913005.1 Anaerolineae bacterium | reverse complement strand
TCCTTGGAGTTAACCCACCATGTCACAAAAAAGTGTGTCTAAAAACCGGATTGCTCAGTCCTATGTGGGGCAGATCACCGTGGTAGGCGAATGCTTTTGTTACGGCTGCGCAGTCGATGGTCAGCAGTTGGTCTATCTGGATGTGGCCGGGCCAGCTACATCAGTTGAGGCGGTTTGGGCAAAATTGGCTCAAGCCAAAGAATGTTACCTCCTCCCACCCAACCATGATGCCCCGAAAATCACCCTCTGCACGGATGAAGGACTGCTCAAACGAATCCAGCGCAAGATCGAGGGCATCGGGATTCACCATCTACTGCTCCTGCATCAAGACCTGCTGACGCCTACCTATGCTGAACTCAGCACAACGTACCTGTTTTTGGCCGATAAAACACAAACAACCGCCAAGCTCGGCTCCCACATTCAGCAGTTGGTCGACATCGCCGTGTTCCCAGAGTGGTATGCCTATCTGGTACAACAGGGACGTTTGGAGGGTCTCATTATGCCCTTGACCTGCTATGGTGGGGTGAACTTATGGAAATTGTCTTTGGATAAAACCTGCTGGCAGCGCCTCATTTGCCGAGGTGTCAGTCAGCGCAGTCTAACCCTGCCGAACTAAATTTTTACATCTCTATCGCCCTGTGAAGCCCTGCCGATGCGGGGCTTTTTTGTTTTCTGGAGAGACCTCAATGCCCAGACTCACATCCATTGAAAAAGGCGGTTTTTACGCTTTCAATCCGGCGTACCTACCGCATGTGGCCGCATTGTTCGCCCCGGCGACGCAGGGCGGCAGGCTGCTCGACCCCTGTGCTGGTGAAGGGGTTGCACTAAAACATCTCGCTGCAAGTTGGCATCTCACACCCTATGCCAATGAACTAGATACCGAACGAGCGGCGGCTTGTGTGGCGAAATTCGGCGCGGTGCAGGCGGTTCAAGGCGACCTCTTTCAACTGCGCACCTCGACCAGTGGCTTTCTCATGGCATGGGTGAATCCCCCGTATACATGGGATATGGGCAGTGATGAGAAGCGGCGTGAACTGAGTTTCCTTAAACACACCTTCAAATGGGTGCAAACCGGTGGTTTTGTGGCATGGGTTGTCTATGCCCACCATGTCACTGCCGAGGCCGCCGCCGTATTGGCAAAAAACTGTTCACAGGTGGATATTTGGGAAGTCCCGGAACTGCACCTAGGTGAGTATCGGCAGGTGGTGGTCATCGGGCGTATTGGTCAGGCCAACCATGAACCAGCGGCCTTTGCTCAAAAGATTTTACAGAGCGTCCAAGTACCCAGTCAACTGGAGATAATGCCCGAACCGCGTTATCAGTTCCCTGCTCCCCACCCCAACCCACGCTTCCTATTCGCCCCGAAAATTCTCACACCAGAACTGATGCTGGCCGCTCTCCAAACCGGGAGTGTCCATCAGACGGCTCAGTTTCAAAACCTGCTAGAGCCACCCCCGCCGCTAGACGACATCCGTCCAATTGTGCAACCACGCGGAATGCAGATTGGTCTGGTATTGGCCGCTGGTATGTTCAATGGCCTGATCTTGGAACATGGCGAATTGGGACGCACCGCCGTTCGCAGCACCATTCGCACGGTTGAAGAATTGCGCGAAGCACCGGAGGAGGTGAACGAGGATGACCCCACCGTTACCGAACGTGAGGTCTATCGCACCCGCCCGGTGGTCACGATTACCCTGTTGACCGAACGTGGGGAAATGCTGCCCATGACGGGTGATGCGGCGCTGGTGACCTTCATCCGTGAACACAAGGCGGCTCTCCTCGATTACCTCAACACCCACTTCAAACCGCTCTACGACTTTAACTATGCTTGTATCGCGCCCAGCCTCAACCGGGTTCGCATTGGCAAAGGACTCTTCGCCACGCAAAAGCATGTCATTGCCGCCGCCTATACCGCCCTCCAACAGCGTAAGGGCATTTATCTGGTGGGGGAACCGGGGGTTGGGAAATCGGTGATGGGTGCTACCCTCGCCGCAGCCATGCAAGCCCACATGCAACCCGATCAAGTGACTATTGTGATGTGCCCACCCCACCTCGTCGAAAAGTGGAAGCGTGAGATTGGCAAGGTCACACCCAGCAGTTATGTGGAAATCCTCGAAAATGTCGATGACACTCGGGCCTTCATGGACAAATGTGGTCGCCTGCTGCCGCACACGCTCAAAGTGGGCATCATTGCCCGCGAACGGGCCAAGTTGGATGAAGGTTGGGAAGCCGCTGTTCAATGGCACAAACATCACACCGCCCTGTGGCGTATCGGTACGGAACCACCTGATGATCTCCAAGGTCGCTCGCGCATTCACACCTACGATGTACCACTTTGTCCCAATTGTGGTGCAGTGGTCACCAAAGATCAGAAGGGGGAGAAGGTAGCGACGCGGGCATGGTTGAATGATGCGCCCCGTACCTGTCACACTTGTGGTGGTGCCCTCTGGCAAGACAAACGCACCTTCAGCGCACCCAAAGCCGGTGAAAAATTCCCCCGCAAAAATCCACGTATGGCATTGGCTGATTACCTTGCGCGAGTCCATCCGGGACGGGTCTATCTTTTCGTAAGTGATGAAGTCCACGAAATGAAGGGTCTGGCTTCCGATCAGGGCAACGCCTTCGCGGTTTTATGCAACGCAGCGGAGAAGATTATCGGCTTGACGGGCACACTGTATGGGGGGGTCGCGTCGTCCGTTTTTGGACTGGAATATCAACTGAACCCCCGCGTGACCCACCGTTACAACTGGGGTGAACACAATGCCAACAAAGGCAAACAGTTGGCCCGCTGGGTGGATCAGATGGGGTCGTTGGAACGCATCGTGGAGTACAAACCCCAGTATGACCAGTCGGGACGTTACACCGGTAAAGCCCGTATCGAGCATCAACCGCAGGAAGCCCCCGGTACCTCACCCATGCTGGTACGCGAAATCCTCGACCATGCCCTGTTTGTCGGTTTGACCGACATCAGTGACATGCCGCCTTATGAAGAAATCCCCGTGCCCATCGCAATGGATGCCGACCTACGGGATGTTTATGATGATACCAAGCAAGCACTGGGTGAATACCTCTTTCAATGCCGTTTGGAAGGGGATGCCAGCTTTTTAGGGCGTTATCTCCGCACCTTGCTGAGTTATCCCAATGCACCCTTCCGTGCCGAAAACGTCGTGCATCGGCGTAAGCTGCGCGGGGAGGATGGTGAGGCGATCCAAATGGAACGCGCGGTTTGGGCTATGCCGAACTTAGGTGAGGAACGTCTGTATGCTAAAGAGCAGTGGCTGATCGACACGGTACGGGCGGAATTGGCCGAGGGGCGTAAAGTTGGTATTTTTGTTGAACAAAGTGCGACCCGGGATATTCAACCACGACTGGCGCAGTTGCTGACCCAACATATCCCTAATGCGAAGCCCTTCATCCTGTATGGCAAAGTTGAACCCAAGAAGCGTGAAGCTGTGCTGGAAACACAACTCAAGGCGGGCTGCAATATCTTCCTCGCCAATCCCAAGTTGGTTCAAACCGGGCTTGACCTCGTGGCCTTTCCTACGTTGGTGTTTTATGAAATCAACTATAGCTTATACGTGACCATTCAAGCCTCACGGCGGGCATGGCGCATTATCCAGACGGAGGCCTGCCGCACCTACTATCCTTATTATGAGGAGAGTATGGAAGCCCGCGCGGTTGCCCTCATTGGGCGCAAACAGCGGGCCGCCAAGTTATTGTATGGCGACAACGACATTGGCTTGAGTGAACTCACCGATGGCGGGGACGAAGCCAACGATCTGATTGCGGAACTGGCGAAGTCCCTTGATGAGGACACGGGCGTGACCAATCTACGTGACCTCTTCCAAGCGGCATCGAGTGCGGAAGCCGGACGTGAAAGCCTCTGGATGGTAGATGCCGATGAACAAACACCTGATCCTCAACCCACCCCCACACCGCAGTGGTTTGTGGTGGAACGTTGGGTAGCCGAGGCCCGCACATGGCAGATTGTCTCCCATCACGTTAATGGCTCTTTGCCCATCAATTTGTTTGCCTCGCTTGCCGAGGCTGAACAGGTGGCTCGGCAGTTAGCAGCTCAAGCGCCTTACCGTTACCGCGTGATTGGTTATCCTGACTCGCAGCCCCAGTTCATCCAGTTCGACGGCTTAGCGCGTCAGGTCATCCAACAGACCGCCCAAGTCCGTCTCCCTAAACATGCCAGCTATGATGCACTCGAACAATGTGCTGTCGAGTTAGGTGGGCTACCCGATCAACCAGTCATTGCCGCCGACCAGCCATCCAGTCGCTCTCAGTTGCCACCCAAAACCAAACTGCCGCGTCGCCGGGTCAGTCTATCCACTGCACCGGATGCCCTCGAAATCCCGGAACGGCCCACTCAGCCAACGCTGCCCAAATTAGCCCGACGTGAATCCGCCCCAACCCATGAGACACATCAACTGGCTTTGTTCGAGGGTTAGGTGGGCCTATGCTTCCCGATACCACCCTGCACCTCCTACGTGCCATCTATCGGGGTCAGCAGGCGGGTTATCTCACGTTGACCGCCATCCATCCGAGTAAACGTCTCCCAACCCCCTCCCGCCATATTGCCATTACAGATAAAGCCGCCGTGCATCAAGCGCTCACCGATCTCATGGTTGCCAATACACAGGGTTGGGGAGCCTATTTCTCGATAGCGCTGCGGAAGCATCCCTTAGAACGCTGGAAACGGGGCGGGCAGTCCGATCTGCTGGTGCTGCCTGCCTTGTTTGCGGATCTGGATGGGGACTTAACCACCAGTTTTGAGCGTATTCAAGCGGCTGGCCGGGCGGGAATGCCGGCAGCGTCGGCGATGGTTGGCAGTGGGCGTGGACTGCACCTCTACTGGTTCATCACACCGACCACCGATTTCCACACCGCCCATCGGGTGTTGGCGGGGCTGGCGCAGCATTTGGGTGGTGATGTCACCACGCCGACCAATGCGCTTCGGCTGCCGGGTAGCTACAACACCAAACCTGATGTGAACCGCCCTTGCCAACTATTGTGGTTAGCCGAACACCGCCGTTACACCTTAGCTGACTTCCATGCGTTTCAAGGCGAGTCGCCCCCGCGACAGCCGGCTAGGCCCCCTACCTGTTGGCGTGCCCCGCCTACACTTCCAGATCAACTCAACCCCAATCTAGTGGAGGCAGTCGTCCATGTCCTCTTACGAAATTACGCTGGCTTCGTTCAAAAAAATGGCTGGATTGGCAGCCTGTGTCCGTGTGGGCATAGCCGCGATCAACCGGGTCGTCACTTCGGTTTTTCACCCCTACATGGTATGGGTCGCTGTTTTGGACGGCACGGCCAAATCTTGTTGAAGGAGTTATGCACCCTCATCGGTGTAGACCCTGCCCGTTATGGTGGACTGTATCTAAAACGTTCTGAATGAAAGGTATATTTCATGACCAAGCCAAAATCTAAGACCAAAGAAACTGTCCTTTTGATCCGTGTCCCCGATGTTGAAGCACGGAGTGGTGAGGGTTCTATCACCATCCAAAGAGGTGATCTAGGGCATCTTCAGCAGTTCAACTATACGGGCCTGACCCTGCGCGGCAATATCGCTGAAGCGGTGCAAAACGCCCTGATTGCACTGGCAAAACTGGAAGCTGCTCCACTGCCAAAATTCACCCTCGATACACCAGTCCAAACGGACGGTGTTGACATCCCGGATACACCACTTGAGGAAAATGCTGCTGACTCCGATGACGATACCGACACAAACGCGGAGGAAGAAACCGGAAATACCGAAGTCATCAGCGTCATCTCAGCCGATGCGGAACCCTCCCCCCGCAGCACCAGCGCACCTTATGCTACTGAGAGTGCGATTCCCGCCAATACCGATCAAATGTCCTTGTTCTAACCCAAAGATTAGGAGAAAAATCATGACCGATCATACTGCAACAGCTCAAACCCGTGTTTTTGTCATCGGCGGAGTGCGTATCGTGGAAGATGCTTCGATGGCAGACAAAAGCACCACCGAAATTCAAAAATTACTGACGCCTCTCTACCCTCAGATTGAAAATGCCACTGTGCGCGAACGCGCCGACGAAACCACCGGAATGATCATCATTGAGTGGATTCAACGCGCTGGTCGAAAAGGTTAATTGCTCGTACCTGCTGTCCAATTTAAAGCATAAAAGTTCCGCTGTGGGCAGCAGGTTTTCTGTTTGGAGAACCATCCATGAACAATGCCCATTTACACCAACTAGTCACCACCCTCGAAACCCTCGACCCACTGAAACTAGAAGCCGTGAACCTGTTGCAGACTCTACGCTCTCAAACAGGTGAATGGCTGCCCACCACTCTGACACCAGAAACGAAGGAACTGGTCATCACCGCGACCGTCGAACTGGTGGCCTACACCAGGCACAGTGCAAACATGGCACGCCTGCTGTCGCAGTTGCAGCCAATTCCCCTGCGTGATGTACCTGTGGTGGAGTCTCAGCCATGAATCTCAACGACCTACAAGACGCTGCAACCTTGTTGAGCGCCGCTGCACTGGCCGACCCGGTGTTGGCCTTATGCAGCAGTCTGGCATGGCTCGATCCCCTTGTCACGCAGACAAACACCTTCTTAGATGACTTTGAAACGCCTTATATCGATACCGATGATGCGTGGTTGAACATCGCTTTTGGGTGGGACATTGCCCGCCGCTGCTTTCCGGCGGTGTATGCGGAAACGACGCTGGCCCTGCGCATGGGTGCGAGTGAGGCTCAAATCTCAAGCCAGTTGTGTCAGGGCATCAACCAGCACCTCGGCGGTGTCGAACTGCATGATCTTGAACAACTCCACTTTGGCCTGCCTTTCGTTGGCATGGGTGTAGACATCACTTCGCTGGAGTTTTTCGGTGATCCTGACCATGCACCACTGGTACAACTCTATGCGTTATTTGACGTGACGGTTGGTGAGTATGCCATTCCGGAAGGTTATCCTCAGGCCACTCAAGTCGCCCATGTTCTGGCTTACAGCCTGCGCGAGACTGAGGATACCCACTATGGCAATCTGGCTTGGCTGCTGGATTGGATGTTTGCTCAAACGGGCAATACAGCCGCAGATTATACGGATAACGATCTCTACGAAATGGGTCTCGAACCCCTGCCGTGGCAACCCGATGAAATTGAATTCAACGCCCAGATGCACACCGAAGCCGCTGAAATCCTGACCTGCGCCCAGCAGGGCCTGACCCATCTGTTGAATGACTCGGCTTTGCAGACCACCCTACGTGCCAATATTGAAACTATCGCCCGATCCGTGCGAAAGGTAAACCGTTATGACTTTAGCGACACCCATGCCCGCCGCCTTGCAAAACGCATCCGATGGCCTGACCGCCCTGACCCAGTTGATGCGAACCGAACCGCTTTTGACGCTGAAAGTCTATCCCTTTGGGGTGCTGATGCAGCGTAAAACATCACAGGGCTGTATGGAATACCTCATAGACCCCGCCCAACTCGCCTTACAGTTAGCCGCCACTGTGCGCTTGGATACAGGCATCCTAGCTTCCAACACCATCTACATCTCACAGGAAGGGGTGCAAAAAGTGGTGGTGGAATACCGTAAACGCCAGAAAACGGCGCTCTTTCTCGAAGGCACTGATGCACCGGTGATTATCCCGATGCCAGATATGCTGCTGTTTCGGCGCACCCATGATAAAGGCGTTCCCGACTACCGCGTGTTTGCGGTCAAAGAGCGACCAACCGACCTCAAAGCCAAATTATTCCATGTACCGCTACCCAATATCTATGATGATGGCCGGGTCTGTTGGGGCAGTGTCCAACAGTTGCAGGTTCACCAACTTACTGGCAACGATCTCACCGAAGATTGGAAAATCCTGCTCGGTACACGTTTTGGTTCACATAATGCAGGGCGGCGCAGCAAAAGCCATCCCGATGACATCCGCAAAAAGTATCTGGCGATGGAACAAGCCAAGACCCGCGTCTATTCCAAGTCTGATTTGCTACCTGCTAACCGCACATTGGAAGATCTATTGGAAGGATTTCGTAAATGAAACTCTATGCTTATGAAGGTGCATGGCAGATTGACCATCTGCTCATGGTGGGTGTAGGTGGTACGGGTTCAGCCTTAGCCCAAATCGTTGCCCGCATCCTGTGGCAGCGTCGGCAAATGGGCCAAAGCGTGCCCCTGTTGCATCTCGTGGATCCTGACGTTGTGGAAGAAAAAAATGTGGGACGGCAGCACTTTTTGCCACTCGATATCGGCATGGGCAAGGCTGAAGTCACGGCCCGCCGCCTGAGTTTGCTCTATGGGCTGCCAATTATGTGGTCAAACGAGGCCTTCGATGCTGAGAAACACCTTCAGCACGGCACAGTTTTGATTGGCTGTGTGGATAACCATATGGCACGACAAGCCCTCGTGAATGCGGCTGAAGGAATTACCTATTTCGATGTTGGTAATGATCGCACTCATGGACAAGTGGTATGCGGCTCTACCGGGTCATTAGAGAAAGTAATGCGGGCCATCCAACTGATGGAAAGCGATCAGCCCTATACCCGCCGCGAACACTACTATCCCTGTCAACACCTGCCCAACATCGCCTTGCTCTATCCTGACTTACTTCAACCGGAACCGCCAGCCTCCGAAATGCAATCTGACCTATCCTGCGCGGAGCTAGTCATGGCCCAAGACCAGCACCTCCTCATCAACGATGCCGTAGCCATGGTGTGCAGTAGCTATCTCTATAAATTGATTAACCGTCAACCTTTGACCACCTTCATGAGTCTAGTGGATTTGCATTCCCAAACTACCATGTCAAAACGCATTACCCCTGATGAACTGCGTAATTGCTTACCATCTGTGACTTCCAACGCTAACGTAGAAAAAAGGGAAATTCCAGAATTAGCATAGAAAAAGTCACCGCTGGAAAGGTAGCTGAGTCGCAGTTTTATCCATCAGAGTCTTGGCCCGAACGTAATTTCTTAAGTTGTTGGGCGAGAACAGGAATTACTGACACCCGAAATGCAAATTGCTTTCCAACGAGCCAAAGCACAACCACCAAAACAGCACCTTGTCCAAAATCCTCTACCTATCCCAGATCAACTATCGCCGTTCTGAAATCTTCGTTTGGCGGGCACAACTATAGTGCCGTCCGAGAGTTGTCTCAATATACACCGCTTCATTACCACTTTGGGGGCAGCGTGTGCTGCCCCGAACGCCGCAGCGTTCCGACATTTTTGCCCCACATCTTTGAAAAACCACCGCCGCAAAGGGCAAAAATGGAGCAAGCCTAACAGCTTGCCCCTGCACGTGCCGTGCAAGGGGGTATGCGTTCCCTCGTCACGCATCACTTCCTGCGGAAGTGGTGATGGCCGGGACTAACCTTCGGTTATCCCATGCCACCAAACCGATCACCTAAGCCAGTGATCATGAAATGCCAAAGATTTCCTCGCTGATGTCATAAAACATCCCGCGTGCATCATCTTCGTTCCTATACAATGTCACTATCCTCATGAAACCAAGCCCATAACTTCAGATTCCTATCCCTCTCAAAGCATGTACTGCCGCCCGATTAGCGTTGCTATCTGGAAAGGAAACCCATGCCAGAAGATTATCAACTCAACAGCGATTTGGACTTTCGCTATACCCATCGCAGCAGTATCAGCATGACCCAAGCCATGTGGGAAAAGTTGGGCCAAGTCGTCACCAATCGCCGCGACCCCAAATTCAAAACCAGCGATGCGGTACGGGAGGCCATTCGGTTGTATTTGGACAGTGAAGAAGACCTGATTGGCAGTCGCAAACATTTTAGCAAATCCCTGCAACGGAGTCTGAGCTTACATGAACAAACTATGCTGTTCAGCATTCACGCGCTTTTGCTGCTGGTGGCACGGTTGTTCGTTTACATCATCAAGAGCCGTGACGGACGCGATGTTGATCCGATGTGGTTAATTGAAAGCTCGATTGTGGACAGCAAAAAACTGTCCAAGCGGTTGATTGAAGCAGCCAATGCCGTTCGCAAAGATGAGACTATTCAACCAGAGTCGTAGCCTATGGCAAAGCCAAAGGAAAAACGTGAACGACGCGGCACTATCTGGTCAAACTTACGCTGGATACACCCGGAACGCACTGGCTATGGGACAGGTGTGCAGTCCCTCAAAGAGAAACTACGCTATTTTACCTATCGGGATGACCGCGATGTAAAAGCGCCTGCGGGTGGGCGGCGTTGGGTTGATCACGGCTTGGGTGGGACACACCGCGAAATCCTAGAGACTTGTCAGGCCCTGACCAGCGATGACCGCCTAGCATGGAGCGTGATGCTCAGTCCCAAGCCGCGCCTGATGGCCCTAATCGAGCAGGCAACAGACCGCCGCGAATTTCTGGAAAACTTGACCGAAGAAGTGGTCGAGCAGTGGTTTGAAGCACGGGGTTATGTTGACCCCCTCTACAGCTATGTGACCCATGATCGTTCGACTTCGGAGGAAGGTTTGCAAATGTTACATACCCACATCATCCTGCCGGGAACGGTTGAAACTTCCGCCGGGCGCGAACGCTTTGATAACCGCCCAACCGATCTGCGTGAGTTCAATGAACTGGTCGAAGACCTCTTTGAACTACACATGGATCAACAACTAGGGAAGGAGTGGCGGACCCAGTGGGCAGCCATCCAACGTGAGGAGCATCTCAAGAAGTATTTCCAAGCGATGCAGGGGGAGGTACTTCCTGCCAACCTACCCGAACTGGCCGAACAACTCTATGAGCAAGGCTTCTCCGTCGAGCAAATTCCGCCGCGTGTCACCACGCCTGATGCATTCAATGAATGGCTAGCCTCACTTGACCGCAACAAGAACAGTCTTGATGCGTGGTTTGGACGGGAGACGCGATGAGACAAATGCATCATCCCGCCTGTGTGGGTGCATTGATTACAGGGATCACTTTTAATGTCACACTGAGCCTTCTTGGAATGGTTGGGATGCCAGTGGTTGATGCCCTCTATCTGGCTGCCGTTGTTGTCATCCTAATCTTTTCAGCAACCGTACACTTGCTCCTCCGGCGCAATCGGAAGGATGGGGGCTAATGTATTTCAAGCTCTTCACTGATGGGCAGGCCTTAATAGGCAGTCCCTTCCTGATTGCACCGCTCATCTGCCTACTACCAATATTGATCATTGGCTTTGCATGGCATTTAGGTGCAGATATCCGTCGTAGTGAAGCAGGTGGGCAGTCGGGTCATGGGTCACGAGTGGTGCTGCACCTATCCGTCACCTTGATCGTATCCTTAATCTATATAGGCATCGCCAGCCATTTTGCGGTGGTGCGTGGTTACAGCACTGATCTGACGGGTTTTCTCGAAATGGTTGTCGGACAACCACCCCGCTATGTGAACCAGCCACGCATCCTGATTTTTGCGATTGGACACTGGATCACCCTCTTTCTCGTGAATATGGGCATCTATCAGAATTTGCAGCCGGGTGGCTGGCTGCGCCAGAAACTCGATCAACAGCGCAATCCGCGTGTCCAGCGTGGTGAACTCGGTTCATCCCATTTCTGCACCCACCGCGAGTATAAACGCTATCGCCGATCCGATTTAGAAGGCATGACCTTCTACGGCGCATTCTGGGGCGAACGGAAAATGCGACTGGATGCAGGTCAGGGCATGTTTTGTCTGAACGGCGAAGATGCAGCACGCGGTATTCTAGCACTCGGCGGCCCGGGGTCAGGTAAATCACAGGGGGTGATTCTCCCCGCCATTGCCGATAATATGATGAACCGCCACAGTCTAATTGTGGCTGACCCACAAGGAGAACTCAAACATCACATCCTCAAATATGCGCGGGTGACCGGGCATCTGGTAGTAATCCATGATCCCACCGGTACGGATTCGCCACGCTTTAATCTGTCTGAGAACATCCAAACCGTTTCAGATGCACGCGCCATCGCGGATGTGCTGGTTCCATCGGCCCAAGGCGATAACAAGTTCTGGTCAGACAGTGCCGCCGCGCTGCTGGCCGCCTGTCTCATCCGGTACAGCAACCTAGGCGAGATTTATGAAGCCCTCAAAGACCTCAAGGTGATGGCAAGCGACTTTGGCAAAAAAGTGGATGACGCCGCGCTGCTGGCAAATTCATTCATAGCCAGCGTCAATTCCGATGGCAAAGTGGCCTCCAATGTCGTGGCGACGCTCGCCACTGCGCTGACAGGCTGGGCTTCGATTGATGTACGCCAGAATACAGGTGCCAGCGATTTCGACGCTGACCTGATTGTGCAACAGCCAACGGTTGTTGTATTGACCTGCCCCGGACGAATGCGAGCCGTTTATGCCTCGTATCTGGGAGCAGTGCTGCGCAAACTGATGCTGGACTTGGATACCATCGGGGAAGCCAATCAGGGTCCGCTGCCTATGCCAGTCAATATCATCTTGGATGAGTTTCCGACGCTCGGCAGGCTCGATAGCCTTGTCGCGGATGTGAACCTTGTCAGGAAACGGCGTATCAGCATCCTGATTGCGGCCCAGACCAAAGGGCAGTTCCACCTCATTTATGGCAATGATGGCACGCAGGCTCTCTTTACAGGGCTGGCAACCCAAATTGTCTATGGCGGGTGCGATGCTGAAACCGCTGAGTTCTACAGCCGCGCCTCCGGTACTGCAACCCAACAGGATGGGAGTAAAGATCACCTCACCTATCGTAGTCGGCCTTTACTGACAGTGGATGAAGTAGTTACACCGCAAGCAGGAAACGCTACTCTCTTCGCCCGTTATGTTGATCCCGGCTATGCCACGCAGATTATCCTGACCTGCCGTTTGACCCGACTATATGAGCGTAAAGATTGGGAAGTGCGTCTCAAAAACAGCGCCGAGCGTGAACCGTTACTGCTAGAACGTGGCGTCACCATTCAGTTGAGTCAGCCCTCCAATGCACTGACATCCCTTGATGCTCAATCGCAACCGAGTCTTATACACCCTAGCCTTGACGCCCATTTTGATGCCATTTATCAGAAAAGCCAGAAATTACCCGTCAAGCAGCGAGAGCAGGCCGGTGACGATCTATTGGCAGTCGTCGCCCCCAACCATCAAGTGTTTAATGCCAGTTTGAAGGATTTACGGAGAGCCAGAGCATGAATAAACAAACCACTGTTCGAGCGGTCGCCCGCAAAACAGGACATACCTATTTTGAGGTACAAACCATGCTGGAAGCATTGCTTGAAGTATGGGCGGATGCACTAACAAATGGTGAGCAAATTTCCATTCAGGATTTTCTGAGCATTAAGGTTACCCAGATGAAAACCCATCGGCGTGGCAAGTTGCTGCATCATCGAGAGGACACTCCCATGCAAAAAGTGGCTTATCGCGTGGATGCCCGGATGAGCAATGTCCTGAAACAACGACTAAGGAAAGAAAATTTACGAAGCGGGTCTTATCGGCCACATATCCAAAAGAGTGGTGTCAAAGAAAATGATTAAACACGGGATAGTGATTCTGATACACTGCTATGAGAAAATATGGGTCCCATATGGTGAGACGGTGACAGAACCCTCGCTGATTTTGAATGTATCTGGATACTCTTTTAGCCAAGCAGATAGTTTTCTATTCCCAAATTGGCTTTCATAATCACTGTTTAATTCGCGTAGAACCTTGCCAAATTGAGTTAAGGAGACCGACTCAAAACGTCTACTTGTCTCCCAGAAAGCCTTTACTAAAAGGGAGTAGTGAACGTATTTTGGATTTCTTCGAATCCTTTGACCATCAATTTCGAGATACCAATCAAAATTATGTAGCCATTGGAGTAGCTGATATTTTCCAAATCTCTTTTCATAATTAGGGTCAAACTCGTGTAACTTAATGCCAAGTTCGCTTAGGGTTATCCAATCATCTTGAGTTGTTTTGAACAGATTGATACAAGTCATCTGCAAAATGCCCCAAAACGCTCTTACCTGATTTGGTGGAATAGGGTGATGGTTTTGTCTCTGCTCGAGTTCGTCATTCAGATCTTCCAAATAGAATATTTGATTTCCAAGGTTACGCAAGCCTTTGGACATTTTTTTCCGCTCGCCGATAATAATAACCCGTTTACCTCGTTCGTGGGTTAGTTGACAAGCTGATGCGAAATCACCATCACTTGAGACGAGTACCAAGATATCGGCTTGATCGTCCCCATAATGATTAGGGGTTATGATTTCACCAAGCTCCACTAATAAACGATGGTCTGTAGCGTTTTTCCCGACCTGATCTACCTGTATATACTCAACTCCCGGCACTCGTTTTTTATACCATTTGGAAAGCTTAGCTGATTTCCAGTCCCCATAGGCACGGCATATGTCCAATGTTCCGTAATACTCAGATAATTTCATCATTTGTTCTACATATCTCAAGTTCGTATTATCGGCATCAATCAATATAGCGACATGCTCGGTTAAGTTGATCACGGGCGTTCCTTTGATAGAACTGATTAAGGTGTTGATTATCAAGCGATCAAGTCACATGATCTAGTATCGCGGTATAGTGGCTTATGGTAGCTAATAGCCCATGTCAAGATTTTGGGCTTCTTCGACCTGTTGATCCAGCACGGTCTCGCGTTCCCGATCAATCGTCTCTTTGTAGTATATGACATCTTCCATCCGTACCCGCCGATGTGTACCGACCTTGTGATAGGGGATAGTGCCATTTTCAAGGAGCTTAATCAGGAAAGGACGTGAGACATTGAGGATTTCCGCCGCTTGCACCGTCGTCAGTTCGGCGTTCTGCGGGATGATGTTCACACCCCTCCCCGCCGCCATCGCCTGAAGGATTTCTATCAAGAGTGCTACCGCACCGGGTGGCAGCTCAATGGTCTGTTCTTGCTCGGTGACACGTACCCGCAGCGGACGGTTGGCGTGGGCATAGCGGGCTAACACAGTACCAGATGTGCGGGCCAGTGCGGAATCCTCTTCGGTAGGGGGTCTTCGCCGATCGGCCAATTTATACAGCCTCTTTTCACTGTTGATTCAGTTTTCTACCCTAGCGTGTAAGTGCAATAAATGCAACGAAAAGATTAGAGAGCAAAGTCGGGGAAACTGAGTTCAACAGAAAGGGGCATAGTTTGAAGATGGCTATTATGCTCAGATTGGAAGAGGCCCTGCTGTAAGCTCACCTCGCGCTCAACGGCTTGTTCCATTACTTCTAAGCCATTAGCTGCGGCAACCTTGCTTATGAAATCCTGTGTTCCCGCCGTATGTTCCACCGAACCAATGAACTCTAAACCTTCCTTGCCCTTGATGTATTGGGTTAGACCGTCGGCATATTGTTTTGCCTCTTCTTGTCTCTCAAAACGGGCAAGTTCCATAGCATAGCTTTCGCTGATGTCGCTTTCAATTGGTAGCCCATTTTTATAGACATCACGCAAAGCGACAGCCGAATAACCCAAGTGTTGGCCTTCTATATCTACTGTTTGGGCTGTGTGAATCGAAAATCCATATAATGGCTCAGGCTGGGAGTCAAGTACATCCTTATCCATCGGGTGAAAACCCAATTTCACTGTTTTGAGTTCCCACTCGCCCGCTTGTAATGCGCCAATTTCAGCCCGATGGTCTGGGAGTTGGGTTGCGCCCATGCGAATTAAGTCCGTTGTGTGGATGCCAGCCCGAAGCCCATTCAACTGCCCCACCTCGCGCAAAAAATCTCGACGCTTTGCAGGATCATCAGCCATTTCATGGACTTCCATAAACCCATGTAGCTGATCCTTATAGGTCTCGGCCTGCTGCTCGTGTTTAAAATGGGCAATTTCAGTCACGCTGACCGTATCCGCACCCCGCCAGTCCTCCGTGTTAATCTTGAAGGGCGTAGCTCGCCAGCGCACATCCACCGCCGCAACCGCATAACCCAACGAGTCTCCTTTTTGGTCGGTGATGGGTAGAACCTGCATATCCGAAATTTCGGCAGCCCGATGACCGGGTCGTCGAGTGTATACAGCGTTATGTTCACGTTCAGTTGCTAATGTTTCGGCTGTTTCCAGTGCCATACCCCATTTTTCGACATCGGTCAGTGGTTTTGGAGGTTGGCGTGTTGAATCTATTTCCCTCAAGTCTGAAGTGGCAGGTGGGGGATCATTAATTGGCGGAGTAGGTCTCTCAAAAAGGCTGGGATCAAATTCTGGTAGTTGAGGGCGATACTGGGGTATATAGGTGGGTGGCAGTGGCTTGAGTTCGGCTTCCCGATCTTGCTGTCTACCAAACGATACCTTACGAGCCGCTTTGCCATGTTCGACTGCAAAGCCATAACCTGCCTCTGTGCCGGTCATTCGCCCATTGCGGTGATGGGTGTGTCCGTTGTCAATGAAAAAGGCAGCGCCATCCTCATCATCTACCCCACGAATCATGGTACTATCACGCTGGGTATAACAATTGCCTTGTTCTTTATAGTTATAGGGCACTTGATACACTTGCCCATCCTCAACACCGCCATTGCGCGGTGGGCCGCCCGCTGTCCAGACGACAACATCGTGATAACCAATGGCATTGGCCGTCTCAACCACCCGCGCATCCACGCCTTTGTCATTATCGCCCACATGGATTTGTGCCCCAATTTCAGCAGCCCGCATCACCAGTGCGGACGCATAATTCAACTGGGCATTGTTGGCATTCATGCTGCCCGCAATCAGGATTTGACGGGGATGGGGCGGGATTGGTTTGATGGCTTGAGGTGAGCGATACCCTTTGGGAGTCGGCTGTGGTTCTTTGGGTTGATTCCACCGCTTCGCCTGTTCACGCCAGTTGATATCGCTGTGGGAAGGCAGATTGGGTAACTCGGAGTGGGGGGTAATACGATAAAGTTCCCGAACCCCTTCCTCTCGATAGCGTTCCCGGTCAAATTCACCCGGCTCAATATGACCCACATCCACACCCCGCTTCGCCAGCGACTCAGCCAACCAGCGGGTGCGATGGCACGTGCAGATGTCCGCACAGGCACACAAAAGCGCGATACGTTCCCCTTTATGGGCGGCTTCAACCATGCCAGCGAGGATATGCGTGGCATCCGGGCGGGTATCCATCACGGCATAATCCGCCTGACCTGCCGGGGTATATTCCTCGTCTCGACGCGGTTTGCCCGTCAAGGCCGATCGCGGCGCAAAACGCATCGGGCGTCCATTAATGCCTGTCCGCTCGGCGGCGACCTGCGCCAATTGGTCATAGCTGTACCTGCCGCGAAAGTCACTGTTACGGGTGTCCACTAAAATAGTGACACCTTCGGCTTCAAGGGCATTGAACATACCGGACAGCCCTTTGCCACCCTGCCACGCATTGTAACCCACCGAATAGATACCACCACTTTTTTTACCGGGGCGAGGCACGGGTAAATCATAAGCCATGTTTTAGCGTTCCCACTCCACCGTGACGGGTTGTTGTTCCGCTGTAGGCTGTATGGGAATGGGATGGAAATCCTCGATGCGGTGCTGGATGGCCCATTCATTCCGTTCCACTCGCGAGACTTCCGAAGGATTGAGCACATACTTGTTTTCGCCGACCCCATTGACCGACTGCACACTTTGGACAAACTCAAGCGCCGGTATGATGTTGGTCCCTTGTGTCTCCAAATCGCGTTTGTCCAAGTATTCACGTAAGGATGCCGCGTAAAAGTCGGCCTCGCGCTGTTGTTCAAACTGGGCGACTTCATAGGCCGTCACCGCTTGAGATGTATCCCAGTCGCGGGAGGTCTCATCATGTTCCCATGCCGCATCCAGTGCCACCACCGAATGTCCTAAGGCCTCTCCTGTAGGGCTGTGAACAGGCACGACCTCAAAGGAGAGTTCATGGTGGGGTGGATAATCCGCTGCATACTGTTGGGCGGCATAGTTTATTTCCCGTTCGGCAAGGAAAGGGTCATCCGGGCCTTCCTGAAACATCTCCCCAAAACGCACATCCGCGTTGAGGTGGAGGTCTAATGCCTCGGCCCGACTCACCATATCCGGGTAAATTTGCACATCGGCCAGCATCGCCGCACGGGTCATAGCGGATTGAATACCCTCCCGTTCCGCCATCGTCACATAGGTATCCACCTCTTCACGGGCTTCATCCCGGTCAAAATAAATCCCTAGAGTTACCACCTCTTGGTGAGGTTCATCGTTTGCCTGCCAATGTTTAACCGTTTCAACCGCCAGCGCATCGACCCCATAACGAGCCACTTCGACTTCCAAGTCCGGGATAGGGCGCATCCGAAATTCATAACCCAGCCCCTCTTCCAAAGGCAGGTCGTAGGCCGCTTCACCAACCATCCGGCTGTAATCAAGGCGTGGGGGAACAAAACTATTCGATACAGAGGGAGGGGTTATGATTACCACCTCATGGCTTCCCCAGTCCATTTCAAGTCCATGACGTTGAGGATCGGGTGGCCCTTCATGGAACAAGCCTTCACTGCGTAGATGCAGAGGGGTGGGCGTTCGCTCGTTAGGCAGATCGGCTGCACGTTGAGCAAAGTCATGGGCCAGCCCTGCCATTGTTTCCAACCGTTCCACCACATCCGGGGATTGCACAACCTGATGGGCCGTTTGGAATGCGGCTGTGCGGTCTGATTCCATGCCCAACATCACAGTTTCCATTTTGGTCTCGATCGTCTCATGTTCGAGCCACGCCTTGACGCCTTCGACCAGATAGGTGGGTTGCTCGCTACCTTCGATTACTGCTTCACGGACCATCACCCCATAAAAAAGACCGGGTTCGACTTCCACCTCACCACCATAGCGTCCAACTTCTTGGGCATGAATTACATCAGCAGGCAGGGGAACCTTGTAGCCATTCAAACCAAACAATTCGGCATCCCGTTCCCATTCACGCTCCCGATGAATGGCCGCGATTGGGCGGGCATCGGCGGGGATGGTGAAGGCATCCGCCGGGCCATGTTCAAAAAGCGTATCGCCCTTGAAACCATTGTCGTGGGCCAGCCGCAGCGCCGACCCCATCGCATGGTCAAGATCGTGCCGACCCCATTCATAAACCAGTGCGCGTGCGTCCGCGATGGCATCCGAACGTGGGTCAAGATAGGAGACCGATTCATCATAGTCGCGGGGGCGATACGTTTTGAGAACGGCGGATTCGGTGACCTCTTTTTGGAGAATATCACTTTCAAACGTTTTAACCGCTGCTAATGTCACATCCCCCTTGTCATTTGGGGCCGATACTTCAAACCCGTACATCGGCGAGGTGGAATCCGCCTGTGGTTGGATACGCAGCGGCGCGATACCAGTGGCATTTTCGGGCGAACGATACGCCGCCATGACGTAAGGCGGGAGATAACTCACATGTTCATTCAGGTCGGTTTGCCAAGCCACCCGTTCGGCTTTTAATGTATTTGCCATACCTTGTTCCTCTCTTTTTATATCCGTTATCTCGGCACCCAAACGCAGTGCCTCAGCCAACAAGGGATCCATTTCGGGATGAGTGGGCAGATCAGCTAGTTGCTCGCGCCCAACTCGTTGTTCATATAAGGCATAATGGGCAGGCTGCATCGGCTGCCATATGGGGTCGCCCACTTGTTTTTCAGCAAATTTCACCCAGTCTTCCGAAGATTCATGGGTATCGAAAGCTACCGCTTCCAATTCATCACATTGCACCTGCGCTCCTGCTAGGGTGTTATGCTGACCCAGCGGCAGATAACTGCCCGCCAGATCACCGCTCAAAACATCGTGGTACACATCCAGCAATGCTGTTTGATAGACCTGCCCTGATTGCGGCGGCGGCAAAACCGCAAAACAGGCTTCATGCCAGCCCCAACCCACGTCCGATGGAGCGTCTATCACCCTTTCAGCAGCACGTTCCATCTCCGTCCGATGGTCTAAATAGAAGGTTGGGGAGTTAGGGGAGGCAGACACCAGCGGCTGATCGGCTGACAAATGACCACGCACCTGCGCTTCATGGGCAGCAGTTTCCATCAGCGTTGGTACACCACCGTTCGCCTGTGCCTCTTCGAGCGTCATGCTCAAGGCTGAGGCTTCATGAGGGGATATATTCCGACCAATCACGGCGCTGGCAGTACCGTATTCGTTAAGCGCAAGAATGGACACCGAAGCCGACTCACCCGTGAACACCGCATCGGGTGGATAGCTGGCGACCATGTATCCCGCCGTATATTCAATCGGTTGGTTCTGGAGACTGGGTAGATGCTCCTCGATAGTGGGGCGGCCTTGCTCATAGAGGGCTGTGGAAACTTCGTGGAGGTGTTCTTCGGCTTCCGTTTGGCTGACATACTCTGCCAGCGTCAGCCGCTGTTCGACTTCGACCCCATGCGTTTGGCGGGTGCTGCGGACTAAATCCACGCGGTAACGGTCATCATCACTTTCGGGGAACGCCAATTCGACACCATAGACCGCACCTTCATCGAACGTGACGAGATACGCCATGCCATCCTCATTTAGCACGCTGAAAGTATCATTGGGGAATTGTCGAATTGCAGCCGTAGTCATAATGAATGAGCATAGCGACAGAGAGGGTCAGGGCTTGTTTAGGGATTTGACAAAAAAGCAGTTTAGAGTTGGCTTCTCGAAGAAATGAAAAGCCTTATAATGAAGCTCAAGAAGTCAAATGGAGAGATATATGAGTGCCGACTGGTTTTTTGATGATCCGCCCAATATTGCTGTGATAACAACTCGGCAGATACTTGAGTTAGGCTATCCTATACTTCACGTTACCCATGATGCCGAAGATGCTGGCTGGCAAGTACTATGCGGTACAACAAACGATCCATCAGATGCTCGGATTATCGGACTTGGCGAAGCTGTCCAGATTGATTCAAGTTTGATGGAGCTAGCCAATCTTCCGTTGGGATGGAAGGCAACAAGAGTATCGAAAGATGTACCTTGGATAAGAAAACCAAAATAAGAGCTTGTGTCGTTATTCAATCTCCATTCCCACAGGACTAAAGGCAATCTCACTTTCAACCGCAATCCCTTGTCCGGCATCCCAAAGTTCGCGGTGTTGTGTAGCAACCGCCATGCCTTCGGCAGTATCTAACACCTGTCCCACATCCTGTGTGCGCTCGGCAACCTTCAGCAGGTATTCAGCCGTGCGAAAAGCATGATCCCAATCCCCGGTAGCAACTGGGGCAAGATGGGCAATCGACTGCCCGGTGTCATCCTGCTGAATCGAGAGGATGGAAGTAATCGCCTCGTTGGAATTGTTCGGGTCGGGCTGATAAACCCCAATCCAATAGGCCGTGTTGGTGCTTTCATCAAATAAGGGCGGCGGTGTGTTAGCCGGGTCAAAATCCTCGGCTTGTAGGCCCAAACCATGCATAACGGCTTGCAATTCATGGGGCTGGTCAATTTCCTCACGGGCCAGTTCAGCCCCACTCAGCTCCACTGCCTGTGCCAGCAGTTGATCGCGTTTGGCCCATGTCGCCTCGTCCTGAAAATCGGGCATATCAGGGGCAAGCGTATTGTCCACCACCTCCCACTGAACATCAGTCAAGGGTTGCCACTCGCCGTGATGTTGGATGAGTCCATGTGCAAAATTGCCCAAATCAGGATCGGACACCCCTGCTTCATCGGCCAAGCGATAGATGTTGTTCCGCATTTCTTCGGCACGTTCCAAATGAGGTGCATCCGCCATGTGCAAATACGCACCTTTTTGGTCGCCGGTCGGGGGATCGTGCCAAACTTCCATGATGCCTACCGCATAGTGGTCGGGGTCAGGGGCATCGGCAAAGACCTCCTCAATCAAGACGCCGCTTTGCTGCAACCGCCATGTGCTTGGCCGTTCGATAGCTAGATTTTCAGACGCAGGGGCAGTGGTCTGGGTGGGATAGACCTCGGCAGGGAGTTCCAGCGGTTCATCGGCATAGAATGCCTCTGGCACAACATAGTCCTGCGTCGAAGGGATGGGTGGCGCATATGAATCTGGTTCATCCTCCATCGGCGGAAAATCCGGTGGTTCGGGCGGTGCGGCATCGGCAAAGTCCCATTCCGGCGGCTCTTCCTCAAAGGTATCGAATAGATTATCCGGCGGCTCTTCAATCAACCAATCATCATCAGGTGGCAACAAACTCATACCAGCACCTCACCCTAAGATTTAGCAGGCTGTAGAATCAAGGGCTGGTGTTCCAAGCCCACCGAATAGCGGCACTTGGGAAAGGCCGAACAGCCAATAAACTGACCTTTCGAGCCAGTGCGATACACCAAATCACTCCCGCACTGTGGACATGGCTCACCTGTTTTCGGCGGTTCAGGGCGCTTTTCTTGGGGTGGTAAAGTCCGAATTTCGGCGGTCGCTCCAAGCAGCAGGGGTTGGAACTCACCCCAAAAGGTTTGCAGCACATCCAATTCTTCGCGCTGCCCTGCCGCGATCTCATCCAGTGTGCTTTCCATCCGCGCCGTGTAATCATCAGCCAACAACGTGGCAAAACCACCCATCAGATAATCCGTCAACTTCAGGCCAGTCTCAGTAGGCGTGAGGCGCTTTTTCTCCAAACGCACGTACTCGCGTGATTTGAGGTTGCTCAAGATAGCGGCATAGGTACTGGGTCGCCCAATACCGCGTTTTTCCAATTCATGCACCAGTTGCGCTTCGGTGAAACGCGCCGGGGCTTGGGTTTGTTTCTGCTGGGGTAGCAGTTTTTGCAGGGTCAAGGGTTGGCCTGCCTGCAACACAGGGAGGGTGACTTCGGCCTCGGCTGATTCATCTGCTTCCACATCGGAATCCGCTTGATACACCCGCCGGAAACCATCGAACTGGGGAGTCACACTGCGGGCAGTCAGTTTTACCGGAAAGGGTTGACCCACTTGTTTGCCTGCCAGCACCGTGATGGTTTGTACGCTATCAACTCCGGCGGCCATTTGGCTTGCGACAAAACGCCGCCAGATCAGTCCATACAAAGCGGCCCCCTCACCCACATCCTCCTTGAGCTGATCGGGTGTGAGTGTCACATCAGTTGGGCGGATCGCTTCATGGGCCTCCTGTGCATTGGGTTTACTCTTGTACTGCGGCTTCTCAGACGGGACATACTGCGCTCCGTAAGTCTCGCCAACAAAGTCCAACGCGGCTGTTTGTGCTTCCGGTGCGATGAACACGGCATCGGTTCGCATATAGGTAATGAGCGCGGCTTCATAAAGCAGTTGAGCCAATTGCATCGTCTTTTCAGGCGACAAACCCAAGGTGCTGCTAGCGACCTGCTGTAGGGTGCTGGTCGTGAAAGGCGCTGGTGGTTTTCGCTGGGCAGTTTCAGTATTGATATCACCCACCCAATAAACTGCTGCATTGAGAGTCGCGGCCAGCCGCTTGACGAAATCCGCTTCTTTTAGAGGTAGCTCTTTGCCCTGAACTTGAGTCAGTTTGGCTTTGAAACAGGATTCCCCTATGCCCAATAATGCTTCAATGCTGAAGTAGGTCTCCGGGACGAAGGACTGAATGGCCCGTTCACGCTCAACTACGAGGCGCAGGGCTGGTGACTGGACTCGTCCCGCTGAGTAGCGGCCACCCAGAACACGGCAAGCAATCGGGCTGACCAGATACCCCACCAAACGATCCAATTTACGTCGGGCATGTTGGGCAGCAACCAACGCCATATCCAAACGACGGGGATTTTCCACTGCGTGCCGAACAGCCGCCTGCGTGATGGCAGTGAAAGTCACCCGCATCACGGGTTTCTCACGTGGTAGTTTGGTGAGTGCCAAAATGTGGACGGCAATCGCTTCGCCTTCACGGTCAGGGTCGGTTGCGAGATAGATGGCTTCGGCCTCCTGCATCGCCTTGACCAAGCGCTTGATGACCGTGTTTTTGCCTGCGACTGCTTGCCATTTAGGAACGAAACCACCTTCCACATCAATGCCAAGCTCATCGGCAGGCAAATCACGCACATGGCCCATCGAAGCCATAACACGAAACTCGCTGCCCAAATACGACTGTATCTTCTTAACTTTTCCGGGCGATTCGACAATCACCAGACGTTTAGTCGGCTTCGATTTGCTCATTTCTGATCCCTCCGCTGACCCGTCGTTTTGAGATTCTCCTCAGCCGCCGCAATATGCTGTTCCAACTGTTTCAGCTTACGAATCAGAAACAGCGGCCACTCGATGAAAGCATGATAGGCATCCTTTTCCAGAACCTGAAAGGTGGTGGTATCCGTCATCTTTTTTGCCATTGAATTTCCTTTTAAGTCGAACTAAACCGCCGCAACTCATCTCGTGAGGCGCGGTTAAAAAGGTAAAAAGTGCCCTCATCCTGTATATCCAGTAGAAAATGAAAACGCGGTAGCGATGAAATAATCGAGAGGTGCTGTTCATTAAAATGCTGGAAAGCCGCATCTTCCCGAAAGACATTCATGCCCTGCTTCTGGGCAAATATGACGCGAATCGGGCTGTTCTCAAAGATCAGCCGAGCTTTACCTTCCAGAAAAATACTCATGTTTTGATACATCTCATAAAAACCAAAGTTCACGCCCCTTTGCGCTGCATGAGGTGGTACGGGTTGTAGAAAACCACCTCCTCGACCAAAACGGCAATCCCAGAGCTGACTTACCCCCCTTCAAGGAGTAGGTGGGCTCTGTTTGCATTTCGATAGCCATATAAAGAAGAAAGGACTTTCAAGATGGCAAAAAATAATAAACGACCCAACCCCGACAGCCTGCTCACCATCGGTCTCGATGTGGGCTATGGGGCAGTCAAGGCGGTGACTTCGGATACCGCACTTGTTTTCCCGTCAGTGTGCGGACATGCCCGCGAGATCAAGTTCCAGCAGGATGAGATTGCGGAGCGGCATCCGGGTGATCAGATTCAAGACGATGAGGGTCGCTGGTTCGTCGGTGATCTGGCCCTCATCCAACTGACCCCCGGTGAGTTATTGCGTTTACGGGGTCGTACCGCCAACGAAGATGCACTGGGGAATGTCTTTCGCCGCCGCCTGATGAAGGTCGTCATCGGCAAGCTGATGGCAGGCATTTATGACGAACCGGTTATCCATATCCGCATAGCATCAGGTTTACCTGTCGATCACATGGGAGATAGCGACGATCTCAAAGCGGCGCTACTCGGTCAGCACCTCATCAAGACCGATACGGCTCATCTCATCGCCAATGTCGTTGAGGTGATGGTCATGCCGCAGCCGCTGGGTTGCCTGTACAGCGTGATCCTGACCCCCGAAGGCGAGGTGAATCGCAATCATATCTACAAACGCACGGGTGTGGTGGATGTGGGAACCTACACGGTGGATATTGCTCTTGATGACGAAGGCGAGTTCATCAGTGCCGACAGCGGCAGCGTGGAAGGCGGGGTCTACATGGCACATAACCATATTGCGGCCATGCTCGAAAAACGCTATCGCCAGAAAATGCCCTTCAAGATGATTGATGAAACGCTACGAACCGGCACCTTTCGGGCGCATGGTGAACTGGTGGATATGTCCGCCGAGGTCGAAGAGGCACTGGCCTCGTTGCGATCCGCCACACTCAACCTCATCGCGGAAATGTGGAAATCTGGTACAGGCGTGGATGTCATGCTGCTGTGTGGTGGTGGTGCAGAATTGGTTTACGAATCCGTTAAGGTAGCCTATCCGCAGACCCACCTTGTCCGCGATGCCCAGCTTGCCAACGCACGCGGTTATCTCAATTATGCTCGGTTCAAAGAAACGCATTCGTGAGCGGTTGTACTGGGTTGTACTGGTTGTACGGTACAACCTAGTTTAACTGACATGCAAAGGAGAAAAACACATGACCGTGAACATGATGGAACATCGCACGAGCAAGATCATCGGCTTCAAAGCGTTCTTTGAACGGGATGACGACATTCTGGATTGGTGGGAGAACATTCCGTCCGGTGAGCGCAGTCACGTTTTGCGAAGCCTCATCCGGGCTTACCTGACGGGTGAAGTGATCGTCACCCCGTATGGCGAGGAAGCAGTCGCTTTCAGCAGCAGTGTCCAATTGGCGCGTGTCCAGTCCAACACCACCCAAATCCGGGATGCTGTCATGGAAATCCCGACCTACCTTGAGCAGATCATCAACCAGAAGATGCGCGGGGTACAGGCAGCCCCTGCCACCCAACCGAATGCCATACTCGCTGGGACGGCGAGCGAAGATGATGCGGAGAAGCGCATCCAACGGATGCAGAAAAAGAGTTGGTAGATGCCCAAGCCCGTCATTATCCCTAAGTGGGGGTACTTCAAGCCCAGCAAAGCCGCCCATCGCGGATTAAAAAAATACCTCAAGTACGTAGCGTTTCGTGAAAACCCGGAGCATTTCGAGCTGGAGGAACACGAAAAATGGACGGATTGCGGCTTGGGAAGTAACTGGCGGGAGGTGTATGCCAAACTCACCGAGTTGAAAGGACCCTACATTTTGGCCCATAACATGCTCATTTCGCCCGCGCCTGACCTGATGGAACTGGTGCCGGATGAACTCAAACACGAGCTGGTGCGCGAGGTCACGGAGCACACTATCGAGACTTGGCATATCGAAAGAGGACTCACGGTGCCGGAGTATTCTTTTTGCCTCCACGACCGCGACACCTCCGACTATGGCTTGAGCCAAGTTCACGCCCATATCTTCATCGCTGGAACCATCGAAAACAGTCTGGGAGAACGCGAATCCCATCGGGTCGGCAAGTCACAGGTGGTCGCCACACCCTACGCCCTCGAACGACAGGACAATCTACACCGCATTGCTCGTGATCAGATGGAGCAAATGCTGGATCGTACCATCGGTATGGAGTGGCGTGAGCTACGTCCACCCGATCCCGAACCCGCCTCAACTGAACAGCCGACCCTCTGGGATGAACTCATGGCAGATGTCACCGTTGATGCACCACAACAGGAAAAGCCGCAACCGCCGAGCATTCCACCTACGACACCCAGCTTAGATTTGGAGCTTTAGCGATGACAAAACAGACCACATCAGCCACGCGGCAACAGCCGCTTAGAGCGAACACCTTCGGGGTGTTCGCAGGTGTCCGGCCCCGTAAAACCGTAGCTAAATGCGTCACTTTAGGGCGGGCCGGACACCCTACCCAGTTCGGAGAACGGGTAGCAAGTTTAATCAACTTGCCCCACCGCCAGCGGCGGGGAAGACACGTCGGGCTTGGCCCGCCATGCGATGCGGCACGATTGTCACCGCACCACCTGAAAAGTATCGGCTACCCGACTTTTCCGAATGCACCCATCCCAAATTCACACCAATATAAGGAGAGAACACCTTGAGCAGCAAAACCCAACCGATTTTCGACCACCGATTGACGACGGGAATCACTGCACAGATGAATGCGCGACTGGATACACTGGCGAACATCCGCAAACAAGCCAAGGCGGAATTGGTGCGTGAAGCACTGCGTTTCTGGCTGGATCATCAAGAGGATGCCCAGATGAGCCGCCAGTTTTTCACCAAGAGCTTTCAACGGCGCATGGACTATCTCGACTGGCAGCTTGAAGTGCTGATGCAAATGCTCACCGTGCTGGCGAAAAAACCAGAACTGTTGGAGCTGGCAATAAAAGAAGCTCTCAAGGGCCATCTCACGGTGGCTTTGCAGAACGGGGGCCTGCGCCGCAGTGCCCAGAACCGCAAACCGCCAGAGGATTGACCTAACTGGCGGCAGGGGATGACTGGGTATTCATCAAGATGTGACTATCAAGAGGATACACCAGCCTTCCCTCTGCTGTCCAACATTTTGTGAAACAGGAACAGACCCATAGCTAAAAAGGACTGAGAGAAAATGACTGAACAAACACCTGCCATCGTTTTGGCAGCCCAATCGAAGACAATCTTGGAAGCGGCCCACGCCTACCATAAACTGGGCTTCAGCCTGCTACCATTGCATGGCAAACGGCCCGCCGTGAAAGAATGGACGGGGTTTCAACACACCGCCGCCGATTTACCGACCATCAACACTTGGCATCAAGCTGGATTGTTACATAATCTCGGCATCGTGTGTGGAGCCGTATCTAATAACTTAGTCGTGTTGGATTTGGATGGTGCGGCGGGTTATCCCGCTTTCGCCGCCACTTTTCCGCATTTCGTCGAAACTTACACCGTCGCTACTGGAGGCGGCATCGGCAAACACATCTATTGGAAAGTAGACCAGCTTCCGCCCGCGATTAAGGCCATGGGAACGCCCATTGGAAATCTGGAAATATGTGCCGAAGGGCGGCAGGTGGTTTTGCCGCCGAGTCTGCACCCGAAAACCGGTCAGCCTTACACAATCTATAAAGAAGCCGACATTCTGAAAGTGGCGGACTTGGCAGAAGTCGTAGTTTGGGTTGAGTCTTTCAAGGGAAAACCTTCCCCGCAGATTTGGCAGCCGCCGCGTTTGTTGCTGTCTCCTACAGGCAACTTGAATCCCAAGGTGATAGACGCTTTGGCTCATCACTTTGCAGGACAGGGCTATAAAGTCTATGGGGATTGGCTGCATGGGCAGTGTATTTATCCACAAAACCACAAAAATGGCGATAAAAATCCATCCTTTGGCTTCAACACCCAAACAGGGTACGGACATTGCCATGTCTGCGGGACAATGCTTGCCAAAGACATCTGTGCATCAGTAGGCATCCGCCCTGAAGATTATGGCGGCTTGATCGAGAACCCCTACGGCCAACCTCTAATCATCACAACGGCCAACTTATCTGATGTGCCTCCGCCGGATGAGCATGAGGCTGATACGCCGACTCCGCCAGAAGCTAATCTGCCCCCAATGAGTGAACTGGCGCTTCCTAAGTGGTTGCAGATGTATCTGGATTGGGCGGGCAAAACGGGCAACCAGACCCCCATGAGTTTCCATCTGACGGCAGGACTGTGGTTGCTCTCGATTGCCATTGGTCGCCGCTTATATGGAGCCGCCCCTTGGGGCATCAACTTGTATCCAAACCTCTACATCATGCTGGTTGCCAGCACGACTTACTATCGTAAATCTACCGCCTACAAGCTAGCGGAGAAGGTCGCCCGCGAAGCCATCCCGCACATGCTCATGCCCACACCGGGTAGCCCCGAACGCTTCCAAGAATCGCTCTCCGGCAAGATGCCCACCAACTTTGATAGCCTGACGGATGAGCAGCAGAACCGCCTGACCAAAGCCAAGCCTTTCGCTGCTCAACGTGGGTTGCTTAAGGATGAAATCGCCGGATTGTTCGGCGCGATCAATCGCAAGGATTATATGCTCGGATTAAAAGACTTGGTCATGGAACTCTACGACTGCCCTGAATACAGCGACAAGGATACACAGGGAGGTTTGACGGTAGTCGAACGAGCGGCACTATCTATTTTAGGCGTGACGACTCCTGCAGGCATCGGGGCTGCGACCACCCATGTCGATTGGTCGAATGGGTTGCTGGTGCGCTTCGCCCTCATTACCCCGGAAAATGACTACGAAGAACGCCCCTCACTGAAGGATCAGTTGCCGCTACCACAGCCATTAGTTGAGGGTCTCAAACGACTCCATGAGCAGCTACCCATGCCCACTGAGGATGGCGATAAGGTGCAACCGCCGGGCGAGTTACGGGCAACTGTCGAATGCTGGGAGGACTGCCAGCAGTATAGTGAGTACCTGCGCCAACTCTGCAAGCCCGATCAGGATGCTGAACTCGATGAACGCCTCAAAGGGGTGTATGGGCGGATGCACGTTCAGGCGTTCAAGCTGGCAATGCTGCTGGCAGCATTAGATTGGCTGGACACCGATCAGCCTACCCCCACCGTAACGGCTTTGCACTGGAACACGGCCCGTCAGATCACTGAACACTGGCGGCGCAGTGCTCACCGATTATTGGAGCAGATTGATCGTAGTGGTGAAGCTCGCCGTGAACAGAGCATTCAGGATCGGATGCTGGATGCTTTTCGGCAAGGTGGGGCAACTGGCTGCAAACTGCGCGATGTTTATCGCCAGTTACATCTGCCTGCCAAGCAAGCCCGCCAAATGGCAAACGATCTGGTGCTTGCTGGGCTACTTTCCGAAACTTTGATTGACGGGGCAGAGGGGTACATCGCTCGTCCGTCACGGGAAAACGGGCATCGGTGACACTGTGACAGCGTGACAATGTGACAGATGAATCAGCAGTGGTGGAATTCCAGCAGATATTCATGGAGTCAAGGAGGTTGGATGCAAAATTCTTCTCCAACCTCCTCAATCCAGTTCGTGTCACAAGTCACCGTGTCACAACCCTGTACAAGGTGTGACAGATACAAGGAGTAAAAATCATGAACCACACTAAACGCATCGCTGAAACCGCCCGCCGCCATCGTCATTTGACTAGGCGGCTAGTCAAAGAAGCCGTAGAGACATATTTAGAGTTACTGGCTGAGGATAATACCAAGGGAGAATGGGTAGAGTTATAGGGTATTGGCAAGCTACAGGTTGTCTAGGAACAAGGGGCAGGGACATCCCTATTGTGCCAAAATGGAAGAAACAACTTCGCCGTTCAAGTTTAGTATAGAATTGCAGGGCGGAGAACAGGGACAAGGAACCTTTCATGCAAGTTTTCCTTAGCGTATATTTTCCCCCTTTTGTCCTTGAAAGGCGTATATTAACAAATTATGCGATGACTTGGAGTACCGCTATTCTAATTTTGCATTTGGCTTATAATAGCCTTTTCAAACTCTGCCAATGAAACAGCTACATCTCCCTTTGAAGTATCAATCCTGATTTGTGCAGCGTTGTAAACGCTTTGCCGTTCATCCGAATATTCAGTGTGTAGAAATTGGTCTTTGGTTCGTGAGGCTCCACTTCGGGCAAGTTTCTCCTGATTCCGCGTATAAACGACATCTTCTGATCCCATGATACAAATGAGTTGTTTAGCATGACCGATAAAATATTCTCTGCCGATTGGCGTTTCCAATGCACCAGCTCCAACGTCAACCAAATAAATATGGCTTTCGAGGCCTGTTCGGTAAATATTCTCAATAACTTGAGAACAGTGCGTCCAAAACTTTTCCCAATCGTTTGGTTGCCTAATAATCTCTGTGAGATGTTGGACTCCAGAAAGTTTCTTGACCTCATCATCAAGGGAGAAATGTATATATTGAGGATCAAGCCCAGCTAACTTCTCGCACAGAGATGATTTACCCGCCCCCGAAGGGCCAATAATGTAAACAAGATTCATTCTCATTTTCCTTTTTATCTGAAAGCCTACCTGTAAGGCACTTTTTCAAATGGCTTATACAGTAATTGTGCGCACAATGGTTTCACGTGGTGATGACTGATCAGATAAGGCTAGACCGTCGGGCTTAAATTCTAAATAAATTGCTCGGCATGATCTAACATTAGTTGGTTTGCGGCCAACAATATCGCGGCATAAACCAATAAACGGTTTTCTTGGGATCGTGCAATATGGGCAACTGCCACTCCCTTTTTCCCATGAAACACGTTGTTACGAACGGCATAAACAAAATAAAGAACGTTGTTCAAGTGCTTTTGATAAACATATGGCGTCCCAACAGAAGTCTTGGGGTTATAACGGTATAGTGCCCGAAAAGACAATCGGAGATCCTCAATAGACTGCATTGAGAGTTCTGCTCCATTTTTGTTGCGGGCCTTATATTGATCAGCCAGCTTCTTTTCTAAGTCGGCATTTTTTGCAGATACGATGCCTTTCAGGTTTCGAGGCGGGTCATTTACACCTAGTTTGTCACAATAATTGCGTAAATACTCGGCATAGTTCTGGGTCGCATGGGGATTATTCTGGTAACACACATCCACGAGACTCCAAAATCTCCCTTGTTCTGATAATTGCCCTTGTTGATAAACTTCAGGATCTTGGGTAGGGTTCTGTAGGGATGTTTGCCAATTGATGTTATAGATACTACTGAAAACAAAAAATGCGTAAATAAAGGTAGATGCGGGGCGACCAGAGTAAGGTTGGTCACTGCTGTCTTGATACAGATGATTACCCCTGCCCGTTGGTCTAATGCCATGCTCGTAGCTGAGGCAGAACTTTTGCAATTCGTTGAATAACTTGATTTGACTGGCTAGAGAATAGCCACTACTCATCTTCCCCATCGCCACCCTCCCCACTGGCATCCCTGCCCATGCGATATTTGATGTCGTAGTTGATGATGAAATCCAGTTCTTCATCGGTGAAGCCGTAGTGTTGGGAGAAGGCTTGATCAATTTCATCAATGATGGGTTTTGAATATTTTGGAATAATACACTGAACAGTTAAGGTATCATGTTGATACCTCATTGATTTATTTACAGCTGTGTTGCGCAAGCGACTGGACAGTTTTGAGGACAAATCAAGCCAAAATGCTTCATTGTCGTATGACGCTAATTCCTCTATGCCAACTGGAAATCCTTCAACCTCTCTTTTATTCAGATGGCTTCCATCGGTATAAACATCCAAAAACCACCTAAATAAAGTGCTGTTCAATACGCATAAAGCAATAGAAGCAAAGTCACGCTTTTTAAAGCGCAATGTTTTAAACTCGGAAGGTGGTCTTAGGTTACCCCTGCCGTCTCTCACTTCGGGAACAAAATCTAAGATTTGAAGAAAGCTATTCACTTTTCGAGAATAGTAGACCTCGAAAGTGCCTGTACTATCAAGACACAAACCCAAAGAAGGCTTTTTCCAGATTTTCGATAGAATCGATGATTCTATGGCATGGCTGACTTTCGGCATTGAATAGGCAAAACCCTTTTGTCCAGATTCAGCATAGGAAACACGTTCGAAAAGAGTCTCTCTTTCCTGTGCATTCCAGCGGTGTAATCTTGTCGAATGATATTTAGGAGTAAGGCCGTCGGATGGCAATAACAAAAGTATTGATAACGTATTTTTGTCCAACCCATCAAATAAATGCGATGGTCTGTCATCATAGGAACTATAATGCAAACTTCGGGTCTTCAGCAATTTTTGTAATTCGGAGTACCCATCCGTTGAAACAGACGAAACTGGCACAATAAAACCCTGTATACCGGCTGTTTTAGTTAATTGCAGGCATCTTTCAATGACAAGTGAGTAAAGGTTTTTTGTCGCTGTGGTCATATAACCTTTGAGGCTATATTGAGTGATATTTCGTAATTCCACGTAAGGGGGGTTCCCTACGATTACATCGAATCCGCCTGCTTTCATCACATGATTGAACTGGGCATACCAATGAAAGGGTAAATGGCTCTTTATAAACCATTCAAGATCATTTTGCCCGTATTCTTCCATCGATAGTTTGTTAAGCTCATAGCAAATTTGGTTGAGGGTAGTTCTAATCTCCTCTTTTGCTTGGCGAAAAATACTTGATCCTACCTTGAGCTTCATTTGCAGTCCGCGAAAATCTTTTAGCTGTCTCTCAACGTTAGCCAGTTTGATTCTTACGTCATCTGTGACAAAGAGTCGCCCCGAGGTATCTTCCTCAACCGAAAACCCTATGAGGCTATTTCCTGCCCAAATGTTAAAGTCAATATCCGGTAACGGCTCAACTTGGTTGACATCTTCGATTTGGGCCACCAACTTTAGGAATAAACGCAGTTTACAAATTTCGACGGCCTCCTCCATGATGTCCACACCATAGAGGTTATTCACAATGATGCTCTTGAAAATGAAATAACGACGGTTGGGGTGCTGGCGTACCCGGTCTAGCTCGGTGGCAAAATCCTTGTATTTCAATTCGCCAACCCATTCCGCCATACGATCAAGGGCCAATTCATAGAGGGGTTCGAGGATATTCATGGCAGCGAATAGGAAAGCACCGCTACCACAGGTCGGGTCAAGCACCGTTAGTTTGCTCAAGCCCTCAAAATAAAAATTACGGAGGGTTAGTGGGTCATAGAGGGTGCGAAGCCAGTCCTCCGCAAAAGCCCGCATATCGAGGTTATAGGTAATCAGGTCATTGATAGTCGAGATTTTTCCATCGGCAAAGTCGGCTTGGATTTGTTCATAACGACGGCGACGGGCAGCATATTCGCGTTCAGTCTCAGTAGGCAGGTAATCTTCAGTGCTGACGGCCTCATAGATATAGGGGTCAATATCATGGATGACTTGCTGCACCTGAGCGCCGGATTTTTCCAACAAGAAGGGCAGGATGGTGTTTTGGCAGATGTAGCCCGTGATGTCTTCTTTGGTGTAGTACGCCCCCATCTGCTTCTGATTGATGTACTTTTCAAAGATATAACCCAATACATCCGGGTTGATTTCGTTACCTTTACGCAGCGGACGATCATCCAGATGCCACGTATAGGCCTCAAAGAATTTAAATAGACGCTCAAATGCTGCATCTGGGATGACAATCTGGTCGCCATAACGTTCTTCAATAGAGTGAGGCAGAAAGAGGCCGCCATTGAGGTAGGGGACTTTTCCCAATAACTGTTTCGTAGCCGCATCATGGCTGTCAGAAGCCAAGCCCTGAAAGAAAAGGACTAACAGAAATTCACGGTAAAACAGATCATCCCCAAGAGCCTGCATCTCAGCCAATTTATTGGTTAGATATTCGGTATCGCCGTTGAGGAAACCCTGCTTTTGGATGAAATAGAGAAACATCAGGCGATTGAGCATGACCGATACATACCAGTCGCGGCCCTGTGTTTCATCAATGCCCTTGAGGAACATCAGAAAGGCGGTATGTTCCGTTTTGAACTGGTCATAAAACTTCTTGGTGACGGTCTCAACGTCGAAGTTTTTTGCCACCCGTCCGGTGACCTCTGCAATCGAAACGCGACCTTCTTCATCTAGCTCGTTGATGTCAAAGGCAATACCCGCCAATTTTTGCAGCAGCAAATCAGCGGATTGTCCTCTGCGATAGGTCTGTTCACGCAGTCGCCCGCTTTTGCCGGGTTCGCGTTTGATCCACTGCCATAAGGCGGTTTGTTTGCCTTTATCAACAAAAATGAGGATATGCTCAAAGGCTAATCCCGTGATGTGTTTTTCAATTTTGCGGCGGAGGGCTACGGTGGGAATTTCACCGTTGGAGGCCTCACACTGTACTACCACCATGCCACCCTGTTCAGCAACGGGTCGAAATGTGAAATCTATGTCTTCCAATTGGGTCGCGGGAAAACGTAGTTGGGCGTTATTCCATCCCAAGACTTGGGTAAAAAGGTTGCGGAAATCAAAGGCTTCAAGATACTTCCGCATAGCGTGGGTTTGGATAGGCATGGTTATTCCTCAGTGGACGTTGAAAACAAACCTAATGAACACAAAATGCGGGGTTCTTGCCGTTCCCCATCTTCTTGGATAATGCTCAGACGGTCATCCCCGCGCAGAGCAATCACCAATTGGGCAAGGTCTTCGTTGTCAATGCCAGCCCGCAATTGGCGATTGAGGGTGTCCGATGCCGTTGAACGCAACGGATAACGGTAGAGGTCATCAATGGCTCGTTCCAGTTCTTGAGGAATGAGCAGCGGAGCAGTCCGTTTCATGTCCTCATGGTAGGCTTTCAGACGGTCATAGGTGCGACGGCGGGCACTGTTAGGTCGGCCCAGTTGCCCACCAATGGCAATATCCTGTTGGGTCATCACGTCAACCGCTTGACCCACCAATTCATGATGGTTGGGATGACGTGGCTGGGGTGGGGTATCCGGCGAACATTCTGCGATCCGCAAAATCGTGTATTGCGACTGGGTGATGCTGTTGCCATTTTCATCCAACCAAGCAAGGGCATCCGCACCCTCGGCTGTTTGCATATATACAACAACCCCTTCAGGTCGTTGGACGGAACCAATGTAGTGGCGTGTGGAATACACTACATCAGGTAGGTCGGCAATTTTCTTGGCAAGAGCCGGGTTGTGTTTGGTGGCATTGGCCCAAATCTGATAGGCATAGGAGGCCAAGTCTACTTCAGTGTCCAGTTCAGTATCCAAGATGCCGGATTTTTCCGTATACAGGTCGCTGAGTTGTTTGCTCAGTTCATCATCTTCAAAAAACTGCTCATCCGAACCCACCACTTCACCATTTTCATGGAGGCGCTGCCGCACCCTTGCCCGTAGCCGGATGATATTTTCCACACCCTCGGCAGGCAAAAAGGAGTAACACAAAATCTGTTCAGCTTGCTGTCCGATACGGTCAACACGGCCTGCCCGCTGCACCAGACGGATAATGGCCCAAGGCAAGTCATAATTCACGATGATGGCACTATCCTGAAGGTTCTGACCTTCACTGAGAACATCGGTAGAAACCAGCACACGCAATTCATCTTTAGGGTCAAGGTCAATCTCATTGCTAGTAGGGCTAAACTGCCATGCCAGTTCGGTGGGGTTGCTAGATTGACCTGTCACGCCCATAAGCTGATCTACCCCACGCTCGGCTAGTTCATATTCCAAGTAACGCACGGTATCAGCGAATTGGGAAAATACCAGCACTTTTTCATTTGAGTGGCGTCGGGCAATTAGATCAAAGAGCGCTTGCAGTTTGGTGTCCTCGTCGGGATTCCAACCACCACTGATTTCCATCACTTGGAGCAGGCGGTTAATGTCATCTTCAAGGGCCTCACGCAGTTTGTCAGTAAAGAGGGCAGGGCGTATCCAACGAAAGCGCTTTTTGTATTTTCGTGTAAAGAGTTGGTAGGCCTGTGCCGCCCGCTGTTCATAACTGTTTTGGTAAAGAGTCTCGGCCTCGACATCCTCTGGGCTGACTTCAGGACTGTCTTCTATTTCCAGCGATGTTTGCAGTGAGTCGGTATCTTCATCTTCAGTGCTGGGGTCAAGTGTCTCGGCATCCAATGTCCCGATAGGCAGATCAAGTCCGTTCTGAATGGCATGGAGGAAGATGTAATTCCGCAGAATATGCCGATCCACTGAAAGCACAAAAGCAGCTCCACTGCTTTCGAGGCGCTTAAACAAATTAGTACGGCTGAACCCCATCAGCCGTTTACCCGCCTTTGAGAGATTCTCTAATTGCTTTTGTTCAGCGGGTGTGGCTTTCTTTGCTGCGGGATCAGAGATATACAAACCCAACCCGTAACGCGGCAACCGAAGCTCATTTATCAGGTTGACCACCTCATCGGAGTAGAGGCGTTGATATTGTTCATTGGACTCAAAAGCAATCGTTTTGGGTGAGCGCACCGGAAAATATGAGATATAGTCACCGCGACGGAGGAATTGACGGCCTGAGCGTTGGTCAGTCTCGGTGTAATTATTGAGGATAAAACTGCGAGTACGGCGGACGAGATAGAGCCGCATGAGATCACGCCAATCATCAATATGTTCGCTCTTCTCGAAAGCGAGAATGGAGCGCACGGGCGATTGATGCTTTCGCATGAACTCCGCTTCTCCACCGAGTTCAGTCAGATATTGTTCGGGGCGGATGCCCAGATCGTATTCTTCGGGAATGAATAATCGGAGTTGGGCCGATAGGTCATTGAAGCTCTTGTTGTACGGGGTAGCTGACAGCAGCACGCATTTGCTCTCGTTCGCCGTGATGTAATCCTGAATGGCCCGATAACGTTTGCCTTCGCGGTTGCGGAGGTTGTGGCTCTCATCAATAACGATCAAGCGATAGCGACGCAGATTGTGCATGTATTCTTCAGTGACCAGACCAAGTGATAACACCGTGCCGATAATGCGGTAGTCTTCCAAATACTTTTTCCACATCGGTACAAGGTTCTTGGGGCAGATGACCAGTGTTTCAAGGGCATAGTCGTCTTGGAAGATGCGGGCGAGAGTAGTTGCCATCAAGGTTTTCCCCAACCCAACCACATCCCCCAGCATGACACCGCCACGCTTATTCAAGTGGTGAGCCGCAATCTGAACAGCCGCAGCCTGATATTCAAAAAGGCGATCTTGAAACTCACGCGGCAGTTTAAATTCACGCAGGCCCAAACGTGCCTCTTGGGAAAGGTGATAGGCCATTTTCAGATAGACCTCGTAAGGAGTGAGTGTCTCCCGACGCGCCCAGCTTTCATCAATGATTTTGATGAGGTCGTCCGAGATGTCCAGCGTCCAACGATCCTCCCAGCGTTCGTCAAACCATTGGGCGAGTTTGCCGCAGGCATCGTGCTCCAATACGTCGATATTCAATTCACCTTGCCCAGAGAGGCCTGAAAAGGTGAGGTTGCTGCTACCCAGATACCCGGTGGCGGGATTGTTGTAATCTTCACGGAACAATAAGTACAGCTTGGCGTGGAGGGGATAGCGCAAAAACAGCTTGACGACCAACTTCTTGCTGGCTAGTTGCTCCGCTAGTTGACGTAGACCTCGTTCGTCTCGATCCGTCGGCGCACCAAGCATCAATTGTTGGCGGAAGTTTTCGGCGACTTGCTTTTTCAGCCTGACGACCTGTTGTTGATCGATGACCGTATCACTTTTGAGTAAGGAGAATAATTGGCGCACATCCTCTTCAGGTGGGCGGTACATTCCGATGAGCAGGCGACATTGATTGCCTATGCCACCCTCCCACTGGTCAACATAAGGTTGCAGCGAACCCCAGCCGCGCAAGTTGAAATACCCGACACAAAAATCTGCTCGGTGTGATATTTTCAAAGTTTCAATCAGCGAAGGTAGTAACTCGTGGTTGTGGGTATTGTCAAAGATACGTGGCATAAGCAACTGGTCTTTTCAGTTGATAAATTATAGGATTTTAGATGACAATTAATATATACTCTTTTTCGCACTTTGGGTAATATTTTCTCCTAAAGGAGAAACATCATGGTCATCCGTTTTGCTGATCACTCGAACAGGCCAAATCGTGCATTGCAGGCTTGGCTTATTTTGATAGGTCGAGCCAGAAATCGCCAAACTCTCACCTATACGATGCTCGATGAATTGATGGGTTTTGGTGCTCCACGAGCCTTGGGGCCAGTGCTGGATTACCTCTGGAAATATTGTAAGATCAATAATCTACCGCCATTGACTGTGCTAGTGGTCAACAAAACCACTGGAACGCCAAGTAGCGGGATGGGCGACTTTAATTTCGCTGAACAGGAAGCAGTCTTTGATTTTGACTGGTACAGCATCTTTCCGCCTACACCTGAAGAGTTAGACACGGCGGCGAAACAGATTTAAGTGCTTAGGGTAGAACAGAACCGTAGGATTTCGATCCTTATGGTTATCCAAGAAACGGATAAAGTGTCTAGGGATGAGAGGGAATCTCATGTTCAAATTATTTCAGCACTGCAAAAGCTGGGTCATTTTTACCTTCATTGCCATCGTCATCATATCAGGAATCAACCCAATTACCGCGCAAGACAACAATAACCGCGTTACAGCCACTCCCTATGGCAATTTGAATGTACGTGCCGAACCGACTGTGGATAGTGACCGGGTAGGGAGTTTAAGTGCCAATATAGCGGTTGAGGTGATTGGGCGCTACGTAAATCCTGCGGGTGAACTCTGGTTGCTTATTCCCTACGAAGACAACAAATATTGGATTTCGGGCAACCCAGACCTTGTAAAGATTGAAGGCAATATCGAAGATATCCCGCTGGTTCGCTTAACGCCGGGGATCGAGCCGATTTCGGAAGATAATATCAATCGTCTTGCCTTAATTCGTGAAATTCCATTTGGAAGGCCAGTAGCCCCAGCCGTATGGTTGCCAAATGAAACACTATTTTTTGTAGATAACAATATCGGTTATGTTTATGCACCAACGGGTGCGTTGATTTCATCCTCACCGCTACCCATGCCATTGGATTCCAGCGTGTTAATCTCTCATCCCACTGAGGATAAAATTTACTACTTGAAAGGCACTATTGATGCGGCGATACGTGGAACTGTTGCTCCTGTACTTTGCCAATACGATTTTAAAACAAATGCCCATGAATGTTTTAACGACCTTTATATAAATAAAGCTTTAACCTATCCCGGATCATGGGCTTGGGATGCATCTGGAACTCGTTTAATCCTATCGGATATCAGTAGTTCTTCAGGTGATGTACTTGATGTGAACACTCAAGAAAAAGTCTTCACCTTTGACGGTTATCAGTCTCGCCATTGCAACTTCTTTGCTTCCGAGAGCGATCAACTCGCCTGTGAGAGCACTAATCTAAAAGCCCTTTATACGATTATTGATATCACTAACCAAACAACCACCAAAACAGTAACGATGCAAGAGTTATGTGAAAGGGGCGATCTCTGTTTCGATAATGTAAGTTGGACGCTATTGAGTGATGACGCCTCATTGGTAGCCTTTGTTGGGAGTTATAGTGGAGGTGGGTTTCAAACAATAGTTGCCGATACAGCCACACTTACCCCACTATTTACGATGAATTGCCAATGTATACCAACTCAATTTAGCCCTGACAATGCTTGGGTATCGGTAACTCGCTCGACGAGTGACGGCACCCCAGAGTATCTAGTGTTGAATGTCAACACCGGGAATGTCCAAGTGAGTTTCTCATCCCTTTACTCTATTCTTTACCAACCCCAATTTTCATCGTCTGGAAAATACTTGCTGGTTCCACAGGAAGGTCGCATTGAGATATACGATATTGTCGGGGGTGAACTACTAGCAGAAATATCCTTGGCTGGTTTGACTTCGTTCGGATTTGGTCAACCCACCTTTAGTCAAGATGGGACTAGTCTCTTGCTCTATTCATTTCAGACCAATCTACTTACTGGCAACACCCAAGTAATCGATACAGCTCAAGGCCGTTTTACCGACCCATTGGCCCGATTTACCCTCGAGAATGAAGGTCGCAATGTGATTGTCCGTTCGTTTAGTTCTGATAACGAGGTCGCTCGTATCCGTTTAGATCGGGAATATCAACTCTACACGATGCTTTTTTCCATCGATGGTAGCCTCGTGTTAGCTCCAGATATATGGGAATACTTCACCCTACTCGACCTCACGACCAATGAACAAGTGTCACGGATACGTGATCGGGATCTCACCAACTGTCTTGGCCTTAGCAATCTGCAATTATTCCTTGCCGTAGATCCCCAAAAAGGAATCGTCGCCTTCCCCGATAGTTGCGGAGGAGGTTTGTACCTTTGGACCTACACACAAGGAGATGATGAGGTTACTCGAGTTCCACTGCCACTGACCTACAGGCCGCAGTTCCTGCATGTGATGGCGGATGGGACGCTGATCGTGCTAGGTGATGAAAATGTCATTTATCGCCTAGATATGACTACTGGGGAGGAAATTGGCACCCAAGCAACGCCTTATCGCCCCATCACAATGCTAAACGATGATTTGGTCTTTTTGGAAACTGACGATTTCAAATATGTTGCTTGGAGCATGGAACAAGAAGAAATCATTGGGGAACCATTGGATGCCGTGCCAGTGCTACTTAGCCCTGACGGATATTTGATGGCCGGGTTTACGCGAGGCACTGTGGTGGTCTATGGTATTGCTGAATAGGTCTTCATGAATAGTTCGCCTCAAAATTCGATGTGACTTGGAAACGGATAAAGCGTCTAGGGATGAGAGGGAATCTCATGTTCAAATTGTTTCAGCACTTCAAAAGTTGGGTCATTTTTACCTTCATTGCCATCGTCATCATATCAGGAATTAACCCAATTACCGCGCAAGACAACAATAGCCGTGTTACAGCCACTCCCTATGGCAATTTGAATGTACGTGCCGAACCGACTGTGGATAGTGAAAAAGTGGGGAGTTTAAGTGCCAATACAGCGGTTGAGGTGATTGGGCGCTACATAAATCCTGCGGGTGAACTTTGGCTACTTATCCCCTACGAAGACAACAAGTATTGGATTTCGGGCAACCCAGACCTTGTTAAGATTGATGGCAATATCGAAGATGCCCCGCTGGTTCGCTTAACGCCGGGGATCGAGCCGATTTCGGAAGATAATATCAATCGCCTCACCTCAGTTCAGGAGGTTCAGGGTCGAAATCTATTGACTCCAGCAGTTTGGCTGCCAGATGATACAGTGTTCTTTGTGGATAACAACATTGGTTATGTCTACGCCCCGACGGGTGAATTGATGTCATCTTCACCCTTGCCAATGCCATTGGATTCCACCGTATTGATTCCGCATCCAACTGAGAATAAGGTTTACTATTTGAGAAGCCCAACTGATTTCGCGGCACAACCTGCTGCTCCTATACTGTGCCAATATCATGTTGATTTGAAAACTCATGAATGTTTTAATGACCTTTACTTCGATCGAAATCTAACCTACCCCAGTTCATGGTCGTGGGATTCATCTGGAACTCGTTTGATGTTGTTGGGTCGTAGCTGGGATGGGGAAGTTCTTGATCTCAATACGCTGGAAAAAATCTTCACGTTTGACGGTAATCAGATTAGAAACTGCAATTTCTTTGCTCCCAACAACAATCAACTCGCTTGTGAAACAAGTGGAGAGCTAACTTTCTATTCGCTTATTGACATATCTAGCCAGTCAATCGTTAAGACGGTCTTGATGCGGGAATTATGTGAAACAAGTGAGCTTTGTTTCGATTACTCCAGCGAAGTATTGTTTAGCCAAGACGGATCATTGGTAGCCTTTGTGGGTGGCTCCAGCGGAGGTGGATGGCAAACAGTAGTTGCCGATACGACCACGCTCATCCCTAAATCCAAGATGAATTGTCAATGCCAGCCTATTCAATTTAGCCCGGATAATGCTTGGTTAATGGTAGCTGGCTCATCGAGCGCTGACGGAATCGAAATTATAGTGGCGAGCGTCAATACCGGTGATATACAGGTTCGGTTCTCGCCACTCACTGTTTTCGAACCCCAATTTTCACCTTCTGGGAAATATGTGCTATTTCCCACTCGAGGCAGCATTGAGGTATACGATATTGCCGCAGGTGAATTAATAACAGAATTACCGTTCACGGGTTTTAAGTCTCGAATGGGTCAACCTGTGTTTAGCCAAGATGGCAATAACTTCCTGCTTGACTCATATGACGGCCTATCTCAAATCAATTTGCTTACCGGCAACTCCCAAGTAATAAACGAAGACCTCAATCAATTTACCGACCCATTGGCCCGATTTACCCTCGAGAATGAAGGTCGCAGTGTGATTGTCCGTTCGTTTGGTTCTGATAACGAGGTTGCCCAGATTCGTTTAGGCCGAGAATATGAACTCACTAGGATGATTTTTTCGGTTGACGGAAGCCTCGTACTAGCTCCAGATATAAGGGAATACTTCACCCTACTCGACCTCACGACCAATGAACAGGTGTCACGGATACGTGACCGTGATCTCACCAACTGTCTTGGCCTTAGTAATCTCCAATTGTTCCTTGCCGTAGACCCTCAAAAAGGAATCGTTGCCTTCCCCGATGGTTGCGGAGGAGGTTTGTACCTTTGGGCTTACACACAAGGCGATGATGAGGTTACTAGAGTTCCACTGGCCTACAGACCGCAATTCCTGCATGTGATGGCGGATGGGACGCTGATTGTGCTAGGGGATGAAAATGTCATTTATCGCCTAGATATGACTACTGGGGAGGAAATTGGCACCCAAGCAACGCCCTATCGCCCTATCACGATGGTTAATGATGATTTGGTCTTCTTGGAAACTGACGATTTCAAATATGTTGCTTGGAGTATGGAACAAGAAAAGATCATAGGGGAACCATTGGATGCTGTGCCAGTACTACTTAGTCCTGACGGATATTTAATGGCCGGGTTTACGCGAGGCACTGTGGTGGTCTACGGTATTGCTGAGTAGGTCTTTACTATGTGAGTACAAATTGAATTTCAAGCGTTGCCTTGCAGCAACGCACATCGCCAATAGGTGATCGGACCTTTGTTCCTTCAGGTCGCCGCGACTGGGCAGGGGGTCTGGTTACACCAAGCATATGCTCGTGAGTCAGTGGCGAAAAGCCGCCAGTGAGAGCGAGGTGGGCACACAAGCTATGCCAAAAGCCAAGAAATTTTACGTAGTCTGGAAGGGCCGAAAAATCGGTATTTTCGATACGTGGGCGGAATGCGAAGCGCAAATAAAAGGTTTTGCGGGCACGCAATATATGGCATTTGAGACCAAAGAAGCGGCTGAACAAGCCTTTCGTGACACCTATGAGGAAGCCCGTCGTCCAGCGAACACCCCAAAACTCCTTGCGGCAGAGATCCTTCAGGCAGTCGGCGAAAGCTATTCGGTTGATGCCGCGTGTAGTGGCAATCCCGGTGTGCTTGAGTACCGATGCGTGCATAACCCGACTGGGGAAGAGGTTTTCAGACGTGGCCCATACCAAGACGGTACCAACAATGTCGGTGAATTTTTAGCCATTGTTGAGGCGCTGATGCTTTTCAAAAAACAAGTCATCACTGCGCCTCTTTACTCAGATTCCAACACGGCAATAGGTTGGGTCAAGGGCGGAAAGTGCCGAACAACACTTGAGCGGACGAAAAACAACGCCGAGTTATTCCGTTTGATAGATGAGGCGGAAACTTGGCTTCATGAAAACGAATACACGACTTCTATCCTCAAATGGGAAACTGACAAGAGGGGGCAAATACCTGCCGACTATGGCAGAAAATAAGTAGTGTCGACACAAAGTCTCAGGATATATGGAGTTCAATCATTTACAGCCTACTTGTGCCAAAATACCGAATTTTAGATGACAGCTAATATCTACTGGCTTCAAAATTCTCGGTAACATTTTGATAGGCCTTTTCTTGTTGTGTTGATAGTTCAATGAAAGCGCACAGGTAATGTCCTCTGAAAACAAGTTTGGATTACTCCGCAGAGTGCTGCGAGCCATAGGTCTATCCCAGCAAGCTGCTGATGATGCAGTTAACTTCATTTTGGACTTATTAGGCGGGGAGGGCAAAGGGGATGATTCGACTCGATCACCGGAATTCCCCTATCATTTACGCGATCAGTTCCTCTCGCCCGCTGAGTTGAGTTTCTTTGAAGTATTGAGGACGGTGGTGGGCAATCGGGTGGTGTTGTGTACCAAGGTCGGACTCAGCGATGTGTTTTGGGTGAAACAAGACGACGCCAGTAAGTTTCGCATCTACACCAACAAGATAGACCGCAAGCACGTCGATTTTCTCCTATGCAACCCACTGACCATGCGCCCATTGGTGGGAATTGAGTTGGACGATAAGAGTCACCAACGCCAAGATCGTCAGGAACGCGATGCTTTCGTCGATCAAGTCTTCAAGGCGGCACGGCTACCACTACTCCATGTACCGGCCAAACGTGGGTATGTGGTGGCGGAGCTTGCGGAACAGCTCGCGCCGTATCTTGGCACTACGTCGGAGACTCCTAAACCAGTAACTATACCCGCCAAAGCCGCAACGCTGCCTGCACCTGCCCAGCAAATAGCCCAATCCCCTCGATGCCCCAAATGTGGTGGAGAGATGGTGTTGCGAACAGCCAAGTCAGGGGCCAATGCAGGCAACCGTTTTTGGGGCTGCTCGAATTATCCTGACTGCCGTTCGATGCTGCCGTACCAGTAGGAGATCACTTGGATATGTCGACCCCAAAAGCCAGTGTGTTCATTTCGTATTCCCGCCAAGATCAAGAATTCGTTCGTCAACTGATGGATGCATTATCTAGTGATGGGAGTGAGGTCTGGGTAGATTGGGAATCAATTGAAAAAGGCGAGGCATGGCTAGATCGGATTAAGGCAGGCATCGAAAATCAGGATACCTTCGTGTTTGTCGTTAGTCCTGATTCCCTGACTTCTGAAATTTGCAATGTCGAAATCGCCCATGCCGTCGCCCATAACAAGCGCATTATTCCACTGATTCGGCGTGACGTGATTGAAGATAGCAAGCCTCTGCCGAAAATTATGAAAGCGTGGTTTGGCACTACATGGAGCGACACTGCCGAGGCCAATTGGACAAAGCTAAAATCGCTCAATTTCCTATTCTGCCGCGAGGTCGATGATTTTGTTACAGCCGTTGCTGAGTTAGACGAAGCCGTCAACACGGACCTTGACCACCTAAAATTGCATACCAATCTCATTCGGCGGGCTCTTGATTGGCAACGGCGGGATAAAGCCAATGGTTTCCTAATTCGGGAAGACGAATTACTAGAGGCAGAGACGTGGTTGACTAAATCAAATACCGAAGCCAAAGACCCGCCTCCGACATCTCTGCACCGTGAATATATTGCCGCCTCGCGGGCCTATGAAAATCGCGTCATTCGCCGGGTGCGCCTGCTGCGGCGTACCACTGCTGGATTCTTGGCAGCGGGGATTGCATTGCTAATGATTGCCATCTTCGCAGGAATTAGTGCCCGCAATTCTATCAGCCAAGTATCCACTGCGAGAGTCGAAGGTACCACTATTGCGATTGAAGTGGAGTTTCAGGCTCGGCTGACCAATTCAAATCGCTTGGCAAATGAGGCAAGACTGATCCTAAGTGATCCATCTGGCGATGCGGAACTCGCGGCGCTACTAAGTATTCGTGCTATGGAGCAGACCCGTTCCCGCGGGGCTGTAGCCGCATTAGTCGATGCGAGTCAACGCCTTTATGCTCGTCACGAATTCACCGGTCATACTTCACACATAGAAGATGTAGCCTTCTCACCCGATGGCAAATCCGTCCTTAGTGGTAGTGAAGATAATACTGCTCGCCTGTGGGATACCCAGACCGGACTCCTCCTCCACGAATTTCGAGGGCATACGGGCCAAATAACGAGTGTGGCTTTGTCACCTGATGGCAGTTCTATCCTTACTGGCAGTTATGATAATACTGCCCGTCTGTGGGATACCCAGACCGGACTCCTCCTCCACGAATTTCGAGGGCATACTTCACGTGTATACGATGTGGCCTTCTCACCCGATGGCAAATCCATCCTTACGGGTAGTAGTGATAATACTGCCCGTCTGTGGGATATCCAGACTGGACTCCTCCTCCACGAATTAAGGGGACATACGGACTACTTAACCAGCGTAGCTTATGCACCCGATGGCAAGTCCGTCCTTAGTGGTAGTCACGATGGTACCGCCCGCCTCTGGGACACGCAGACCGGACTCCTCCTCCACGAATTCCTAGCCCTTCCTTCTGACTCACAACCGTATTATACGGCTGACATGGCCTTCTCACCCGACAGCAAGTTCGTCCTTATTGCCGACATTGATCGCAGTGTCAGCCTGTGGGATATCCAAACTGAGCAGTTGCTCTACGAATTCACCGGTCATACTTCCGATATAATGGCGGTAGCCTTCTCACCCGATGGCAAATCCGTCCTTACTGGTAGTTACGATCGTACCGCCCGTCTCTGGGATACCCAAACCGGACTCCTGCTCTACGAATTTCGGGGACATACTGACTACTTAAACAGCGTAGCTTATGCCCCCGATGGCAGTTCCGTCCTTACTGGCAGTGGGGATGGTACCGCCCGCCTCTGGGATATCCCGACTGAACAGTTGCTCTACGAATTCACCGGTCATACTTCATCGGTAAAGGATGTAGCCTATGCACCTGATGGCAAATCCGTCCTTACGGGCAGTGGGGATGGTACCGCCCGACTGTGGGATACCCAGACCGGACTCCTCCTCTACGAATTAAGGGGACATACAGACCCAGTACGGAGCGTAGCCTATGCACCTGATGGCAAATCTGTCCTTACGGGCAGTTATGATGGTACTGCCCGCCTCTGGGATTCCCAGACTGGACTGCTCATTCATATACTGATTGGACATACTTGGTATGTAGGGGATGTAGCTTTCTCACCTGATGGTAAATCCATCCTTACAGGCAGTGGGGATGGTACCGCCCGCCTATGGGATACTCAGACCGGACTGCTGCTCCACGAATTTACAGGTTTTACTACTGTACTAAGTATAGCTTTCTCACCCGATGGTAAGTATGTAATTGCCGGTGGAGAAGACAAATTTGCAATGCTTTGGGATACTCAAACTGGTCAACGTCTCCATATATTGCGCGACCATTCCGACATGGTAGAAAGCATAGCCTTCTCACCGGATAGCAAGTCCGTCCTTACTGGAGGGGAAGATGGTAATGCCCGTTTATGGGATACCCAGACTGGACAGCTGCTCCAAACATTTTCTGGTGGTTCATATAGTGTGGCCTTTTCACCTGATGGCATGTCCATCCTTACACACGATCGTACCGCTCGCCTGTGGGATACTCAGACTGGGGTCCTAATCTACGAATTCACCGGTCATACTCTCACTATAAACAGCATAGCCTTTTCACCTGATGGCACGCTCATCCTTACCGGCAGTGACGATGGTACCGCCCGATTGTGGACAGTCATCCCATATGACAGCATCGAATACGCCTGTGCGCACGTCTTCCGCGATTTTACGCCCGAAGAAAGCATCCAATATAACATTCCTAATGGCCCAACCTGCCCTAAATTCGCGGTTGAGACAAACTAGAGATTATCCCTAGATGCATACGTGGTTGGCTAGGAGCAGTTCCGACTCAAAAGCAGAGCGCCAAATGTGCCCTTTCGTGTCTCAAAGGTTCTGAAATCGTACTATTGACAGAGCGAATAAGGAAATATCCTATCACACCAGCCTGTGCCATTGACTTTTGAGAAGATAGACGAACTCCAAACCGCTTGCCAAAAGCATATCGACACTAAAGGCCCACGAGGGACAATGATACATCAACATATGCAGTGGCAGCTCTGGTGCAGACCCTTACCCCTACATCCGAGACCTCAAGAGTCGAAGGTTTTGGCATAACCATAACATTACCCTCCGCCCAGATATAGCCAAAGGCTCTAAAGATATAACACTTATAAAGAATGGTATGTTTCCTAGCTGGGGAGTACATCCGCTATTCTTCACTTCTCTTGATGAGTTTCGTGCGCTTTCACCCTGAAATCTAGCACGACGCGGGGCCATGTCCAGTCGCAAGCGACTGCTGCTACGAGTTTTGTTCTTGGCTTGCGCCGTTTCACTCACCACAAAACTCGTGCAGGTCTCCGACGACATTGCCCTCAGCGCGTCGTGCTGAGCGATATGCAGAAAGCGCACCTTAACAACTCATCAACGGAAGTTTGCCAGCTACGGGCTGAAGAGACCAGCAAGGCGACGAGCGCCCCCACTGTCGGGGCAGAAGCCCTATCGAGTCGGCAACCCTTCCCACGATGAATAGCCCCTTATTGCCAGTGCCATTGCGGCAGTCGTTTCCCATTTCCATTCAATTCTATAGATACAAGGAGTTTAACCATGCTATCCGAGCGTCTGCTTAAGGTTGCTCTGAAACAGTCTGTCATTATCGTGGCCGTTCTACTGGCTGTCCCCACCATAGGCGTATTAGTGACCTTGCTCCTATCAACCATCTCCACCATGTTCTGTGAGCAGTTGCAGGGGCTAATGACTCTCAGTGTCGTTGCCACCGCTGTTGTCCTCACCGTGCAAGAGTTTCGCCATTCATCCAAACCCTAGATCGGCAATGCCCGACTAATACCACCAAGCATCGAGTCGGGCATCACCTTAGCTTTTAGAAAGCGAGTTTATTGTACCATGACCGTAACTTACCTAACGGGCACTCGGTATCCGGGCGCTGCCCTCAAACGTTTTCTACCGGAATACATCGACATCCTGCTGCATAGTGGTGAGTCGCTACTCACCACCAACAAACCGGGCGTGGATAATCTCATTATCCGGCACTGCGATGACTATAATCTCCCGCTTCAGGTCTATGAATTTGCCTGCAACAGCAGTCAAGGGTTCATTAACCGGCGCGTCAAAGTTCAATCCGAAGCAGTGGAAGTTCAGCCTTACATAGCCCCATCTTGGCAACGATTCCGTGCGCTGGCAGAACGTGCCGATAAGATGCTGTTTTTCCATGCAGGCAAAACACGTGGCAATTGTTTTGGGATGCCAACGCTTACTGCCTTCGATCTTGCCTGCCAGAAACGCGGCGTGCAAGGGGAACAACTGATCGTTCAGCACCAGCAAAAGGCATGGGTCAGCGAAACCGAACTACGTAGTTCGCCAACTATCGGTGCAGCACACATCTATCTGAACAGCCGTTTTGTGCCGGGCTTAGGAGGTGAACGGCATTGTGTCGCCCACTTCCGCATCGAGACTTGGCGCAGGATTGGTGAGATCGTCCAGCCGGGTGAGGGTCGTAGAGAGTTTGTTCTGCCTCACATCAGCAGCCGCGATCAAGCCCTTTTGCACATGCTGCATCAAGCTCTGCTTGAACTCGACAACCATCGCCCCGAACGACTCATCATCCATCATTGGAGCAAGCATCTTGAAATGATTCCCTACGCCAGAAAATGTGATGTCAGCTATCCTGAATTGCGTGAGCAAGTTCGCGCCTTACTCGACCAGTACACACAAGTCATCTGGCAATATGAGAGCCAAGAGGATGTCCTCCAGCAGATCGGCAAACCAATTTCATCGGGTCAAGCCCTCTGGCATCACAAACGCAAAGTCACCGCTTATCGGGGGTTGTATCAATGAGCAATTTAAAAATCATCCATGAACTACTCCGGGAGGAGTATGCAGTTAGCCGCCATATCTGGTGGTTGGATGCGGAATCGGGCAAGCCGGTCAACGATGTGACCTATTGCCTTCTGCTCATTCGGAAAGCCGCTGAGTGTATCCGTCGCGGCGAAGAAGATTGCTGGCGGGAATTGGCTACCTATGCCATTGAGCGTTCCATGAGCTATCTGCTGATGCGCGCGATTGGGGAATATCTGCTGGATTGCGGCGAACTTGATCCATTGCCCCTCATTGACCTCACCCCAAAGAAGTACCACAATTGGCAGGGTGGTGAGAATCCCCTACTGGATGAAACCGAACGGCTCTCCATCCATGCCCATACCGAAAAACCCGAACCTGACCGTGAAATGGCATTTAAGCATGACCATCGCTGGTCACGGTACAATCCTCGAATGCGGGAGGACCATCCAGCACCAGAAGTGATGGGCACGACTAGCAAATCGGTGCATTGGTTATTTTGATTCCCGCATGGCACATTGATACTGGTAAAAATGTATCAATGTGCTTCTTCCTTTTCAAATGGCAATAGATCAAATAGCTTGTCGATTGCGTTATTAATCTCATTTTCGCTAACTGCTTCTCCGCGAAACAGACGTTCCCCAATATCATTAAGCACAATAGCTGCTGGTGCTAACCCTAACTGTAAAAGCGCAAATCTAAGGTTTCCCCACCAAGTAGAATCCATCCAATCGATCTGAATTAGCTTTACCATTATCCGAACACAATTCTCAAATTCATTAAGCCTGAAATAACAGTCCCCGATGCTCTGCAAAATGGGTATGGGATGCGTTGTGTCAATCAACGCCAGCTTATAGTATTGAACTGCTTCTCTATAGTCCCCAATTTTATCTTTGTAGATTGCTAAATTATGAACTATATGATGCTCTTGGCTAACTTTTACGGCACGCTCGAGTTGAGCGATGGCTTTTTCATATTCTCCATTTCCACTGAGTAATTTGGCGTAATCGTATAAAGCGCGTACTGGAACATCCTCCTCTCTAGTCGCTTCCTCCAATACCCTAATGGCTTTTTGTATTTCTCCTTTTTTCTCATAAAGCATGTAGAGTTCACCCTTAAAATAAATATTGGTTGGTTCATTAAGTAGCATAGAATTGAAAAACTCAATAGCATCATTTATATATTTTGTATCATTTCTCCATAAGTAGGAAAGTATATCAGCTTTGAGGATGATGGCATCTTTGTAATTAGGTTGATTTTGCAATACTTGGGATACTCGCTGATATGCTTCTGTATATTTCCCTAATTTCCATAGGGAGAATGCGAGCGAGTAAATTTGTGGTGTGCCATGTGTCTCCAGATATGGATAAGCTTTGAATGCTTTAAGAAGCAATCTATGGGCTTCCTTAAAATTCTCGTTATGGAGCTGAGTTGCTGCCCATGAAGCATAGGCCTCCCATAGATTCGGGTTATGTTTCAAAGCCTTGCGGTATGATCTAATTTCTTCCCTATAATTGTTGAGGTGAAAAAAGCATGTACCGCGGTTTTTCCAAATCTGTGCAGCGAGATCATCCGGTGGTTTTGAAGATAACGCTAAATCAAACTCTTCTATTGCTTTCTCGTATTCGCGTAAACCATCATATGCGTTCCCAAGGTTGTAGTGCAGTATTGCTGGATCAGCTTGGTCAGCGACTGAGTTAAATAAAGTTATCGCTTCGTGATACAAATGCTTGGGTTCCTTACGATTTGCATTTGCGTATTCTACAAAAATTGACCCGCGCATCCAGATGATTTCTAGGTTACTTTTGTCAATTTCCCAAGCCTTGTTTATAGCAAAAATAGCTTGCTCCATGTCAAGCAAATCATAGTATATCGAAGCCTTCTCTTTCCAAGCATCAACATCACTCGGCGTTAAATTTAGTGCTATTTCAATAGCTGTGAGTCGTGCTTGATGTTGTGCTTGCGGAGAGAGAGAAATCCGTTCCATTTCTCCCAAGGCGCTAACAACATAACTTGGAATTTTTCCGAGAATATGTGCAAGACGCATTCCTAATTCGAGGCTACTACGCTGGTTTAACAGTATAGGCTTTACTGATTCAATGAAAGATTCTTTATCCTCTATCGAAATGATGTTTTGTGATGGAATATGTATCTGCCGATATTTGTCATGATCATCTATCCATTTGGGGTTATTTTTGAGACGCTGAGCTACGAACGCCTGCACATACTCCCAATTACCCGCACGCTTTTCAACATCCCACAAGACGATTAGGACAGGGATTATACTCCGAGACCATTGACTGAGTTTTTCAACGTCAACCGAATAACTATAAGTGACTTCTGTCTTCAATAAGTATTGTTCAATATTATCAGTGCCCTTTAACTGCACATAAAAAGCATCGCCAGTCGAAATTCCCTCATCAAAAACACGAATCCAAAAATCTTCACCATAATCATTTTTAGGAGCATCAATTTCCCACCCAAGTTCATGAATGAACTCGGTGAACTGATCTTCACTTTTTGTTTGAATAACCCGTTGATGTGTCTTGCTCTGCTTCAAGGATTATATCTACTCCCATGAACGATGATCTTTGAATCATTGTATGACAAAAAGTTGCTAGAAATGCCCTTTCATGTCAGCTTTTCGAACATCGCCCCGAAATTTGCCCCCTATCATCGTTTACAGAGCGTAAAACAAGCTGATAGAAAGGCAATATAGCATGACCACCACCACCAATCCACTCACACTCCCCACACGGGAGCCGCGCCGCACGAAGTCGCTGAATATGCGGCTTTCGGAGACTGAACGTGCTGCCGTAGATAAACTGGCAGAGTTGCAGGGGGTGACTGCCTCCGAACTTGCCCGCCATTTCCTGCTGCAAGCAGTCGCGTATTACGACCGCAAAGTGCAAGCGGGAGGGCCAGCCAATGGGCAGTCCGAATGGTAATCAGAACGAGGGAAGCGAATCCAAAAACAGCGAAGATGGGGTTAATATGTCGTCTTTGTGCCGAACCCTAGCGCGGGTGCTTGCCCTGCTGGATGAAAACGAGTACACTGATGGAGATCGACAGGACACCGTGGTGGAACACGATGCCCTGCCTGACCCAGCGAGTGAACAGACACCCGCGAGGCTAGCTGAATAGTGTATCACCTACGCCTTGACCGTGCCTATCATTCATTCGCCGCAAGGCTTTTTGCATTCTAGGGACAGTGACCCATGCGAACCTATAAACGTCGTGAGGAAACAAACCACCAAGATCCCTATCGCCTGACCGAACTGCCCAAAGCCAAACCCTGCGCGGTCTACTATCGGCAGTCGGGGGAAGCGCAGGTTGGCAATATCTCGACCACCCTGCAAACCGTCGATATGGTTGAGCATCTAGTGCGGCTGGGCTGGGCGCCGGAAAACATCATTATGATTGACATGGATGCAGGGGTCAGCGGCACCAAGAAAATGGAAGATCGTCCGGGCATGAGCCAAGTGATGACCCTCATCGAGAACCAACACATTGGCTTGGTCGCGGCACAGGATGTAGACCGCTTCTTTCGGGATGTCACCCAAATTGAGCCGAACATCTTCATTGATGTCTGCCGCCGCAACAATATACTGGTACTCACCCCTACGATGATTTTTGATTTTGCCCACCCCATGCAGGGTCGCTTTCACATGCAGATGTTCCGCGAACACGCCCAGCGTGCGGCGGATTATCTGGAATATCATGTGCGGGGTCGCCTCGTGAAAAGCCGTCATTGGCGCAGTGAGCGTGGCATGTGGGCCGGGCGCAAGATTGCCCCCGGCTACATGGTGGATGACCGTAAGACGCTACCGAATGGGGAGCGCAATCCGGCCTATCGCTACTATGTCCCTTTTGAGCCTTATGCCCAGTGCGTCCGTGCCTACTTCAAGCTGTTCCAAGAATATAATGGCAGCCAAGAATACACATGGACACATATCCAAGCACAGGGACCCTTCTTCCCTGAGTTCTCCGAGGACATGCTACCAGACGGATTTATCTTTCGGATGCAGGTTGACCATCGCTCCCAACACACAGGCAAGCTCTGCCCCAGTCGCGGTGGACTGCGCTTCATCCTAACCAATGTCGCTTATCTCGGTCATTGGGTCCATCAGCAAGCCATCGTTGAATGGGATAATCATGAGCCGTTAGTAGAACATGACCTGTTCATGTTCGCCTACAATGCCCTCTCCAAAACCGATTTCTACGGCGAACCCAATCCAGCCTATGCCCCCTTTCGGGATCGTCGCCGCCAGCCACAAGAAACCCGCACTGAACCTTATCCCACCTATGCGGGGTTGATGTTCTCAGATGATATAGAGGGAATGCCGCATCGACGCTTGGCAGCCGTCTGGAACGCTTGGAGCAAAAATTACCAATACAACCTGTACATTCCGGGTGGACGCGCCAATATCTGGAATATCCGAGCCAAGCTGGTCGATCCCGTGATTGATGATCTGCTTTTGCAACGTCTACAATCCACCGTCGTGGATGAGGCGTTGTGGCAGGCGGCTATCAGCCATACGCAGCAGGGCAACTTTGAGGAAATTCGACGCATCGAGAATGAAATCCGGCAGGAGAAGCTGGCACAGGATAACATCATTACCACGCTCGGCAAGCTGACCAACGATGAAATGATCTACCGTGCCCAAGCCCAGTATGAAGCGTCAACCCGTCGGATCGAACTGCTCAAGGCGCAGGCCGAACTGCTCCATTCCGACAAAAAACGTCAGCGTACCTTAACCACCGCACGTCCCGCGCTAGAACGTATTGCGGCTAATTGGGATATGATTCCACGTGCTGAAAAGCGTAACATCTTTCAGGAATTTGCCGAGGATATCAAGATCACGCGCCTCTCGCGGCATGAGAAGGAAATCTGCGTGCAGTGGCGGGATGGCTCCACCAGCACCCAAATGGTAACACGCTATAATTGGCAGGGTCATTACTGGAACAAAGCCGATATTGAGCAGCTCTGCCAGATGATGGATGCCCATATGCACCAAGTCGACATTCTACGCGCCTTCCCCGGCTATACTTTCCGCACCCTATTGGGGCGCTATGCCATTCATGGTACAGCGGATCGGAAATATGCCCATTATCAGGGTGAACGTCCGTATGGGGTCAAAACTCGTTGGGAAGATACCGAGGAGTATCAGTTGGAACAGCAGCAGCCAACCCAATATGAAACAATGTCCCAGAATTTGGTATTTAGTACATCTTCTGATCAATCGAAATAAGCTTTTTGCGTCGGGTGCGGAAGGTCTTGGCGGCCTCGATCAGAAAGTCCAAGAGTGAGGGATGACGCAGCATTCGATAGACTTCATCCACCGCGATGATACGGGGTTGCTCATCGCGTAAGCTATCCCGGCGAATCGCGGCCAAACACTGGGCATAGGCCAGCGCGATCATGTTGGCATCATTTTCTAACTGATGGAATGAGAAAATGCGGGGTTCAATCCAATGCCGTCCCGAACGTCCAAAGTCAAAGGTAGTTGTCCCGTTTAGAAATTTGGCCCAAGGCCCCGATCCCGTAACCAAAGCTGCGATTTCATCCGCCAAGTCTTTGGCAATCTGTTTGATGTGGTCTTTTTCGCCTAAACCGGAGAGCACATCACACACAAAATCCGAAGTGGGTGTTTTGTCAGGGGCAAGCCGCTCCAAGTCATCCGCAAAGGCCGCGTAAACGATTTCGAGGGCTTGGGCCAGCAGCCCTCGTTCCAAGTTTTCACGCTGCCCACCGGATAAAGCACGTCCCATCACCGTTTCATAAATGCGAATGGTGTGGGAGGTTTGTTCTAGCAGGGTTGGAAACATCACATCTTGGGGATTGAGACAGGTCGTCTGCGCCGATAATACATACCACGGCAGCCCAAACGCGGCAGCCAAATGTTTGCCATGTCCCATCGGTTCCAACATATCAAAGGAGACGCCGTTTTCGGCATATTCGCGGTTCAAGAGGCAGTTGAGTGCAAAGGTTTTCCCAAACCCGGTCTGACCTACCCAGACCTCATGCACCGCCCGTCTATCTCGCCACGAGTTATGGAAGACAGGATACTTGCCACCCACCGCTTCCCCACGCAGCACCCCATCTACATCCCCTAATTTACGATAGCCCAACGGTGCGAGCATAAGAGCGAGTTCACGGGAAGTGACCGGATGGGTCGTATTCGGAATGCCAATCGTGCTACTTTTGCTCGGTGAAAACAAATACGTTGAACGCGAGAGCAATTCCCCGACCTCGTGCCGCAACCGAAAATAAGAACGGGCTTCGGTCATGACTTCCGACACCCGTGCTTTCAAGGTATCCAGCGTATTCGCTGCGACTGCAATGGAAATCCGGACCGTATGCAGCGCGTCCCCTTGATTGATTTCGGCTAAGGTGCGTCGGCAGTCATTGATGCGGGTGATGGCGCGGCTGTCCTCCCCGCCCCGTAAGCTGACCAGATGCACTTGATAGGCTTGGATAATGCCTTCAACCGCATCGACTGCCTTGTTGCGATCCAGCGTTTCAGGAATATCAATGCACAGGGCTAGCGGGAAATTCATGCGCAGCAAAGGCGGGATGGGACGAAAGAAATTCCATGCGGCAGGCAAAAATTCATAACTATTGAGAATGGCCCAGAAAGGACGACCACCCGGACGGCCAATGGGAGCCAAATGCGAGAACGGGATTTCACGTAGGCCGTAGCGCCCTTCAAACAGCGGAGGTAAATCCGCTTCAATCGCAGGGGTATCAAAAGCCGAAGCCAATCCATTGGCAACGGTGCGTCCGGTTTCTTCAGTCCACAAGATCATGCCACACAATGCCCGCTGAAATTCGGCTTCAACTTGAAGCTGCTCATAGTGGCGGCGATAGGCCATACACATCTCCGCACGGGCACGATCTTCGACCGCGCGTGCGGTTTGCGATACGGCACTAATTTTGTGATTCAGATCAGCGGGCATCTGCCAGCACAAAAAGCGGGCGGGGCCATCGAGTGTCCGCAAAAAGGCCGAAAAGCGCCCTTGTAGAGCCGTCACCCCAGCTTCCGTCGCGTGCATCATCAGGTCAAAGGGTTCAATTAAAATAGTCCGGGCAGGCAGTTCATCGTGGCGTCGTCGCGGAGCAACCATTTAAGCATCCTCCATAAAAATCAGGCCCTGACCAGCCTCATCCGGTGCGGCATAGGTTTCCCACTGGGCTAGGTCAACTACTGCGGCTTTTTCAGGCGGTGCATAGACCTGTGCGCCATCGAGGATGACCAGATGGGTGGGCAGTTCCAATAGTTCGGCTATTTGCGCGATCAAACTGTCGGGTTGGCTGGCCGCTGCGATGATGAGCCAGCCGCGTATCTGATACCGCAGGCGGGTATACAGACTCAACCCGCCCCGCTGGGCCGACAGAATCAAGAGGCCGATGAAACCTACACCACCGATTGGCAAGGCCCCGACAGCAAATAGGAAACGGGCAACCATGAAAATCATCACCCCACCCACGCCTGCACCCAGCAGCCGCTTGAAGGGAATGCCGAACATCCCCTTTTCCTCACGTTTTAGCACGTGCGATTTAAATTCGGCGACCATCGAGAACAGCCTCCTCAACAAAAGGCAGCCGAGTCCCCCCGACTGCCTATCCTCATAAAACCAACCATCCGCCTTCGTCAAGCGCTGGACTGCCACCACCTTTCCTTAAGTGAACGAGATGAGACTGGCAACCGATGAGGCCAGTAGGACAAAGACCAAGCCCATCACGACGCTGGAAGACGCTTGGGGGTTATTTTTCTTCCACTCCCCTATTACTGGAATGGATGAACCGAGGTACATTAACCCCAACCCCAGCACACCGAGAAAGGCAAAGATGGGCGCTACAATTTGCGCCAGTGCTCTCAGATCGGTGAAGAATGCTTCAATCGCCGTACCGAGATTGCCCATAGGCACTTTCCTCCAAGAAACCACTACCGGACATTGTGTTTTTAGGATAAGGGGAGCGCATGGCGAGGAGTGTCCAATAAGTGAACATAAGCGGTCAACGAACTAACAAACCCTTCCAATTTTCAATTTGATCTGCGCTATAATAGGCGAAAGGAGAGTGGCGATGACCCTTCAAACCATCACATTGCAAATACCGGAACATATCTATGAACGCGCTCAACAAGTGGCGGAGACCACCGACCAACCACTTGAAGCTGTTTTTCTGCATGAACTGGAAAATGCCTTTTTGCCACCCCTACCTGAAGATGAAGAGGCGGAATTAAGCGCCTTAAGTTATCTTTCAGATGAAGCCCTCTGGACTATCGCACGCGAACAAATGCCTAGCCCTCGTCAGGAACGAATGCAGGTGCTGATGGATGGCAACACCAAAGGCACTTTATCGGAAGCCGAATACCAAGAATTGGAACACCTAGTGGAGCAGGGGCAAAAGCTGATGCTGCGCAAGGGCAAAGCGGCTGCTCTCCTCACCGAGCGGGGTTATAAAGTTACACGCGAGTCTTTACGTGGCTGAATTATCATGGGCAGCCACCGTTCGTCTGGTACATGAACGAGCCAACTACTGCTGTGAATACTGTCAGACGAGCCAAGAAATCATTGGGCAGGCCATGCATGTTGAACATATTGACCCGACTGGCTCTGATGAACCCGACAACCTCTGTCTCTCTTGTGCGACTTGTAATCTCAGTAAAGCGAAAGCAGTGACTGGCTTTGACCAGAATACAGGGGAAACGGTTGCGCTTTTTAACCCTCGTCTACAGCAGTGGTCAGAACATTTTGTTTGGATCGAGAATGGGCTAAGGTTAAAAGGCTTGACCCCAGTTGGGCGGGCCACTATTGAACGCTTGAAGATCAACTTGGAACGGGTGGTCAATGCTCGGCACTACTGGATTAAAGCAGGTGGACATCCACCCGACTTAAAAGAATCTGACAAAACTTAGCACACCAACATCTCCGGTCGGTCAGGCAACTTCGGTAAACTTCATTTTGGTCATCAATTGGATGGCTTTCCAAAGTGTTGTCGCCTCAAAAGCATCATCCGTGAAAAACAACTCCGAATGATAGAGTAAGATGAGGCTAAAGGTCTCATTCCATTTTGCAAGATCAAAGAAGTGTTGTAGCTCTTGTAATCCACGATCATCCGCCACCCATATTTCAGGTTCAGGCATTTTGATGTACTCAAAAACAAAGAATTCGGAAGGATGAGGATCATGCAGTTCATCGTAGAATTCTGGGTCTCCCATCAAATCACGAATATTGATTATCTCTGTATCATCAGCGGAGACCGAAGGATATGATTCGATTTGGTTGACATACAACAGTCCATAGTATTGAGAAAATACCTGCCGTCTACAGGACAATCTAAATCGAATAGATCCACTGCCCATCCAACTGGAATTGAGCTCGATTCGCGCATTGACATCATCAACGAAAATTAGATCACATTTCGTCCAACCTGAGCCTGTCTGTAAATGATGAACAAACGCTGATGGCATTGTCGGTTAGCCTCCATCAATTGAATTGCAGACCAAACTGGTAATTTAAGACCTGAAGCACTGCATAAGGCATAGTATTGTCCCAATTCCATATAATTTCCAAATCGAGCGCCTGCCCCGGTAAGATGGAGTATTGGTCAAATCCAGCCGATGCGATCCAAGGCCCCGGCGGATTAGGCTGATGACCAAATGCTATTTGGATGTCATCGGGATATAGGGTTACAGGCTCATACTGCCCATTGTAGAGGCGCATTTTTGTCACCATATAACCATCGGGTGAAGTCTCCACACTGACCAACTCCACATAAAGCAAATCACGGGCGGGCTGTGGTGTAGCCGTTGGAAAAACCGGAATTGGTGTCGCCAGTGGGATATCCTGTTCAATATCGGTGGATAGGAAGCCTTCACGAGTCAGTTCCTGTTCAGCCTCATAGCGCCCCACCACGAGCAACCGGGTTGCTGTTGGTGCGCCCTCGTCATCCAGTTCACCAATCAAGACCAACACCAAGCCGGGCGAAATCTGACGAAAGGCCGCTGTATCACTGCGGCGCACTTCCGTTTGGCGCTCAAAGGTATATTCAATCACCGCGCCGGTGTTGAGGATCAGATGAAAAACTGCCCCTTCACTCAGGCGATCAAAGAGGTCTTCATTTTCTTCACTCCACGGGATACCCACCACCCGCCGCACCGACATACCCAAAAGGTAACTGGCCGTATCCGGGTTGGGGTCGTATTCCCATTCTGAATACTCCACCGTCCGGCGCTGCACCACAAACACACGCGGCTGCCGTTCGCCCGGCGGATAGATTTGCAGTCCCACCGGGTAGGCCAGTGTGCGACTGCTGTCCCGATCTCCATCCTTAATAATGGTGTCCTGTTCTTCAAGGGCGATGGGGGTCGGCGTGACCGTGTACCGCAGGGTTGGTGAGGCATAAGGGTTGAAGGCTTGCAAAGTTGGATCAGCGTCACCGCCCCGTCGCGCCATGAACAGCACTAATAACAGACAGAAAAATAAGCCGCCGCCTGCCACGATGAGCAGCATCGGGTTGGGGATGTTACTCCCCTTCGGTAGATACTCCTCTTCGGGCGAGTTCAAGGGTTCACCCTGCATCGCGGCAGTTTTGACCCGCTGGGGCGGTTTGGCCCAACGTGCCCCGACAGGTACCAGTGCATCCTGCTCAAAACGGGCCAGCAGTGCTTGGACGACTTGCAGTTCTTCGGCGTCGGTCACGGCATTGACCTTACTCGCTTCCCGTTCCAGCACTTCGCGGTAATACTGCTGACGCTGGGTCGGCACGAGGGAGTAGGTTTCTTCAAGTTCGGCCAGTTCCAACATCTGCCATCCGTCTAATGGCCGATACTGCACTTCTTCCACTTCGGGGATGGGCGTTACGGGTTCACGTTTGGCTTTGCTCATGCTTTAGCCGTTCCCTCCATACTGGTGCTATTTAGTTGCAGTTGGGTGTTCCTTTCAGCAGTTGGCAGGAGCCGTGTATGAGGGATAGACCCCGTGATACGGACTTCATCCGGCATCGCCGCCGCGACTGTTAAAAACCGCCCCACCTGCTGCTGAGCCTCACTCTGGCGTCTACCCGTTGTCATACGGACATGCTGGACGAGTTGGTCATAGGTCGCGGGCTGCACACTGCGTCCATCCTCCGCACTCGCTTGGTCTTTCAACACCTGCATGATGTGTCCACCATGCAATCCCAGACGCAGGGCCTGATCACCGACTGCATTAAAACGCGCTGCATCACTGATGGGAGTTTGGCCCACCGCAGGCTGTATCCCGACCGACTGGGCCATCCGTCCGCCAAACTGATCACCTGCTCCATCCAACATGGGTTTGTCCATTTTTTGGCGGTATTCACGCTCCATATCCACCGCGTCAGCCACCACTGCTCCCACGTTACGGCTGCCCGTGACATCCATGCGGCCCGCTACTCGATCGCGCTGTTGCTGGTCAGCCATCGTTTTGAGTGCTCCTGCCGCCGCGCTCAAATCACGCCCGGCCCGTTCCAGACCAGCGGTATCCACCGTCACCTTTTGCTCACTGCCAGTGGTCTTGAGGGTGTCGCGCAGTACGGCATCATCGCGGCTGTTATCCGCATCCATCTGCGCTTGGGCCACACTTTCATCACGGCGGTTATCGCTGTTGAGGGCGGAACTGAGGGCCGCATCGTCACGTTCATTATCGGCATTCAGGCGTACTTGCTCAGTTGCATCCGTGCGAACAGCGGTCGCCTGCTCATCGGTAGGAGTGAAACGCGCTTGGATGCGTGAGGTGCGACGACCCAAGCTGCTGTCGGGCAATAAATCCTCGGGCTCATACCCGGCGATATTGATAGGCTGGGGTGCAAGTGAAGGCGTAGACAATGGAGCAGGGATACTGGCAGACCCATTACTTGGCCTGCTTGGACCGCTGGACAGCAGAAGCGGTTCTACTCGTGTGTTTTCCACTTCACCCATTTCTAGGAATGGTGGGGGCGATGTTTCGTTCGAACTTCCACCCGTCATCACACGCCCAGCACCACTCGTGGCGTGAGCCGTCATCCGTCCCGCCATCATCAATTGCCCACCCGCCATGTTCATGGCTGGCCCACCAATGCCGGATGCACTCATACCACTCATGGCAGCCCCAGCCAGCGCCAATGTTCCACCGCCTGTGGCGATGGCCGCCGCTGTGCCGACGGTACCCACTGCCGCCCCGGCTGCCACCTGCCCCGGTGTCAGGATAGCCCCGCCGGTTGCCTGACTGATCGAACCAAAAATCCGGGTTAAGGCATTCCAGACCAGTTTCATGGCCGAGATCATCAAGATGAGCATTAACACGGCACACAGCAACCCGACCCCAATCGAGGCCAACGGATTTTGGGTGGCGGCAGCGGCGAGGGCTAAGGATACAATCAAGGACTGGCCCAGTGCGATGACCACACTCGCCACGATGATTTCAATCCACAAATCCACCACCGAACGGGCAATGCCTTCGGTGCGTTTGAAAAAAGCAAAAATCGCCGCGACGCCAAAGGAGATAAAACTCAACCCCTGCGCGAAGGTGACGAGCAGATAGACAATCTTTTCGAAGATGCCGAGCCATAAAAGCGGCCATGCCCCAATCAGGCGGTACTGGGCGGCGGCGGCCATACTCAAAGAACGCTCCCGATCATCGGCTGGGATAACCTCCCATGTGTCGGGTGATACCATCACGTCAAAATAACCATCGGTGTAGTACCAGCGAAAGGGCAAGTTATTCTCGTAACCGCCCGGATTAGGGGTGCGGCAGTTCCCAAACACGGCGGGTGGCTGGCCGAGCACATCCTCGGAAGTCGCCAGCATGTACGACATGGCAATATCTAACCCGTCGACCCCCGCCCCCAGTTGTGTGGTCGTCTGCCCCGTCAGCCAGCCGAAGTTATCACAAGGCGGCAGCATCGGAAGGCCTTCCGTCGTCATGTTGTTATTTAAGGGGGCGAGCGGTGAATCGCTGTTGTTGACCGTTTGTAAGGCCGTCGCATAAAAGAAGCTGTTGATGTCCGAGCGTAACTGGTTCATGCTCAAATACAGCTCAGGGCCAAGCTGGAAAAACAGGGCGGCCAGCAAGTACCAAGTCAAGGCACTTTTGAATTCGACCACGTTAAACCGAATGAAGTGGGCAATCATATAACTCATGCCCAGCACCAGCATGGCAATGGTGAAACTCATCGAAACGGCTATCCCAAATTGGCTGTTGCTCTGGGTGATGAGCGGGGCAAAGGCGTTTTCAGCCATAAAATCGGTCATCAGGTCAATCACGATGCCGAGGATAAAAAACACTTTCATCATAAACCACTGGATTTGAGCATGGAGTGCCAGCAGATCGTACCAGAAGCCATCAATCATAAATTGAATCGCCTGAGTCAGATCATCAATCCAATCCGATGGGTTAGGCACTTGGGCCAACGCGGCTGGGGGGAAGGCCAGCAGCAGTACCACCAAGAGGATAACCGCAACAAGACGCATTCGTTTCAAAGCAGGCTCCTAGTTTGGCTCGGCGATTTCGCCCACACACTCGGTATTGACGGTGTTAATCCATGACACGATGTTGTCACCCACTACAATGGGCGTAGGTCCCGTGCCACTCACCGGGGTGGGGCGTCCACTGGCATCCATCACCCACGACACGCGATAAAGTGAGCCTTGTGGCCCTTTGGCTGCCAATCGCAGGGTGGCTTGTTGGCCGGGGGCAAGATTGTGGGCCTGATAGCCCGCGAAATCCGTGAATCCAGCCAACTGTGCGGCGGTATAAGTCGGGAATAGCAGGACATTCTGTTCGACCCCACTAGACAAAAGAATAGAGGAGACAAAACTCTGGGCCGGTGGATAAATGGTGTAGGTCTGATTCCGGCTGAAGTTCCTAATCTCGAAAGTCCAGACATACAAAGACTCCGGATAGATCGTGGTTGGATTAACCCCCGGCACTGCTGTTTTAGGGGGATTAGGGGTGGGGGTGCCTTGAAAGGACAGACTCTGCATCCCCGTCACCCGAAACCGAATGTTGAGCAGTTGCTCACCCGGTGCGGTGTAGATCGGATCATTCAAGAAATAATCGTTCGTCCTGATATAAGGTGTGGGGGTGGGATACGGCGTATAGGTAGGGCGTGGTGTTGGGTAAATCGGCAAAGGCGCACCCCAGCTAGGTGGTGGATAGAACTGCACGACATTCCCCATGATGCGATAAACCGAGAAGGTTTGAGAATAGCTGTTGTTTGTCGTCCAAATGCGCAGCGTCGCACTGCTCACTTGCGTCGGGATATACAGGGTATAAAAGCCATTCTGGGCGGGCATATTGGGCAAGGAATAACCCACTGGGACATTACTGGCCCCAGCCCAATAAAATGGTGCAGTGTTCATGCTGCCGGAATAACTCAGGTAAATCGTGCCAGCATTTTGGGCCAACCACTGGATGGTGACACTGTTGATATTGTTCCCTATCTGATAGTTGGTCAGATTCGCTGTGAAATAGCTGAGATACGTTGGCAGGCTGGTTGGCAGCGGTGTGTTCGTCGCTCGTGGTGTAGCGGATGGGCATACATACTGGGGTAAATCCCCAATCGTGACGGATTCTGAGGTAAGTTCACCGGTGCAGGCTAGCCCAGCCAGTGCCAATAAAAGCACCACGAGCAAAACAATGGAAATGACGCGCATTTGGTTCATCTACAGCCCCTCATGGAATTAAACCCGGTTGATTACCGGGCGACAACAACAGTGTAAAGGTCTGAGCAGCCTCTGACCCGTGCGGTTGCACTGTCCATGACTCTCCAAAATAGGGCACGACCAGCAGCACGGGTGAGTTGGTGGAGGCTTGTAGTTGGGCAAAACCTCGTTCATCGGTAAAGGTATGGCCCAGTACATTATTGGTCCCCACCTCAACCAAGCGCACCGAAATCCCGCGCACGCCTTCACTGACATCCAACGTGCCATTGGCGTTTTCGTCATAACCCATCACGATGGCGGCGCTCACTACTTGGATAGGAACTTCGGTGGCAGTGGGTTGTGGCGAAGGCGGAGCCGCTAGGAGTTCAATGCTGCTGGCTGGGATGAGGGTTGGTGTAGGCGTCGAGGTCGGCAATACCCCTCCTAAAAAGATTAACGTCTGGGCATCGGGACGATAGACCTGCACCGCATCTAACGCCAGCATGTGTCCGTTGCTGGCAGGATCGGCATTCCCTGTATTCTGAAGTTCAAGCGTGTGCTCCCCTGCCCTAAGCATGTACACTTTTGTGCCTGTGAAGGTAGCTACCGGGGCATAGGCATCAATGACATCCACCATCAGGCCATCCAAAACGACATTCCAGACGCCACCGTTGGTGAATCCCACATAACGCACCCGTACCGCTTCCCCTGTAAAGGTGAAACTCACACTGGCGTCAGTATCCTCGGTAAAGTGATATTGGCCTTGACTCGCCTGATGTGAGCGGATAGGCATCCAAGTGCCTGCTATATAGCGAACAACTGGATGATCGCTCTCAAAAGCAACCCAATCGGTGAAGTTGGTATACGGCAAAGGCAATAAGGTTGCATTCGGCAGCGGTTCAATCGGTTCAGGCACATCGGTCAAAATCTGGAGGTTTTCCGGTAACGGCGAGGCCCTTGGTGGTAAGGTCACATCAGGGATGACAAGCGTGGCGACCATCACTCGCGTTGCCAGTGTTGCAGTAGGGGTAGACGAAGGGCTAAGGGTCGCAGTAGGAGTTGGCGAGGCTGTGAAAGCAACCGTCGGCGATGGCAGTATAGCCAAGGTGGCCGTCGCTGAGGCAAATGTTGCGGGGATATCTCGCCTGTGCTGCTTGTCAGTTTTTCCCCTAAACAGCAGGTACACCGAAATAGAGCCGCTTGCAGCCAAAAGGACAGCTATGCCAATAATGACTGACCATTTTTTCAAGCCAAACCTCATACCATTAGGCAACTTATGGATAATCTCCACTAGCCTACAGCATGAGATGGTGGTTGCGTGTTCAATAAGTGGACAGAGGGAGTATTTCTGCTGGAGTTTCTAACTGAAAAAGTGTCAGTAGGTAGCTGACAGTTTCGACATACCGACATACTGACACTTTAGCCAACTTTTAAGGCCGCCACAAACTGAAACGTGAAACAAGGGAAGAGCTACTATGTCCTTCGCTCCTAGCTAGTAGTCATAACCTACCTCTAAAGGTGTGCAGCCAGTCTCCCATAAAGGCGGCCATTCACTTTGTGGTAGATCGTAGTAAATTTCGTAGATACGACGAGCCAGAGGAGCAGCAACCTCTGAGCCTTCACATGAATTTTCGACAACGACAACGACTGCAATTTCTGGGTTATCAGCAGAAGCAAAAGAAACAAACCAAGCATGAGGCGGTTGGGTTTCACTAGATTGCGCTGTGCCTGTTTTTCCACAAATGAGCGGCTCATCAGTCTGGAACACATACCACTCTGAAAAGACAAACTCAGCCGTGCCTTCGGTTGTGACTTTGCACATTGCATCCTGAACTTCGGCCAAGACTTCTGGATTTACATCTAAAGCGGTAAATTCGGGAGTGGAGACGAAAGAAGGGGCCTCATTGGGTCGTGCTACTTGTTGTACAACATAGGGTGTAAAGAGTTTATCTCCATTCGCAATCGCTGCAACCATCCTTACTACTTGAAGAGGATTCACCATAACTTCCCCTTGTCCAATGACGAGGTTTAAAGTGAAAGGTAGGCTCCAAGTCTGTCCACTATTTTGCAAGGCCAGTGGCGAGGGAATAAAACCCGGTTCTTCTTCAACACCATTAATCCCGGTATATTGCCCCAACCCAAACAGACTTGCGTACTTAGGCAGCAAGTTGGGGTCAATTGCGTCGAGGCTAACAGCCAACTGCCAGTAGTAGGGATTGCACGAGTAAATAATGGCCTGCTTTCCGTCAATCATCCCACGTCCGCCTGTATACCAATCCGTTCGATAAGGCAGACTGTCGCCGAATTCTTCTCCATACCACTTATCATTACAAGCAAAAGTTGTATTGATGGGAACAACCCCGCTATCTGCGCCAGCAATCGAGGAAATGAGCTTAAAGACCGAACCTAGAGGGAGTTGTGCCTGAGTCACATGATTCAGCATCGGGCGGCGCGGATCAAGCTGATAGGACTGAATCTGCTGAAGAGGGTCAAAATACAGATTGTGAGGATTGAAAACTTCGGGATCAAAGCTGGGATAGCTGACCATTGCCAGTACCGCTCCTGTGTTAACATCAAGTACCACTGCCGCTGCCCCCAGCGATGTGTTTGCCCAAGTGGATTCGGCCAATGCATAGGCATCGGCAAACGCTTGGACAATCGACTGTTGTAGTTCTCTATCTATTGTAAGATAGATATCCTGACCGGGTATAGACGGTTGTTCCGCAATGACCCGGATGGGATCATTCGTCAATGAAAACAAGCTGAAACGGCTCCCGATTGTGCCACGTAATTGTGCCTCCCAACTAGATTCAATACCCATAAGGCCAACCAATGCATCTGAAGGATAATCTCTATATTGGTCGGCCTGTTCCGCTGGAACACTTCCCACATAGCCAATAAGATGTGGCGCAATGCTCCCAAAATAGCGACGGGTTGGATGTTCAATCAGGTTGGTGGGACGGCAGACCGATTGTAAGACCTGTGCATGTGTTTGCAGGATTTCGTAGTCAGTGTTACCCACAAAAAATTCAGTATCCGGGTTGTACTGACCAAAGAACTCAGCTAAATCACTAACGTCACGCCCTAGTAACGCTTTAAGTTCGTCAATACACCGACCTTCATCAGGAATACGATTTCTGGCAAGATAAATAGCAACAGCCGTGCCATCCTGTATCGCTAGGGCACGTCCCTGCGAATCGTAGATATTTCCGCGGGGTGGCAGCGTATACTCAACCCTCAGTCGTGTCCCGCTTGTCCAATCTTCAAAAATATCCATTAGTGACCACGCAATCCGCATTCCCTCAGCAGAGGGCACAAAGCGGATCAATCGATTTGAGTCAGTAAATTGACCCAGATTGGCAGAGGTAAATGTCAGATCATAATTAAAAAGGACGGTGGTTCCGTGCGTGGAAACTTCCTTTTGCTCCCATTTTAACGACTGCAATTCTAGATCGCGCCAGATGCTCTGGTAGGCTTCTACAAACGCACTCTGAATATACATAGCCCGTGCATTCGGCGTGATTAGATCATACATGGTGCTGTAATCCTGCCGTGACCACGCTTCCAAGAATATGGCAGCGAGTTGGGTTGACATATTCTGATCAGCAAGGTGCACAATGTCTGTTCTTTGGTCTAAGGCCTTGTTAGGCTGTACAGAACGATACGTTGTGACTATAACGATGAGAATCAGTAACCCGGCAGCACTTTTAAGGAATATTCGTATCATGAGAAATTTCATCCGCACAGAGCGTTTTCACTCGGATATTTTTGTTCACGCTGCTCGTCCATATACATGCCTAGCAACACAGGCAACCACATTCCTCAGCTGAGAACCTGTCTTTGAAAAATATGAGCAAGGCAAAGCAACCTTGCTCATGCTTGACAACACTTCCGTCTATATATGCAACTTAATACTACGGAGCCTTAGGCTGTTGGCAACCACACTCACGGAACTGAAGGCCATTGCCCCCGCGGCGAGAATAGGATTCAACTCTTGCAAGAACTCCGGAACAATACTGAACAAAACCAGCACTCCTGCTGCAACCGGGATAAGAATGGTGTTGTAGCCAAACGCCCAGAAGAGGTTTTCGCGGATTGTTCGCATTGTTCCCTTGCTCAGCTTAATTGCACGGGTTACGCCTCGTAAGTCACCGCTAATCAAGGTCACATCGGAAGCTTCAATGGCGACATCTGTCCCTGTTCCAATGGCAATTCCTACATCCGCTTGAGCCAAGGCTGGTGCATCATTAATACCATCACCGACCATACCGACGAGATATCCTTCATCTTGCAGTTTTTGGACATAAGCCGCCTTTTCCTCTGGCTTAACTTCTGCGAAGATCCGTTCAATACCGACTTCGCGGGCAATCGCTTCGGCTGTACCCCGATTGTCACCTGTCATCATCACGACAGTAATGCCAAGATTGTGCATTAGTTGAACGGCTTCAATTGAACCTTCTTTGATGGTATCCGCGACGGCAATTATGCCAGCCACTTGACCGTCAACTGCAACCCACATGGCCGTTTTTGCTTCGAGCTGAAGCTTTTCGACCTCTGATTTCATATCATCTAGGTGAACGCCATAGCCCAACATCAACTTCGCATTGCCCACCAAAACCACTTGGCCTTCAACTTTGGCATAAATACCTTGTCCAGTGATAGCTTCAAACTGTTGAGGCTGATAGAGCGAGAGTCCACCTTCTTGGGCTGCGCGAACGATTGATTCACCAAGCGGATGTTCACTGCCGCGTTCGGCACTGGCCGCCAAGATAAGCAACTGCTCAGGATTAAGCGGGCTTCGCTGGTTGGTAACAATGTTGGTGACACTGGGTTCACCTTTGGTCAGGGTTCCAGTTTTGTCCAACACCATCGCCGAAAGTTTATGGGCACGTTCCAATGACTCACTGTTTTTGAACAGGATGCCATTTTCAGCGCCTTTGCCCATACCGACCATGATCGCTGTTGGAGTTGCCAATCCCATCGCGCAGGGGCAAGCAATCACAAGGATTGTAATCAAGCGCACAGTGGCAGCAGTTACATCTCCCGTTCCAGCAAGCCAAATGATAAAGACCAGTATGGCAAAGGCGATTACTACTGGAACAAAAACTGCGGAAACCTGATCAACCAGCTTTTGAATTGGGGCTTTGCTGCCCTGTGCCTGCTCCACTAGCCGGATAATCTGAGCAAGGGCAGTTTCACGTCCAACTTTGGTCGCTTCAAACTTTAACAAGCCCTGTTTATTGATCGTTGCGCCAACAATAGTATCGCCCGGTGCTTTATCCACAGGCAGGCTTTCCCCTGTAATCATGCTTTCGTCTACGGTACTATGTCCGTGCAAAACAACGCCATCAACCGGAATTTTTTCACCGGGACGAACGATCACAATATCTTTGACCTTGACCTGTTCAACTGGAATATCAACTTCAATACCATCATGTTCTATTCGAGCAACTTTAGCTTGGAGTCCCATGAGCTTCTTGATGGCTTCGCTGGCACGTCCCTTGGCGCGTGCTTCTAACAGTTTCCCTAGTACAATCAGCACGACAATGACGGCAGCTGTTTCAAAGTAGACATGACCGGGTAGGAGCTTCAGCAGCACCAGCACACTGTAAATGTAGGCTACAGTTGTGCCCAATGCCACCAGTAAATCCATGTTAGCGGCTCGATTGCGAAGGGCTTTGTACCCACCGGTATAATAATCCCAACCTACGTAGAACTGAACGGGGGTCGCAAGCGCCAGCAGCAGCACATCAAAGCCTGCTAAGTGTTCGATCATTCCCAGCGCTCCAAAGTCTCGTAGCATGGTGAGTATAAAGAGTGGAACAGTAAACAGCGTACCGATCACCAGTCGTTTCATCTGGTGACGCATTTCGGCTTCACGCGCTTGCTGTTCAGCATCCTGAAGCTCTTCTTCATTGGATGCTAGCACTGCCCCATATCCCGCCTTCTCGAGTGCCACAATTAGGGCTTCAGGCTGCACACCCGGTTGCAGCGTGACCAATGCACGCTCAGAGGCAAAACTAACAACCGCTTCTGTCACCCCTGCCACACTTCTAAGTGTGCGTGTCACCGTAGTAACGCAACTTGCACAGGTCATGCCTATAATAGCAAGTTCTAGCTTCTCTCCGGGGACAATATAGCCAGCTTGGTGTATACGTTCGGCTATATCCGTAATTCTGACCTTCGCATCATCGTAAGTCAGATTGATGCGCTCCGCCGCAAAATTGACGTTGGCTTGCTGAATCCCTTGGAGTTTGCGAACGCTACGCTCAATGGTCGCCGCACAGCTTGCACAGGTCATACCGATGACAGGTAATGTGATCGTTTGAGTGCTCACCGATTTCTTTCCCTTTATGATTGGTTTCATGCTGCGTTTCTATAAAGCAGCTAATTCACTAGCCCTTCTAAGTTATCATCCCTATTTAAAGTGGATAAGCGTTAAGAGGCGTAGTGGGGATAGGCAAAATGGCGTGCTCAACTTACCCTACCGAGGCTTACCATAGCATTATTAATTGAATCGAACCTACCTAAACAGGAGCTTGATTTGAAACAAAACATAAATGATCGTAGCAAGGCCCTGATTGATTCAGACAAGCTGTGTGCAATGTATGGTGTAGCACAACGAAAAACTCACACGCGGTAGTACCTTACGGAGGAAAGTCCCTGTGAGCATTTATTGGCATAAATTACGTTGTTTTCCCCTCGGCTGTGAGATCGAACTGGAAAAGACTTTCAAATACATCTGCTTGTAAGTCTAGGTCAGTTGCCAAGTTGTCAGGAACAAGAATTAAACTATGACCTTCGTGACCATGTATTAGGAGCGTCAGCGGTGCATGTCCAAGGGCATCATAAACCAGCAGCACCGCCACCTGACAGGTACATGGTGCTGTGCCAAGATGCGGACGGTTACAGGTAGCGTCCATTCGAGAAGCCACCTGCAAATTAAAAGACTGATTTACGCAAAATCCGGCTGCTCTTAACCTTTCAGCGACTTGCACTACAGCAGCCGATGGTGAGCATAGGACAGTTATTTCATAGCCCATTGATCAGCACCTTATACTTTTTACCTGCTAGTTTACAGGTTTTAAGAGTGTCCACCAGCGATATTCAGCGTAGACTAAATAGGCGATTTGGCGGGTATACAGGCAGGTGTTTGCATCGTACACTTAAATTGGTTTACTACAAGGAGGATCAAATGGCTGAAGAGAAAAGTATCCGTGTTGTCCTCGCAGATGATCATCAAGTAGTTCGACATGGCATTCAACAGATATTGTCAAAGGCTGGCATTGATGTTGTAGCAACGGCTGAAAATGGTGAACGCGCCCTTCAAATAATCGTACAACATCAACCGGACGTTGCTGTACTGGACATTCAAATGCCAATTTACAATGGGATTGAAGTGGCACGTCAAGTACGGGCTAAAGCTTTGCCAGTTGGCCTGCTAATCCTGACTGCTTTTGACGATGATCCCTTTATCATGGCGGCCCTAGAAGCAGGGGTCAATGGCTTCATGCTCAAAACAGCCGATATGGAGGAAATTGTCGAGGCCGTTCGAGCGGTTCACGAGGGACAATCCGTAATGGATCGCAATGTTATTCCGAAATTAATGCGAGCCGTCACTGCCTCTCACAAACCTGATATTACTTACCCGGCACTCTCTGAGCGAGAACTGGAAGTCCTGCGAGTAGCCACACGCGGACTGACCAATAAGGCCATTGGTATGTTGCTAGATATTAGTGATCGCACTGTGCAAGGTCACTTCCGTCGAATTTTCGAGAAATTGAATGCTGCCAGCCGCACCGAAGCTGTCGTTAAAGCTTCACAACTCGGCCTCCTTGATCTGCCATCTCTCGATGAAACGTCTCACTGATTCCTTCCTGCAACTGTTTATTTTTCTGGTTTTGCCACTCTTGGTGTTGCTAGTTGGCGTTGCCTTTGGCAGCATTACTTTACACCAGCGCTCCATGCGTGAAACATTGGTCGAACATGATGGACGCATTGTACCGGGTATAGCAAACAACATCTCACGTCAACTGGAGCAACGCCGGACAGCACTACAGATGTGGCTGGAGCGAGCTTCCCCCACTCCTTCGCCAGAGTTACAAATGCTTTTTGACGGTGGTATTGCTCAATACCGAAACGGAGTGGTATCCATCGTAGGCCGTGCCTCTATCATAGATGTTGCCACATTTCAGACAATTTTTGGCGCCACATCCAACAGCCCTTTTATTCCGCTATTGGCTCCTAATAAAGCCGAGTTATATATCGCCATCATCGCTGAGGTTGAAGGCAATTCGGCCATAGGGGTTGTTTCTTTATCCACGCTCCCAGCAGCGGAAATTCTGTCCAGTTTACATGGCAAATCGCATACGTTTGCTTACATCCTTGATGCCGATAACAGAATTCTTTACCATAGCAATCCAGCCCTAATTGGCACAATAGCTTCTCAATCCAAGAGTGAAGATGTCATTGTCATTTCTGCACCGATTCCCCAGACCGAGTGGCGATTGGTACAGGAAGAAAATTGGCAGAAGGAACTGAGTCCCTTAATGCGATACTCTCAGGCGGCCCCATTGGTGCTAGTGCCCGGTCTACTTTTGGTACTGCTACTGGTTGGCGTTGGTATCCGCAAGATTGTCCGTCCCCTACAACGCCTTGAAAAACAAGCAACCAGCCTAGATTGGGGTAATTATGATGCTATTGAGTCCGAAGTTGGTGGGATTGAGGAAATTCAACGCCTTCATGCTACGCTACGCAATATGGTGCAGCGCATTCGGACAGCCCAAGCTGAGATGCACAATTACATTGGGGCAGTTACCCGCGCCCAGGAAGATGAGCGTTTGAGGGTGGCGCGTGAGCTGCATGATCAGACCGCGCAGGCACTGGTAGCGCTCAATCATCAGGTTCAAATGTTGAAACCCTTTCTCTCGGATGACCCGGAAGCAACGATCTTGATGAGCGAAACAAGATTGAATATTACGCAAAGTATCGAAGACTTACGGCGTATTGTGAGGGCCTTGCGACCCGTTTCGCTTGAACAGTTGGGATTAGCTCCAGCACTGCAAATGTTAGCGCGTGACCTTGACCTAGGCGATCAAATGACTATTCAATTTGAGAAGCAAGGCACGCCCCGCCGTCTCTCCACAGAGCAGGAGATCGTACTGTATCGTATCGCGCAGGAAGCGCTAAACAATGCTTGGCAGCATAGTGGCGCAGATCATGTTTGGATTTCTGTGAGTTTTTCGGATGAGAATGTTATAGTTTCTGTGCGGGATAACGGGCACGGTTTTTCCGCACCTCAGCATCCTAGCGAGATTACCCGCTCAGGTAATAGGCACTTTGGCATTATGGGCATGTACGAGCGGGCAGCATTGATTGGTGCTTATTTCCAGATTGTATCGACGACAGAGGGCGGCACAACTATTACAATCCGTCTGGCTATTGGAACGACACCTTCTCAAGACTTCAAGCAACTATAGTTCGGGGTGTAACCTCTCCATCACGCCCCGAAGAATTCAATTGATTTTTAGCTCAATTATGATGGTGATGACTGCTGTGTTCGTGCTGGGTACCAACATATTTAGCCGGGTCTTTATCGAAGGCTTTCTTGCAGCCAGTCGAGCAAAAATAGTAGGTTTGCCCTTGGTATTCGGATTGGGCAGTTGCTTCCTTCCCTATGTGCCATAATGGAACAAACAACTTCGCCGTTCAAGTTTAGTATAGAAATGAAGGGCGGAGAACAGGGACAAGGAACATGTCAGAAAAGAGTGGCAGAGCCAATCCAGAAGTTCAGCCTAAGCCGGAACGCCGCCGTTTCAGTGCCGAATATAAGCGGCGGATCGTGGTCGAAGCGGAGCAGTGTCAGCATGGGGAGTTAGGATCACTCTTGCGGCGTGAGGGCTTGACCTATGCCCAGATGGGCAAGTGGCGTATCGCTCATGCGGCGGGAACATTAGGCAAGCCACGCGGGCCGGTTGCCAACCCGAATCGTGCTGAGATGCGGCGTCTCGAGGCCGAGAACATCCGTTTGAAGCGGCAGTTGGAACGGGCAGAACTGATCATTGAGGCCCAAAAAAAGTTGGCACGCCTGCTGGAGGAGGAGCAATCATGAATGCGCTTGCCAGCACCATCGGCGTGAAGGCGGCTTGTGAGGTGCTGAATGTGCCGCGCAGTCGCGTTTACCGCGCACGGCAGCCCCAAGCGGCACCTGTCCCGCGTCCAACACCCGCTCATGCCTTATCGCTTGAGGAACAGATCCAGGTGCGCGATACACTCAACAGCGAGCGTTTCATGGATCAAGCCCCGCGTCAGGTCTATGCGACTTTGCTGGATGAGGGGGACTATCTGTGCCACTGGCGCACGATGTATCGTATCCTGCACGCCCATCACGAAGTGCATGAACGTCGCCTCATCCGTCGCCATCCGACTTACCACAAGCCTGAATTGCTGGCCGAACGTCCCAACGAAGTCTGGTCATGGGACATTACCCACCTGCGCGGCCCGGTCAAGTGGAGCGGTTACAAGCTCTACACCGTGCTGGATATTTTCAGCCGCTATGTCGTCGGTTGGATGGTGGCTGAAATCGAGAGTAGTGACCTAGCCAAGCAACTCATCGCGGCAACCACCCGCAAACAAGGCATTCAGCCCGACCAACTCATCTTACACGCTGATAATGGCAGTCCGATGAAAGGCCAGCCCTTGAGCCAACTGCTGCTTGATCTGGGGATCACCCCAAGCCACAGCCGCCCCCATACTTCCGATGACAACCCGTTCAGTGAGGCGCACTTCAAGACTATGAAATACCGTCCCGATTATCCTGACCGTTTCGCCTCCCTTGACGATGCTCGGACGTGGGCCAGAAGCTTTTTCGCTTGGTACAACCATGAACATTACCATTCGGGACTGAACTTGATGACCCCTGCCAGTGTTCATTTCGGGGAGGCCATCGCCGTGCAACAGCACCGGCAAAGCGTGATGTCAGCCGTTTTTGAGGCCTGTCCAGAGCGTTTTCGGGGCGGGATGCCTAGCGTGAAGGGTGCCCCAACAGCGGTTTACATCAACCCGCCTAAGTCACCGGAGAATCTTCCTTAATCTTTTTTGCGAAGTTGTTTCAAACTCCTTGACACATACCGCTTCGAGTCTATTTCCATCTTACACACTGGGTCTGTAACACGCATTGAGGTTTCCCTTTCCATAGTAGCCAACGTATGTCAGACAGTATTTATCTATTATATGAGCTTAAGGATTTACCAAGCAGAGCCATCTTACCCATCATTACTGCGCTATATGGCGCATTTTTTTCAAGTGTGTTTTTCAAATGCTCATTTGTGGAAGTGAAAATCACGATTTAGCAAAATTACCCCTAAAGTATTTGCTGTATATAGGCAATTTTGCTTATTCACCCTAAGCTATATTGCGCTATCAAGAGTCAATCTGTTCCGTTAAATTACAAGTAGAGGGAATCAGATGCTCATGAAAAACATCCGTATCCATCGCTCACACAAAAAACTGTTAAGCCATCAACTGCGTCTTCAGTTAGACGTGCTTAAAGAATGTACTTTAATGTTTGAGCAGGAAGATTCCTGTATTGAAATCATTAAACGTATCCAATCAGTTGAGTCGGCACTCTCGACAGCAAATGCCCAGCTAGTGAACATCCACTTGACTAAATGCCTTGCCGCGCTCAGCAATTTGGAGCGTGTTGATGAAGTCTTGCATGAGATTAGTGGACTCTACGGTTGTTTGGATAGACTGTCAGAAAATGCTATTGACGCACTTCGATAACATTATGAGGCGGTTTTCTCGATTATGACCCTGATTTCCGTCAGGTGATGATGCGAAGCACGAGGGGTCATAATCATAAACATGCGGGACACCTCCAACTATCAACAATCCAGTAGGGTATTTGTGAAAGCGACAGCTCTCGTTCGTGATCTCATCACCCACGAATTGAACTCTGGCAAAGGATGAATGAAGCTCGCCCAATTCTCTTTCCATACCAGCAAGGGGATCAGGGTGAGGTAAAAGGCACAGTCGTGAGACCTCAAATAAGTAGGGAGAAAACACCGTGAGAAAAGCAATTTGGGGATTAGGGGTATTCATAGGGGTTATAAGCCTATGGTTCATGGTCTTTAAATTAGGGCAGGTATTGAATATATTTCAACTGAGTCAACCACCCACTTACCCCGAGTTAGTGTTAACCGCTCCCCCGACACCCATTGGACAAAATTTCACCTATGCCGAATTAACCGAACAAGTGGCCCCAACATCGGGCACAACGATTGCCGTGAAATGGGGTGATATGGGCCAAAAGCTAGTGGATGCGGGCGCAATTGATTTAACTGAGTATGAAACCCTGATTGGCAATTTGAGTGACGAGCAACAAGCAATCCTCCTGCACGATACACTTCAACAGATCACGATTACCCCTGACAATATTCAATTCTGGACAAATGTCCTCTGGGCACTCGGCTTGACCCAACACAGCAAGGTTTTGGATGAAGGGCCAATGATGCAATACGCCGCTGAGGTGCCGCTTGGGAATTATGCTTCAACGGGTGGATGGACGCTTGGCAAGCGCGATGCGGTTGATCTTTATAGCAGTACCGAGTTGATCAAATTGACCTCCAAGCAGCAAGATTTGGTGTATCAGATCGCCGAAACCATTTTCCGTCCATGCTGCGGCAACCACACGTCCTATCCCGATTGTAATCATGGCATGGCTCTACTAGGTTTGCTCGAACTTATGGCGTCACAAGGGGCAACCGCAACCGAATTGTACGAAACTGCCCTTACCTTCAACAGTTATGCTTTTCAGGATACCTACATCACCCTCGCGGCCTACTTCGAGGCACAAGGCACGGTCTGGTCAGAAATTGATCCTGTCATCGTGTTAGGCTCAGATTATTCGAGTGGGCCATCGGCCTATGAGATTGCGCTACAAGTTGGGCCGATACCGGGATCACCGACGCAAGCAGGCAATTGCAGCGTATAACATCAATAGCAGCAGCAAGATTTTCGGTAAAGAGAGTTCTGGAAGCCGGCCCGCTGATGCTGGTTGCTTCGCAATGATCTTCAGCAGCGTTATAGTGGTCAACTTAAGCCTACACGGAAAACGGGTTTAACCCGAACTTGGCACCATTCTGCAAGTGCCTCAGTTTTGTTTTAAATCCCCTAATAAGCCATTTTGCCTATCGCTGGAACGCTAAAATACGCCTGTGGATGCCTCTACAATTCTATAGAATGAATTGAGTAAAAGAGGAGAATAACTAATGAGTGAATGTCATGTTGAACCGTTTGAAAAACCTGTTGACAAGGCCGCCTTATCCAACGCCACAGTTGCCTATTTAGAGGTATCTGGCATAGGATGTGAGCGCTGCGCTACACGAGTGGCGAACAGCTTGCTCCGTACAGAGGGAGTTCTCGCCTGTACTTTTTATGAAAACATTGTGGCGGTTGCTTACGACCAGCAGACGCGGACCATGGATAACTTGATAGAAGCGATTGCTGCCGCTGGGAATGGCGGTCGGCACATTTACAAGGCTGTGTTTCTGTCTGAGGAACCTGTTGGCGCGTCTCCGCTTCGTTTCTACTGGGGATGAATGGAATACTCCTTCAAGTAGATAGCAAGGTGCGTAACTAGAGTCAATACACGGTCTAACCAGACATCAGTTTAGAAAAGGATGCTCTCTGTGGCGAAGAAACACTTGTTCATTATGCTGATTTGCTGTTTGGTTCCCATCATTGGACTGACGGCTGTTTTTCTGCTAGGTCTTCCATCTAGCGGGGTTTTCTTTTATGGCATGATTTTGTTGTGTCCGCTACTACATTTGGTAATGATGCGTTCTATGATGGGCGGTCATCACGATCACAGCGAACACAAACCTGTACCCCTCACTGACCAGTTTGAATCGTTACCTGCTGATATTCAGCGATAGCTACAACAGCGCATAGTCCTTTGTTCATTGAGCGGCGCGGTCTGTGATTGTGTCGCTCTCTTGCCATTTCAAATCCTTTTTCTACAAAGGTTATAAACTTTCCACCTCAACCTCTGATATTATGTGCAATCCGTCCGGCACAATCTTCCACTGTAGTTGAATGGTCAATGAGGTGCGACTTTTGCAAATCCAAGACATGCTACCGTGCGCTTTGTCCATTCTGTAGCCGCCTCCCCAGATTCGTTCACTTATAGTATTTTTCGCTTCCTTTGTACACATGATCCCAAGATAAGCCCTTTAGCGGACTATAGCTTCTTAACATAGCTAGCAAAAGCCTGCTAGCTTTATTCACCGAATACACGCTATTTGGCGCATGTTTCTCATTCGGGAAGTGTGTTAAGGTTCTAGCAACCGATAGACTTCATGAGGGTATGGCGAAACCGCGATGTCTCAAGGCGGGTTGGAGCTTTAGCCAGTATAGGAATTAGGAAATAATATGAAGTTACGTAAACATTATCCCCTTGCTCTGCTAGTGTTTGGTACCCTAATGCTCTTTGGGGTTGGTAATGCTTCGGGGCATCCACGACGTGAAAAATGTGAAACGGCGTTCGATACAACCATCAGCTCAATACCGGAATGTATATCCACGGGAATGTCTGCTTTGGATATGCGAGCTGCCTATGCTGAAATGTCTAACCATCCAACACCGCCTATTATCCAAATAGAATCTTTGGATGAGGTTCTATATAAGTGGAAATATCGTCGGGTGTTTGCAGGTGCGCCTGTTTACGATACACCGAATGGAAACATTATTCGGACAATGGGTGAGGGCTTGAGTCTAGTCACTTATATTCAGGTGGTTGGCGACTGGGTACAACTGCGACAGAACGAATGGGTTCCAATTGACCAGACCCGTGCCTATGATGTTTCTACCTTTACGGGTGTTCAAATCAATGAGCCTCTGACACACCCTTTCGCTTGGATGTTAGCACCTGCACGCCCCAGCATGTATCCGGGCAGTCCCGAATTCGCAGGCTATGATGTTGTGGAACGCTATCAAATTGTCAACATTTATGGGGTTGAGATCGTTGATGGCTGGGAATGGTATCTTATTGGGCCGAACCAGTGGTTGCACCAAATACGTGTTGCAAAAATCAAGCCTGTCAAACGACCTAGCGAGATTGGAGTAGAAGAATTATGGATTGCTGTCGATCTTTTTGAGCAGGCTGTGGTGGCTTATGAAGGGGATCGCATAGTTTTTGCGACGTTAGCTTCAACTGGATTACCTCAATGGTCAACTAATGAAGGGTTATTCAAAATATACCAGCGCTGGCTTTACGGTCCGATGTCTGGTGCAACAGGTTATTTAGGCGATGCTTATTATATTGAGAATATTGCCAACATTATGTACTTTGATGGTGACATTGCCCTTCATGCAGCGTATTGGCACGATAAATTTGGCTATCGACAGTCACGAGGGTGCGTAAATCTCTCTCTGATGGATGCTTACTGGTTGTATGAGTGGACAAGGGTAGATGAAGATACATGGGTCTATGTGTACAGCAGCGGCGAGTACCGCGATGATCTACCTGCGTGGGCAGTGCGTCAATAGCCGCACCTTTTTTATTTAGCCCTTCTGCCCTCAAAAAACGCTTTCTCATGGTCAGGTTTGGCGGAAACACAGCGCTAAGCATCTGGAGGAATGTCAATGAATGAGTTACAGACAAGTCCTGAACTTACAGCGGTACGGGCGTTTTTCAGCGAGCTTTTTTCGGAGCCAAGCTCTGTTACGGTGCGTTTTGGGGACGGTACACAGCTAGAGGCTCAAATAGCTGGGGCACCTACCATTGTCATCAAATCCCCAACATCACTTCGTAGGATGTTTCGTCCTCCACTGGACCGTTCACTCAGTGAAGCGTACATCCGGGGTGATTTCGATATTGAAGGTGATTTCATAAAGGTTTTTGAGATATTCCATATGCTAGCAAGCAAGGTTGTGGGTAAGCTCCCAACACTAGCTCACTTATGGCTTTCTCTTCCTAATGAAACTCGCTCTGCTCAGGTCATTACTCCGCGATCAACACGTCTTTATGATGAACACCGTTCCAGAGAGCGCAGTCGAAAAGCGACCCAATATCGCTATGATGCTGGGAACGATTTTTATGCACTTTGGCTTGATACACAGATGGTTTATTCCTGCGCTTACTTCTCAACTGGCGATGAAGATTTGGACACCGCACAGGAACATAAACTAGACCTGATTTGCCACAAGCTTAGGTTAGAACCGGGTGAAAGACTGCTTGACATTGGTTGTGGTTGGGGAGGACTTGTGCTTCATGCCGCAAAGCATTACGGCGTGAATGTTCTGGGGATAACATTGAGGCAGCCCCAGCAGTTCTTTGCCAATCAGCGTATTGCGGCTGCTAACTTAGGTAGCACAGTAGTTAAGCTGATTGATTACCGTGACTTAACGGGAGGAACCTTTGATAAGATTGCCAGTATTGGCATTTTCGAGCACCTTGGTCATGCCCAACTCTCGGAGTACTTCGCTCAGGTTTACCGCCTACTAAAACCGGGTGGCCTGTTTCTTAATCAAGGAATTTCAGTCCATCCGTCACCAGCTTGGCGAGAACCCCGCCCAGCTTGGAAACGACTTGCCGAAAATGCGGTTCTGGGATCGGGTACTTTTATTCAAAATAAAGTTTTTCCTGACAGTGAGCTTGTTCCCGTCAGCGAAGTCAATCTTGCAGCAGAAAAGTTTGGCTTTGAGATATATCACCTCGAAAACCTACGCGAACATTATGTTCTGACACTGCGGCACTGGCTTAAACGATTGGATGACCATCGCACTCAGGCTATTCAGCTTACCGACGAGGCAACCTATCGAGCTTGGAAACTCTATATGTCAACTGCCATATATGGTTTTGAAACTGGTAGCATCAATGTCAACCAGGCCTTATTCTACAAACCGCTTAACAGCCGCAACCTCCCACTCCCGCACGTCCGGCATTGTCATGCTGTCTGATCGTGTTCGCTTAATCCTAGTCATGTTTTTATGGGCGTTATGCTTTCCTCTGATCTCTATAGGACTCACAACAGCACCACCCATTTACTTTGCGGCTCTGCGTTCACTCATTGCGGGTGTAGGGCTGCTCGTACCCGCATATGCGCTGCGTCGACCCCTACCACACACTAGGCAAATATGGCTAATTTTACTTGGTGTAGGGTTTAGTTCAACCACACTTGGTTTCGGCGGTATGTTTCTGGGAGGGGGGCGGGTTAGCCCGGGGCTGGCAACGGTGATTGCGAATGCACAGCCCCTCATTGCCGCTTGTATTGCTTATTTTGCTCTCAACGAACAATTAGGATTACGTCGTGGCACAGGCATATTCCTCGGTTTTGCTGGAATCATTCTCACTACCCTACCCGAATTTGGAACCCAAGGGATAAGTGGAAGTGTCAGTGGTGTCGGCTACATCTTGCTAGGAGCTTTGGGGGTAGCTGTCGGAAACGTGTTGCTCAAGCGGCTCGGCGGACAGATTGATCCCCTCGTAGCCACCGCATGGCAGTTTATCCTAGGCGGTATACCCCTATTATTCATTGCTTTGAGTTTGGAAGAGCCGACGCAGATTACATGGAGTTTTCGTTTTATCATCACTTTACTGATATTGAGTCTGGCGGGTACTGCCCTAGCTTTTACGCTATGGTTTGGATTGCTGCATAAAGGTGATTTAAATCGGCTGAATGCCTTTACTTTTCTCACTCCTGTTTTCGCCTTGCTGATTGGAACTCTATTCTTCAACGAAAAGTTGGAAGTCTTAGAAATTGTAGGCGCTATATTGAGCCTAAGCAGCATCTTTTGGGTAGATCACCGCTAAGATTACAAAATGCCCGAAGTCGTTACCTGCCTGTCCAGACTATAAGGGCTAGATGAATAAATATTGTAAATTGTTAGGGCAGCAGGAAAAAACTACTAATAGATGCGGACATTTTCCCAATAGGCTTGTGGTAATTTAAGAAAAAAGATCAGCCGCTCGCTTCTAGACTGATCTTCTCCTCAGTATCTAGACCGTTGCAAGGATAAGCAACCCCATCAAGACAACACCACTGCCCAACACTAGACGTACCCATTCTTTGTGATGGAGGTTCCAGTGTGCCAATCTATTCAAACTGGGACGCGAGGCCGCCGCCGCCAGAATAGTAATGAGGGGCAGAATAAAGACCACATTATATAGAACAAGATAGGCATATCCTAAAAGCGCGCTGGATTGAAGCGCTAGAAGACTTAGCACTGCCAAATAAACTGCGCCGCTGCAAGGCACAGTGCAGAGTCCGATCAGAAACCCGCCGACTACTAGTGCTGGAATGGTAGCTTTTTTACCCATCCGCCGTGCTCTTGCGCCGATCCATGCGGGGGCGTGCAAGTTCCAGCCTAATTCCGGCACAAAGTAATCTTTCAGCATCCATAGTCCTAACAAAACGGCGACAAGCGCTCCAATCCGTGCCGGAGCGTGCTGTTCCGTGAAAAAGCTGATGGATTTCAGTAAGCCCACCCCAAGTGCTAGGTAAGTGAGAAAAATCGCGCCAATGTAAATACTCCCCATGCTCATAAGACGGACGCGGAGCGTTTTTACATTGGCCTCTTCAGCTTTTAAGGTACTAGTCAATGCGGTAATGAATAACAGAAGCACTGTAAAGGCGCATGGATTAATGCCGTCTAATAGCCCTGCCATGATAATGGTCGGTAGAGTAATTTTTGGTAGATACTCCATGCTATCCATTGCCATATTGGGATGCCAAAATCCAGCTAGGGCGATTGCGCCCAGCGCTATTACCCCAAGAATAGAAACAGCGGCAACATTGCGTGCTATCATCGTCTATGCCTCTACAATGAGTGTGCCCTGCATGGTGGGATTAGCACGGCCACCGCAGCAGATGTCACAATAAAAGGTGTATTCACCGGGTTTGGCGGGTGTAAATGTGACCCATTCACTACCTTCAGGAGGCGCAATTACATTTAGGTCCAATTCATCAACTGCCCACTGATGTTTACCGCCCCCATCCATGTGATACTGATTGTCCTGACTTGTTAGGCGAATAGTAATTGGCTCTCCCACCTTGACCCGAATCACATCTTTATCAAATCCACCCATGGAGGCACTGACATCAATCGTGTTCTCGGCAGGAGGAGGTGTTTTGGACTCAAGCGATGAGGAGAGTAAATAAACTGCCAAGCCTAATACAGTAACAACGATGATCCCAAAAACTACTTTGCGAATTGACCTCATATCCCGGTGCTTTGTGACATGCCGTTTACTTCGGGTTCGTGAGTTTCGATGGCTCATTTTGGTCTCCTTCTATATATTCATTAAGTATAAAAAGCTGGGAAACAGTCAGATAGCGCTCTATAGCGGAATGGGAACACGCCGAATAGCGTGCATGTTTAACTTCACTCTCATGCCACTGTGGAGTTGTTTGCTTAACAAAGAATCTTGGTTTGCGCTTAGTGTGTTCCAAAGATGAAAATTTAGGAATCAGCTCTTTCCGAGGAGAAGTGTCAGTAGCATATCGACAGTTCCGACAGTATGACACTACTGACACTTTGAGGTTTGTTTTTCGTTGTGCTTTCTGGTAAAGCAGACTCTATGCTAAAAGTACCAACACTTATATCAAACTGGGTCACTACCCTATTGGTGACCCGATACCGAAATGTCCCGACCAAAATGGGACATTTTCACCTGATTTGAATTCCCTCGCTGATCTAAAGTTCTTAGATTCAACGGGAATTCGATGTAACGCACCACAGTTGTTGCCAACTCTGGTGCTTAGTTGGGCCTATCTTTGAATGCAAGTTGCCAGAGGTAGCCCACTAACCGCAACGTTTCTTCGGGGGTTAGGAGCGTTCCAAAATTGGGCATATCCGTACCCATCCCGCCGCGTCGTATCTTGGCATACAAGACATCACTCCGCATTCCAAACATATAGGTGAAATCAGCAAAGGCCACTGGAGATTGGGCCGTTTGGTCAGCCGCTGGGCCATTCCCCTCCCCTGTCTGCCCATGACAGGCCGCACAATTTTTGTTGTAATATTCTTCAGCCCACTGTATATCCTCGGGTGGGGTATCAGAAGTCCACATATAGGCGATGACGTTAATTAGATCGCTCATTGAGATAGATGGATTGTTGTTTTCCAGTAGCGCTAGACCTTCTATCGGCGTATGGGTCAGCCGCCATTCTGTATCTGCTAGTTCAGTTGGAATCACTAGTGAAGCCGCCAAAATATGTCCCTGCTCAATCGAGGCTGGTTGGTCAAACCTCAGGACATCCGGTTGAGGGTGATCCGGCATGTCCATCGTGGTATTTGCGTCAATATTCACCCCCTCCTCCACCAATTGCTCAATAATAGGGTCATGATAGGGACTCGGTGCAGCATCGGGATTGGCAGGATCAATCACATCCACTGTGCCACGCATTCGCCAGTGGTCAGGGCTGCACCATGTATTGCAATAAAAGGTATAGGTACCCGCTTTTTCAAATGTCAGGCTGACTTCTTGGACATGACCGGGGTCAACATGGCCCAAGTCGATACCTAAACCCGGCCCAATGGCGATGCCATGTGTCACATCCACTGAGGTAAACCGCAAAGTGACCGTTTCTCCGGCAGTCACTTTGATGGCACTGGGTTGAAAACCACCTGCTTCCGGTACTGCCGCTTGAATAGTAATCAAGCGCTCGGGGGAGTCTGGATTTGTGTGTTGACGGTTATAAATAAATACGCCAACTGGGAGACCAATGAGAATCAAGATGACGATGCCGATGGCTAATAATTCGCGTTTCATGGTTATCCCAAGTAGAGCCACAAGAAAACAAAAGTAATGGAGGTGATGAACCCGGCGATAGGCAACATCCCTCGCAGCGCCCGCCGAGGATCGGGAGTGTACTGGCCCGCAATCTTATAGGCGGTATTTACGGCAAATAACATCCCGGCGGTTAAAATCCCCGTTTGCAAAAATGGCATCAGCGATGACCCGAAGGGAGTCCATGCGCTTTCAGTGGTTCCAAAAAGATTCCAGCCCCAGCCAAATGGATCGGACAGGACAGCAACGGCATAACTCCCGTTGGTAAACACAAGACTGAAGCTGAACGCAATCCATGCCGTCAATCCGAGTGGCACAAGGGTATAAGCATAATCCGTCACGAGTTGTCGCAATGGCAGTTGGATGCCTCCTAATCGTCGGCTGAGTAAAGTGGTGAGGGTGAACAGACCGGGCAGCAGCAGCAGATTTGCCAGCAAAAATACCCCGGCATAGGCCAACCAATGGGGCAAGGTATCCATATTGGCCCACTGCTTGAGCCAGCCCCACGGGCCAAGCAATACCACCGAATAGAGCAAGGCACAGGCCAGCATGATAAAGGCTTTATAGGCTTCATCCAGCCGTCGTTCTTTGGCAACCATCAGATCGCTACCCACCGGACGAAGATTAATGACAACATTGTTTTTGGGGCAGGCCTTGATACATTCCATGCACATCCCACAATAGGTATTGCGTTCCAGCGTACCGGGAAACACCATCCAAGGGCAGCCATAGGCATATTCATTGCCGATAATGCAGTCTTTGGGGGTGTGGGTAGCACATACCGCAGGGTCTTGCACACGCACTTCGATGGGGGCCATCAGCGAATAGAGGCCAATAAATCCACCCACTGGACAGACATAGCGGCAAAACACCCGATTCTCATAGAGGATGCTCAAAACAATCCCAATGAGCGAAAACCCCAACAAAAGCCATGCACTGACCTCAGGGCGGGTCAAAATGATCGCGCTGAAAATGGCGATGCCCAAAAACCCGAAGTTTTGCAGCCACATATTGCGCAGGCGTTTTGGAAACTTCCAACGCAAGGTAGATAGGCGTCCTTTGCGGCGATTGATAATCCCCCGCCGTTGCAGCCATTCACCCGGAACGGGAATAGGACAGGCCGCGCACCACAACCGCCCTAAAAATGGCACTAACAAAATAATCAACAGTCCCCACCAGACAATCCAGACAAACACGATGCCAAAGTTGCGATTGCCCACTGGTGTCCCAAACAACCCGGTCACAATGGCGAGGGTGAAGAAAAACAGGGTCGAGATCGTCAGCACGGGTTGAAACAGGCGCGATTTTAAGATCCCGCGCAAAAAGGGCACATGCTGAAGGACGTTGATACGTTGTGACCTTATCATGCTGGTGGAATCCAATTGGAGAGTACCTTGAGTTCTTTAACGGGTTGAACAGGGTCATTCGTCCGCACATAGAGCCGGAATTCGTGGAAGCCATCCATACCCTCGTGCATCGAGAACGTCATGCTAATGGTGGATTCCGTGCCCGGTGGAATCGTCTTGGAACTCACCAGCACTTGGGGTGGGCAGCAGCCTTTGACCACTTCAATCTGTGGGGTGTCTTCCAGAATCAGCGGCTCATCGCCAACGTTCCGTACATAAAACACGGCGTTGACCGGAACGTTATATTCCACGTCGCCATAGTCCAGCGTATCCTGTGATACTTCAATGCGTGGCCCCTCGCCAGCTACCGGCGTAAAGTCCGGGATGGGGCGGTTACTGAAATCTGCGGCAGGCTGATTGGCAGGTATTTTGCTATTCCCTGTTTTGGTATTGGATGAAAACAGAGCGATGACGGCGAGAATAGCTATCACTGTGCCCACCATCCAAACAAGGCTGTTTTTTGCCCAAGTGCGTTTCCGCCGATGGGTGGCGCGGCTACGCTGGTGATGTTCCGAGTGTTGCGTGCTCATAGGAAGTTCCTTTCGAGAAAAATTGATAAGCGATTAAAGTGATGACACTGACAATGACAAACGCGATAGCTCGCCAAAAGGGTTCATTGGGGCCGACCACCAGTTCCCCAATCATGAAGGGATGGAGTGAGCCACAACTGACTGAGCAACGATAGCGGAATTTGCCCGTGTGCTCCGCGACAAACTCAATTTGTTTAGTAATTCCCGGTTCCACGCGCTCCTGAATGCCGTAGCCATCCAAGTAAAAGCCATGTACCACATCCGAAGCCGTGAATTGAATGATGACCCGATCGCCTTTGTTGATGTGAATGCGATGGGGGGCGAATTCAAATTGCCGTGCATCGAGTGTGATGGTTCGGGTTTGTGGATCGGTTATTTGGGGGATTGGAAAGGTCATCACCCCGATGGCGAGGATGATCCCTATGAGGATCACCCAATGCTGACGCATCCACGCAAATGATTTCTGAACCCGACTCATGGCTATTTATTCCGTCGGGAATGGCGTATCGGTGGAAGGGCCAAAGGCGCTGTATTTGGCGTCAATATAGTTTCGAATTTGTGGGGAGGACTGGCCTTCACCTTTTAGGCGCATAACATCTTGGGCAATATCCACACAGATGCCACACCCGGCTGCATGACTTTCAAAACCAAAATTTTCCGGCTTGATAAAGCAACTTAAATTACTGGCATGACCCATGTTGCCACAGCCACAGTAGCAGGGATATTTGGCAAGCTCGTCGGGGTGATCCATTGCATATTGATAGGCTTCTTTGACTCGGACAGGCGCATCTTTCACAAAATCCGGCATGTCCGATTCCTCACTCATTTGGGTTTTGCTACTGTTACTGCTACAGCCCGATAGCAATAAACCGAAGGCAAGCACGAGGCTAAGGGCCAATAACTTAATGATTAGGCGATGTGCGTTCATGCTGTGGTTTCCATCATTTCTTCAAGATTCAATTCATAGCTATGAGTGTAGTGAATCCCTGCCCCTGCCATCACCGCCATTTGGCGCATAACCCGTTTTTGATGACTTTTGTCACACACCGTGCCCAACATTTATGTCTGACTCGGAAAAAGTCACGCCGAATAGCCTATAGGGGCAGTTTCTCTACGATGATAAAATGCCTAGTAGAGACAGGAGATATTCAAATGGGGTAAGTAATTATGAGTGACATCATACAAGTCCTGCTGGCCGATGATCACGGATTTGTGCGGCGCGGTATCCGTGAATTTTTACATGAATCTGGTTCGATCAATGTGATTGCTGAAGCCGAAAATGGTTTAGAAGCGCTTGAATGTGTTGAACGCTATCACCCCGATGTGGCAATTCTGGATATTCAAATGCCTAATCCAAATGGTCTCGATGTAGCCCGTCAGTTGCGTAAACGCTATGGCGAAAATATTGGCATTCTCATTCTCACTGCTTACAACGACCCACCCTATATTCGGGCGGCGCTTTCGGCTGGAGCCAATGGCTATATTATGAAATCCGCCGATGCGGACGATCTAATTGCCGCCGTGCATGATACCTATGAGGGTCGAAGGGTTGTCACCGCCAGTCTATTAAACAAGACCGCTTCTACTCCCATCCTAGAGGCCTCGATTGCTTTGACCGAGCGGGAACTTGAAATTTTGCAATTGGCTTCGCGGGGGCTAACAAACAAAGCCATTGGGTTTCAACTTTCCATTAGTGACCGCACCGTCCAAGGGCATTTAGCGAGTATCTACAACAAATTAGACGTGGCTGGAAGAACTGAGGCGACCCTAAAAGCCATCAGTCTCAATCTTATCCAAAGTCGCTAACGGGGAGGGGTAAGGAACAAGGTGATTTTCCAAGACGCTCATTATGTCCCCGCGCTTCGTTATCACTGGTTGACTCGCTTTTACGATTATGTACTCGCCTTAACTGTACGGGAATTGGCATTCAAATCAACCCTAGTTAGCCAAGCGGAAATCACGCCTAACCAACAGATACTTGACCTCGGCTGTGGCACAGCAACCTTGACACTCCTACTTAAGAAACAATACCCGACGACAGACGTGATTGGCCTCGATGGTGAAGGGCAAGCACTGGTGATTGCACAGGCTAAAGCGCAAAAAGTCCAGATGGAGCTTCATTTTGATAAGGGCTTGTCTTTCAATCTACCCTATTCCAGTGATTCATTTAATCGCGTGTTTTCGAGTCTATTATTTCATCATTTGACTTACGAGAACAAAGAAAAAACACTGAGGGAAGTTTATCGAGTTTTAAAACCTAACGGTATGCTACATATTGCGGACTGGGGTAGACCTAGCAATCCTGTGATGCGGGGATTGTTTTTATGGGTACAGTTGTTGGATGGCTTCAATACGACTTCAGGCAATGTTCAAGGCAAGCTACCAGAGATGTTTGTACAAGCTGACTTCAATCCGGTGATTGAGCAACGTTATTTTAATACCTTATTTGGAACACTCAGACTTTATCAAATCACTAAACCAGCGTGATCGCTCTTTAGGTCTCTTCTTTTGATAAACCAAGTTGAAAAACATGAGTCATCCCGAGTTTCAGCCAACGAGCTTTCAGCGGAGTACAGAGGCATCCGCTACCGCCGTCCCTAGCTGTAGAGAAGGAGTTGATGATCTTTAATCAGTTAAAATGCTAACAAGTGACCCGTAAGAAAAAGTTGGTCAATCCGCCCTTACCAAAACCCTGATAACCTGATTGTTTCGTTAGAGAACCTCAACCCCTCCCATACCAAAGCCACGCCGAGCTTCCTTTGAGCAGTAGCGTGCTGATCCACAAATTCAGGATAACTCACGTTGACCTCGAAATTAGGCACTGGACGAGCGTCGGCCTCTGCTTGGGTTGAGGCGATGCCATTTTCACGAATATCCTTGATTAACCAATCCATTTCCTTGATCTCACGGCGCTGGGACTCGATAATGTCATCGGCAAGCGCACGCACCCGCACATCCTCAATCTCGGCGTGTTCACTGCTCAGAATAGCCATTGAATGATGTGGAATCATGGTTCGCATATAGGAAACATCTTGCACAGTCGTATGACTTCGGACGAGATAGAGCATCACCAGAAAGACCACCACACTGACGAGGTAGATTGCGACATTCATCCGCATGTTCTTATACATGCTGTGCATAAAACCGAGCATAATCACTGTCATGGTCGCGCCCATCATAAGGGTCATATAAAAGTTCGTCTCGCTCCAGCGTGCATCCGAAAATTGGTAGATGTTGAGATACATCACCCCAAACATCACAATCGTTGACGTTGCGATCATCGCCGCGAACGTGATGTAATTACCCTGTTTTTCGTGATTCATGCCTTGCTTTTCGTGGTTCATGGTGACCTCCACTGGGCAGGGAAATTTTACAACCGACGCCAAGTCTATCCCCATTTACGCCGCCCAACGTAGGAGACTGGGATTATCTTCAGGTAGGCCAAATGGAGGGTAGGGGTGATAATTTCGTAAATGCTTTCAATCAGTAGACTATCGCAAAGCTAACCAGAGCCGTTGCGCCACTGACTCAAGTCGGAAGCTATGGATAGGAACGTGAGTCATCTCCAATTTGTGGATAAGCGTCAGACTACTTAGAGGAAGTCTGTTGGCTAAAAATCGGGATGACTCATGATTTCCATATTCGAGGAATTTATTCCTCAATGTTGATGGGGATAATTAATCCTCCCCCATCCACACCATCGTTAGTGGTATGATGCAAGATATGGCAATGGAATAGCCATAAACCCGGTTCAGTTGCCACGAACTCAATGTCATAACGCTCACCCGGCGCAACATTGATAGTATCTTTGGTCAATTGGGCTGCCTCTGGTACAGGCCAACCATCAGTTGCCACCACTTTGAACGCCATGCCATGCAAGTGCATGGGGTGAGCAAACTGCCCGATACTGATGACACGAATACGCACCCGCTGACCAATCTTCACCTGAATCGCCTCAGTAGATGGGAACGCTTTGCCATTAATTGTGAAATAGTTTGGTTCCATCCCAGCCAACGGCATAGCCGGATATGTTTCACCGTCGGCGACACGCCACTCGGAAAGCATCAGGGTTACATCTACATCCGGCGCAGGTTCCACTGGTTCGGCGGGATCAATGATAAACGGCGCATAGAGGCCCAAACCAACCTGTGTATCCCCTTCATAGTGGGAATGATACATAAACGTTCCAGCAGGTTTCGCCGTAAATTCATAGACAAAGGTTTCGCCGGGTTGAACAGGATCTTGAGTGACTCCCGGGACACCATCCATGGCATTGGGTACTTCTACACCATGCCAGTGAATGGTCGTCGCTTGCGGGAGTTCATTTTTGAAGACAATCCGCACTGGGTCGCCTTCTGTGACTCGAATCATTGGACCCGGCACTGTCCCGTTATATGTCCATGCCGTGACTGCCACATCCGCTAGGATATTCCAAATGACCGGGCGGGCCGTTATTTCAAAGACTTTCACCCCATCTTCAAGGCGGTATTCCAGTGGCTGCCCGCCAACGGTTTCTTCCGCCAGCGGCACTCCCTCGCTGCTGACCGGCTGCATCGCATGTCCACCACCAGATGAACCACTGTTGTCCATGTCCATGCCGTCCATACCTGCCATACCATCCATATCATGTTCAGCACTCGGCGTAGGTGTTTCTACATGATGTTCGTCGCGTCCATCATTGGCCGCTTGAGTTTCTCCTTCGCTGTGTTCGGGTAGTTCCAACGTCAGAGTTGCGACGGCAGGGCTGGCAGGAGTAAGGGCTGAAAATGTAATTCCGTTCGGGCCTTCCCCACTTGGGATAACCTTGATCACTTCCTGTTCAGCGATGTCCAGTACCGCGACCGTATTATCGTAGATATTGGTGATATAGGCATATTTGCCGGAGGGATCAACAACAATTCCATGTGCACCCTGTCCCGTTTCAATTGTCGCGGTTACTAAAAATGACGCGACATCAACAATGGAAACCGTTGTGCTGGGGTTCTCCGGGGTTCCCTGATTGGCTACCAAAATGTAACGATTGTCTGGGGTTACAAATACTTGTACCGGCCCAACCCCAACCTCTACCTTGTCGAGGACGTGGCGGGTTGATACTTCCACTTTTACAAGTTTGTTTTCACCGTTGAGAGAAGCATAAACGAACTCACCCTCTGGCGAAAAGCCAACTTGAACAGGAGCATTGCCAACTTCAATGTCCGCCATTTTAGTATTGGTGCTGGTTTCAATCACACTCAGGGTGGTGTCTTGCATATTGGCAACATAGAGCCATTTTCCATCGGGGCTAGGGCGCATCCCATGTGGATAGTTGCCGACTGGAATAGTTGCTATAACTTCCATAGAGGCTACATCAATCACAGAGACGGTATTATCCTCACTGTTCGTGACATACGCGGCTTGATTATCCGGGGCCAAGACAATATGGGCTGGATGATTACCGGTAGGGGCTGTCCCAACGACGGCATAGGTGCTTGCATCTATTTGCACCGCAAGTGAATCGTGCCCACTAATGGCCCAGATAGTTTTGCCGTCAGGTGACGCTTGAATATTATGAGGGGCTTCAATACCCGTCAATGTTGTGATGACTTCATTCTGTGCCGCATCAATCACGGTCACACTGTTACCATATTCATCCGCTACCCAGACTGTTCCCTCAAAATCTGAAGTGTGATGCGATGTATGGGCGCTAGTGGGCGTAGGCGTTGGGGAAAGCGCTTGAGTCGTAGTAGGCGCAAGGGCAATAACTAGGATGAGTCCGCTCATCAATGTAAGCCACAATGAAAGTGTGATGGTGGTTTTTAGGCGCATCTTATCTCCTTGAGTTCAATACTTTGTGAGGGGAGATAAATAAATTACCTCCCCACATATCATAAACAATCTGAATTACTGGACTGTACTCAGTTCTGTAATTAGTCCTTCCATAGCTTCGATTTCGCTGGTCTGAGCATCAATGATAGACTGTGCCAACGTGCGGAGTTCTTCGTGCTCGGCGATTTCCAAGATACGCTCCGACATATGCACGGCGTCATCATGGTGGTCAATCATGGCTTCCAACCACGCGATTTCATACTCAACACCTTCGAGTTGGTTAAGACCAGCCATCATACCCATCATCATCGGCATATCACCCATTTGGCCCATCCCATTCATGCCACCCATGCCACCCATGCCACCCATGCCTTCCATGCCGGGCATGTCACCTCCCATCATGCTCATCATTTGCATCATCATCTCCATCATGTTGCCAGACATATCCATGCCTTCCATCATGCCCATCATGTCTTCCATCGACATGCCCTGCATCATCTCCATCATGCTCATCATAGACATATGGTCTGCCATGGACATAGGGGTATAGTCAATGCCATACCAGTCTTGCAACCAACCTTGCATGGTTTCAATTTCGGTGCTTTGAGCATCAAGGATGTTTTGACACAATGTCCTGACGGACTCGGTTGTCGCCTTATTGAGACAATCTTGGGCCATATCTAGGGCCATTTGGTGATGATCAATCATGCCTTCTAAGTAGCGTACTTCGGCTCGTCCCGCCCGACCCTCGATTGGGCCATCAGCGAGGACAGAGGAGAGAGGAAAGGCGGTGACTACAATCATGACGAGGCCAAAGAGTATGCTTAATTTTTTCATCGAATTGCTTCTCCTATATCGTTGTAAAGAGGTGTAGATTTCATGCTACAGTAAGACCATATCTCTTTCTATGCGCCAATTGGCGTGTCTTTTTATAAGCCTGTTGTAAAAAACTGCGATTTGTCTATGGGCATAGAGTGTGCCGTATGGCACAAAACAATTGTTTAGGGCATTGGGCGGATAGAGTAAGCTATGAAGAATCGAAATATTTTGCAGCGGGTCTATCATCGCTTGGTAAAGGGGTTACACATTCAACTTTTATTGGTGTTTGTCGTCCCAACTGCCATTATTCTGATGGTAGTCACAGTCGGCAGCGCCATTCTCCATCAACAAGCCATGCAGGAACTTGTCGGCCAACGCGATGCCCGCGCCACTCAAGCCGCTGCGGATAATCTCGCTGAACGGCTGCATCAGCGTGAAATCTTGTTAGCGCTCATTGCCACAGATGCTGTGAATGGTCATGATTTACCCCATCCACAAACCACCACCGACCTATTTGATTACGGCTTGTTCATCGAAACAGCAGATAATCTGAGTAAAAACCTTCCAGTGGGAGAGTGGGATTGGCGCAGTGTTGGAGGGGATATACCAACCTTTATCGGTCATTTTGAGCAACAGGTGTTGGTCATTTTTTCAACCCCACTCTCGGATAACCAGTATCTTTATGGAATCACCTCGCTCGAATCACTTGGCATTCACGAAATCTTAGATAGTCTTATACTTCACGAAGATGCAAGTGCCTATTTGATAGACGAAGATGGACACATCCTCTTTGATTCAGACCACACCATCACGGGTAATTTAGCCTCCAAATCCGCTTTAAAGATTGTCAGAAACACGCAGGCTGGATACCAACAAGGGCATAGCATCATCCAAAATCATAATGATGAAGATATGATCATTGGCTACAGCCCGATTCCACGCCTGCAATGGAGTTTGGTGGTCGAAGAGCCGTGGCACGCCGTTACAAGTTCGCAATTACAAGTAACCCATTCAGTGATTTTGGTGTTAGTGCTGATTACCTTACTGGGGTTATTGGTTTTCGTGTTTAGTATGTATGGGGTTATCCGCCCCTTACAGCGCCTCAAAGTCAAAGCTGGGCAACTGGTCAAAGGTGATTTTTCAGCCATTGCAGGGCCAGTCGGGGGTATCCAAGAGATTGAAGATCTACAAACTGCCTTGGTCGAAATGGCCCGTGCGGTTCAGCAAGCCCAATCCCGCCTGCATGGGTATATCGGAGCGATTACCACCGCCCAAGAGGATGAGCGCACCCGCTTGGCTCGTGATCTCCATGATGATACAGTTCAGACACTCATTTCGCTCAGTCAACAGGTTCAAATGGCTCAGCGCAATTTGGATCGTGATCCTTTGGCTGCATCGGCACGCCTCACCGAGGTGCGGCAGATTTCGCAACAGGCGATTGAAGACATCCGTCGCATGATTCATGGCCTACGCCCTTCGTATTTAGCGGAGTTGGGTCTAGCCTCAGCTTTGGAAATGTTGGCCGAACAAGAAAACTCACTGTCCGCAACTTTCCAAATGCAAGGAGATGAACAGCGGCTTTCAGACAAAATCGAGCTTGCGCTCTATCGCATTACCCAAGAGGCTCTCAGCAATACCCGCAAACATAGCCAAGCCTCCGAAGCGACGATTAAACTCGCTTTTTCCCCCGAGGGGGTCACATTAACTATTCAAGATAATGGTTGTGGCTTTGACCCGCCTGAACTTCAGACATTGCCGATTTCAGGTCACTATGGTCTGGTGGGGATTCGAGAAAGAACCCAGTTAATAGAGGCTAATCTTCAAATCAATAGTCAGAAGGAGAAAGGGACCCAAATCCATGTCCAAGTCCCTATTTCAATACTCGATAAAATCGGGCAGTAAAAATCGGGCGGCCTCTCGATGAATAGACCACCCATCAAATCCGCGCTTAGATTAACGGTGGTTTTCGCCCCACACGAGAATAGGCATATTGACCACAACACCGGGTTGTTCAATAGTCAGTTCGCCAGATTCTTCCGCCGCAAGAATTTCGTCGACTGATACCAATAGGCGTGCCGCAACATCCGCTTGCCATGTCACCAAACTCACGGCCCGCAGTGGGGTGTAATTTTCGTCGCCGGGTACCGAGTCGAACACGTCGGGTTGGAAATCTAATGGCCCCATATCTTCAATCCCATTGGTAAATACATAAACGTTCCCCAGCAATTCGGCGGGAATTTCAGCGAGGCTAGGCACGGTCATCACATCGGTTCCCATCATGTCGGTTAATACCTGAGCCACACCGGGGTCCGATGCTTCGGGGTGAACAAAATAGACCTCTTGCCCTTCATAATAGGCCATCGCCAAGGGAGCAAGTTCATCGACCGAATAGCCATTATCCATTTCCATACCCATATCAGAGCCTTCTGGCGTCGGCGTTGGTGTTGAGCCACCCATCGCATTGATAGTCGTTGGGGCCGCCAAGATAACTAAACCCAGTGCAAGGATGAAGGCAGTTGCGGTTATAGGAAGCAGAAGTTTGATACGCATTGATGTCACCTTAATGATTGAGAATTTGATTAGGGCACCCGATGACGGTGAAGGATAGGATGGGGTGTTCAAGTGTCATTGTAAGCGACTCTCAAAAACCTAGTAATACGCCATTTGGCGTGTTTTTGATGACTACAACAGTTCCCAACACATGGTTAAGATTGAGGAAATCCAGTATAAAAAAGGCGAATGGCGTCATAAAGAGCGAATGGGTTAAAGGCCTGCTGAGTGGCATCAAAGAGATTTAAGTCATCCTTATATGTTATTTATTAATAAGCCGAACTGCGGGTGACGCGCTGCAAGGATGAGGCGTAGAATGAGAATCTATAGGCTAAGCTCGTGCAAGGTAATGGGTGAAAATCATGTTAGGTCAGTCTAATTTCAACTATAGTAAACCAATTGTAAGGCCCACACTTTTGACAGCTATGACAGCATTTTTTGACGTTACTCACATGGGCTGCTCAAAATGTACTGCGTGGCTGCAAAATGGCCTCCTAGAATGTGATGGGGTTCTATTTGTGGATGTTTGTGTTGAGCAAGGTATTGTAGCTGCAACCTATGACCCTTCCAGCGTTAATCCGAATGATTTGCGGCAAATTATAGGTACCATTGGCAAGCAAGTTTGTCGCTACTATTATGCCGAATTAATTGGAAACACGAAGGCATTAGTTGTTGATGTACCACAAGAGATGGCATCAGTGAAATAGAAAGTCACAGGGAAATAAAAATAAGGGATGCAACGTATTCTCGTCATTGACGATGATCCTTCCGTAACAAATTTGCTCAAACGGGGGTTGACGTATGAAGGCTACCTTGTAAATGTAGCCCAATCCGGCGAGGAGGGGATTGCCGTTGCGCGTGAGCATCTACCAGATTTAGTGATCCTTGATATTATGATGCCGGGTCTTGATGGTCTTGAAGTTTTGCGACGCCTACACGCTGCTGATGAAGGGCTACCTATCCTCTTTCTAACGGCGAAAGACGCCCCAGCTGATCAGGTAAAGGGTCTTGAAGCGGGAGCAGAAGATTATATTGTCAAGCCTTTCACTTTTGAGGTTTTATTGGCACGGGTGCATGTTCTTCTGCGGCGCCGGCAGCCAGAACAACTCAAGGTGTTGCGGTTTGCCGATTTGATTCTTGACAGCGGAGCGCACACTGTATGGCGTGGGGAGCATGAGCTGACTCTAACAAGTCTTGAGTTCAAGTTACTGCAAACCTTCATGGAACACCCTCGGCAAGTGCTTTCCAAAGAAATCTTGCTAGAACGAGTTTGGGATTATGATTTTGGTGGAAATGCGAATGTTGTAGAGGTCTATGTGAAGCAGCTTCGTCAAAAATTGGGGGCAAATGGCGAAACACGCTTGATCCACACTATATGGGGTGTTGGTTATATTTTGCGTGAGGAATAAATGCCATTACGAATTCGTTTTGTTTTGTGGTATGGGGGGCTTTTCGTTGTTATCTTATTCGTTGTCATGGGGTTGAGTTATGCCTTTCATGTTCGCAGCCACTATGATGCCCTCGACCACGCGCTCATTACCAGCGCCGATCATGCCGCTAATGAACCTATAAGCGAACTTGATAGCCCACGACTTGAACGGATTGGGGCGGATTTAGAAGTGTCTTTACGTCTCTACGATGCGAATGGCACTTTGCTGGAAACCACAGCAAAAGCAGGAGAATTTTCCCCCTCTTCACCCCAAGCTATACTGGCAGTACCAGCTAAACCCCCTTTTGATCCGATAGCGAATCTGGTTCCATCCATCCTCGAACGCCCTCACACGACAGAGGGCGCTTTCGGGGTTATTTCGGATGGAGGACGACGTTGGCGTATCTATGTTTTGCCTCTCAAACAAGATGGATACATTGAGGTGTTGGTATCGCTTGACGCATTGGATAGAGCAGTTCGCGCCTTGCGGATCGTGATGGCTGTCTTGGGTTTGATCGGGCTAGCGGCAGCCGTGTTAGGAAGTTGGGCAGTAGCCAGTCGCGCCTTGCTGCCCATTACAGTGGTTGATAAAACAGCACGAAGCATCGCCCTTTCACGCAATTTCTCGCAGCGAGTACCGCTGCCAGCACGTCATGACGAACTCGGACATCTGGCGGAAACACTCAATGAAATGCTGGCAAGCCTGCAAGCGGCATATTACGCCCAGCAGCGTTTTGTAGCAGATGCTTCGCACGAGTTACGCGCACCACTCACTATCATTCAAGGCAATCTGGAACTTTTCGCTCGGCATCAAAATATCTCCGAGGGTGAACGGCAAGAGATGCTGTCCGAAATCCAAAAAGAAACGGTGCGTTTGAGCCGCCTTGTGGCTGATCTTTTAACCTTAGCAAGAGCCGACAGTGGAACTGGTCTCAGACAATACCCAGTTGAACTTGATGCTATTGTTCTAACTGCTTTCCGTGAAGGAAACCAACTGGCACACGGGCAGACGCTTGTGCTCGATACTTTTGAACCCGTCCAGATCATAGGAGATGAAGACCGCCTCAAGCAACTCATGCTTATTTTGCTGGATAATGCTATCAAATACACAGCATCCGGTGGGCAAGTACGTGTGGAGCTACACCGGAAAGCTAACACGGCTGAAATCGTTGTCCAAGATACCGGCATAGGGATACCCGCTGAAGCACTGCCGCATATTTTTGATCGTTTCTACAGGGCTGATCCTGCTCGCTCTCACGATCCGGGTGGTACAGGCTTAGGGTTGTCCATTGCGCGTTGGATTACAGAACAGCACAAAGGTCGGATTGCTGTGACCAGTACACTAGGAGAAGGCACCGCGATTAGGGTATTCCTACCAATCGGGCAACTCTAGAATTTCTCACCCTTAGCTACCCCACACGAAATCCCTCAGTAAATCCTCAGTTTTTCATCAGCCATCCATCAGAGGAAAGAACTACCTTATATATAAACACTGTTCAGTATGGAGGCGTATATGGCAACTCAAACTGAAGCAAAACGGTTTATCATCTCAATTTATGGGCTGGGGTGTGGTGGCGGTGGTGTTTTAACTATTCAGCGTGCCTTAGAACGAGAAGTTGGTGTTTTGAATGCCTATGTTAATCCGGCAACCGAGATGGCTTACGTTGAATACAATCCCGAATTGACCACTCCCCAACATCTAGTCAGCGTAGTGAAACGGGTTGGTTTCCAAGCAGGCACTCCACGCATCCAGTAAAGGCTAGATTCAATGAGTATCAAACAATCTCTCGGCTATCGCAATTTAATTCAAGAGAAAACACGCTTCGCCCTAAGCATGAGTGGAATTACATTGGCAGTCATGCTAATCCTCTTGCTGAATAGCCTTCTGGCGGGTTTATATGAGCAATTTGGATCTTATCTGAGGCATACGCCGGGATCAGTTGTTGTCAGCCAAGCAGGGATCAATAACTTTATCGGAGCAACTTCCACACTTTCTAGCAGCACTGTTGATGCCATTTCAGAGACAGAAGGTGTTTCCAGCGCGATTCCCATTTTGTCCCAGTTCATCATTCTGGAATTACATGACAAGAAGCAACCTGCCTACTTGATTGGGTACGACCCTTCTATCGGTGGAGGCCCTTGGCAATTGGCTGCGGGTCGTGAAGCGCTTACAGGTAACGAGGTGGTTTTTGACCGCACCCTAGCCAATCGCCACCAAATTAAGGTCAATGACACCTTCAATATCCTTGGACAGCAGTTTACAGTGGTGGGTTTGTCAGACGAAACTGCCTCATGGATGACGAGTTACGTGTTTATGCCCAAGTCAACGATGGAATCCTTGTTGGGGCTAACTGGTGACTCTAGCTTCGTGCTGGTCACAGCAAAAGCAGGGGTTACACCGCAAAAGCTGATCGAAAATCTCAATGCTGTATTTGGCACACAAGCCACTCCAGAGGATACCGTTATTGCCAATGACTTAAACCTCTTTGCGCGTTTTTTCAGTGCACCACTCCAACTGATGGTTGGTATCGCTTTCCTGATAGGCACGCTAATCGTCGGCTTGATCATCTACACTGCGACTGCCGAACACCAGCAGGAATATGGGGTCTTGAAGGCTGTTGGTACACACAATGCTTTGCTCTATAAGACGGTAGCTATCCAATCGCTGATTGTTGCCAGCCTAGGTTCTCTGGCAGGCGTCGCACTTACTTTTGGCGTGGCACGCCTAATCATGTCAATACGTCCACAGTTCCTTATCCGGATTGAACCAACCCCTATGGTTGAAGCGATGCTGGCTGGCATGGTTATGGCGTTATTAGGGGCATTCTTCTCCATCCGTATGGTGACTCGGCTGGCACCAGCTGAAGTATTCCGAAAGTAGGGTATAGCGATGCTGCGTTTTGCTTTCCGCAACTTATTCCATAAAAAAGCTTACTTCTTGGCGTCGGTCGGGGGTATGGCACTGGCACTCATGCTGATCCTCTCGTTGGATGCCATCGTCAACGGCATTCAAGCAAAAATCACCACCTATATTGATCACTCAGGCGCAGATATCTTTGTTTCCCAGCCCGGTGTACGGAATATGCACATGGCATCTTCTACACTTCCTTTAACTGTCCTTGATCAAGTGCGGGGTGTGGTGGGAGTGGAATCAGTAACACCCATTCGATATTTAGGGAACATCATTGCAGCGGGCGATGACCGCTATCCCGCCTATGTGATTGGGTTGCCTAAAGATGCACAAGCAGGTGGTCCATGGCAAATTACTCAAGGGGTAGCCATACCGAAGGACGGAGAAATCATCATTGATCGTGGTATTGCGGATGCCATCGGTATAGGTCTTGGCGACAGTGTGAGAATCCTTTCCAAAGAGTTTCGCATTGCAGGCTTATCTGAAGGAACGGACACCTTCATTAACTCGGTTGTGTTTATTTCCTTCGACGATTTTGCCCAACTGCGTGGTAACACCGAAGCCATAAGTTTTGTACTGGTCAAGGTCAAGGCAGGCGAATCACCCACCGCAGTCGCCGACCTGATAAGGACAAATGTGGGGGATGTTAATGTTCAATTACGGGCAGAGTTTGCCACGCAAGAACGGCGTGTCGTGGGTGACATGAGTACCGACATCGTAACCATCATGAACCTGATCGGATTTCTGATAGGGCTGGCGGTGATGGCACTCACCATTTATATCGCTACTTTTGCACGCAGGCGGGAGTACGGCTTACTCAAGGCACTGGGGGTACGCAGCAGCTTTCTGTATCGTGTTGTTCTCACACAGACCTTGATTAGCGTCGTGATAGGGCTGGTGCTGGCGCTGCTTTTTACACTGCTCATGTCGGCAATTGTGTCCCTTTTAGATGTAAAACTCACCCTTCAAGTTAGCCCAGCATCTTTATTGAAAGTTTCCACTGTATCCCTGCTTATTGCGGGTCTAGCCGCCGTTTTGCCTGTGAAGCAAATCGCCCAGCTTGAACCCGCCGCAGTATTTCGAGGAGCATAACATGACTAACTTTGCACTTCAAGTTAACGGCATCACCAAACGGTATGGGTCAGGGACTACCGAAGTGGCGGCGATTTCCGACATTTCCCTCACAGTCGCCCAAGGGGAAATTGTCCTAATTATGGGTCCTTCTGGCTCCGGGAAAACCACCCTGCTCCTCATGGTGGGTGCGCTACTCAAGCCAACAGAAGGTAGTATTTGGCTTGATGGTCTGGATCTCACTTCCCTAAATGAGCGAGCATTGCCAGATATTCGCCTGCGCCAACTAGGATTCATCTTCCAAGATTTCAAGCTCCTGTCTGCGCTGACAGTCCTTGATAACGTGGCAATTGTAGCTGAGCTGGCTGGCATGACCACTAAGGCCGCCCGTCGCAAAGCAGCCGACTTACTGACTGAATTAGGACTCGGAGAACGGCTGACCTTTCTGCCCGAAAAACTTTCTGGTGGAGAGAAGCAACGTGTCGCGGTGGCCCGTGCGCTGATTAACGAACCCCGCATTATTTTGGCGGACGAACCAACGGCTAATCTTGATTCAAAGATTGGGCTTCAGATTATGCGACTGCTGCGTCACATTGCTAAGGAACAAGGACGAAGCCTGATCATAGTATCCCATGATCAACGCATCAAAGACATCGCAGATCGTGTGCTATGGCTTGAAGATGGGCGCTTCAAAGATATGGTGACGATGGTCACTGATCCAGTCTGTGGCATGGCGTTGGAACGTGATAAAGCGACCTCGGCAGTATGGGATGGTCAAGCCTTCTATTTTTGCTCGGAGGGCTGCCGCCATGAATTCTTGGACAATCCTGCTCGTTTTCAAACTCATCAGGATGTTATCAGCTCGCCCTCAGCTATCCATCAGGAACACTCCTTAGACTAGGGTTGTATTAAAGGAGAGAAAAAACATGAACCATCAGCATACAGCCATCTCGGCAACGACAGGCACAGCCAAAAACTCCGGTTTGCGCTCGATTGAACTCCCTATCGCTGATTTGAACCAGCAGGGAGCAGTCCATCTTAAAGAAAGGCTTTTAGCCCTTGATGGCGTGTGGGCAGTGACTGCTAACGCAAAAGGCAAGCTGCTGCGTGTTACTTATGACCCTACACAGTTAAGGGTGGATACACTGATCAAGTCTATCCACGACACAGGTTATGCCGTTGGAACAGCGACCACACAACTGAATATTCAGGGAATGCATTGCGCTTCTTGTGTGACCATCATTGAGGATGCGCTGCTCAGGACTCCCGGTGTACTTTCTGCCAGTGTGAACCTCGCTACGGAAAAAGCCCATATTGAATATGTGCCCGGACATGTTGATTTAAAAGGCTTGGTGAGTGCTATTGAAGGGAATGGTTATCAGGCGCGTGAAACTTCAGCACCCACAGAATCAGCCCTTGACCGTGAAGAACAGGAGCGTAGCCAAGAATATGGCGCCCTACTTCTCAAGTTCTGGTTCGCAGCCATTATCTCGCTGCCAGTGATTATCTTCTCTTATCCAGACTTTTTCCCGGTATTGCGAGACTGGCTAACCGAAGGCAGTGATACTCGGCGGATTGTCTGGGGATTTCTGGGAATTTTGACCCTCCCAGTCATGTTCTGGGCGGGCAGTCATTTCTTCACGGGTATGTGGCAGGGCTTAAAACACCGCCAAGCCAATATGCATACCCTGATCGCCATCGGCATTTCAGCGGCTTGGATTTATTCCGGGATTGCCATTGCTATGCCGCAAATTTTCCCATCCGCAAAACTGGCGGAAGTCTTTTACGATGTGACAGCGGTGGTGGTCGCCTTGGTCAATCTAGGCTTGGCGCTGGAACTCAAAGCGCGTGGACGCACCAGTGAAGCCATCAAGAAATTGATTGGTTTACAGGCTAAAATGGCGCGTGTCATCCGCACTGGCATCGAAACCGATATTCCTATTGAAGAAGTGCTGGTGGGTGACATCATCGTGGTACGTCCGGGCGAGAAAATTCCAGTGGACGGAATCATCACCGAGGGCAGTTCTTCGGTTGACGATAGTATGATTACTGGCGAATCAATTCCGGTTGAAAAACACGCCGACGATGAAGTCATTGGCGCAACCATCAATCAGACGGGTAGCTTCCACTTCCGGGCTACCAAAGTGGGCAAAGACACCGCTCTTGCCCAGATTATTCGCTTGGTGCAGGATGCTCAAGGCTCAAAAGCCCCTATACAGCGGGTTGTTGACCAAGTTTCTCATTATTTCGTCCCGACGGTGATGATGCTGGCGGTGTCTTCGGCAACCCTCTGGTTTGTTTTCGGCCCCACGCCTGCGTTGGTCTACGGCATCATTGTCTTTGTCACTACGCTCATCATTGCCTGCCCATGTGCGCTGGGTCTTGCTACCCCCACCAGTCTAACAGTTGGGATTGGCAAAGGCGCGGAACAAGGCATCCTCATTCGTTCCGGTGATGCGCTGCAAACCGCCACCAAGCTCAACACTGTCGTCCTCGATAAGACTGGGACAATTACCAAAGGCAAACCCGAACTCACCAATATTGTGGCCGCAGCGGGATTCAATGAAGAAGCGGTGCTTCGCTATGCCGCCGCTGTTGAACACAACTCTGAACATCCGCTTGCTACAGCCATTGTGGAGGGGGGCAAAACATCCAATTTAGTGGTACCAGAAGCCAGCGAATTTAACGCCATACCCGGTTATGGTGTCGAAGCTCAAGTTGAGGGGCATTTAGTGCTACTGGGAAATGCCAAGCTGATGTCCCAGAAGAACATTCTTTTGGGTGGCTGGGAAGAAGAAGCCCGTCGCTTAGCGGATGATGGCAAAACGCCGATGTATGTGGTTGTGGATGAAAAACTGGCAGGTCTCATTGCGGTAGCGGACACGGTTAAAGAGGATTCCAAAACTGCGATTGCGGCACTTCAAAGTCTCGGTCTTGAAGTCGTCATGTTGACTGGTGATAACCGACGCACGGCAGAAGCGATTGGGCGTCAGGTGGGGGTTAATCGTGTTCTCGCCGAAGTGTTGCCACAGGACAAAGCCCATGAGATTCGCAAACTTCAGCTTGCGGGGAAGAAAGTCAGCATGGTTGGGGATGGCATCAATGATGCTCCCGCATTGGCTCAAGCCGATATTGGCTTTGCCATCGGCACAGGTACCGATGTGGCTATCGAAGCCGGAGATATCACGCTCATTAGCGGTAGCCTGAATGGTGTTGTCATCGCCTTTGAGATTTCTAAAGTCACCATGCGTAACGTCTATCAGAACCTCTTCGGAGCTTTCGCTTACAACATCTTGGGCATCCCTATTGCAATGGGGCTACTCTATCCCTTCCTAGGGGTTCTATTAAGTCCGCTTATCGCAGCCGCAGCCATGGCCTCGAGTTCAGTAACCGTAGTAACAAACGCCAATCGCTTGCGTGGTTGGCAACCAAAGGAGAAATTAGCATGACAACTCTAGGAGATATTTTCATCATTTTAGGAGGAATAGCGATCAATCTCGGAATTGCGCTGTTCTTCTGGGGGCCTCGGCGAAGTGGCACCCGTGCGGCGCTCGCATCCAACGGCTATCAAGAAGCAATGGTGCTGGTCAAAGGTGGCTATACCCCCGATGTCATCGTCGTACAGCATGACAAGCCCGTTCGTCTGTACTTTCGGCGTGAAGAAACTGCTGCCTGCTCGGAAATGGTCATTTTTAATGACTTTGGCAAAAGTGCCAAGCTGCCCACTGGTGAAACGGTGACGATTGAATTTCTACCGGAAAAAGCAGGTGAATACGAGTTTAGCTGTCAAATGGGTATGTTTCGTGGCAAGTTAGTGGTGGAATAAGGAGAGCCTCGTGACTAACAAAGATTCATCAATCATCGGGCAGTTGTTGCACTCAAAATCTGGTTTTGCTCTAGTGGTGTTCTTGGCGATTGCTGCCTTCTTTCTAGCCACAGAACACACCGCCCATGTTTTGGGTGTCCTGCCTTATGGTCTCGTGGCCTTATGCCTTGTGATGCATTTGTTTATGCACGGCGGGCATGGGAATCATGGTGGACAACATAAACATTAAAGGAGATTAGCGATGGAATACTCAGATTCACCTGCCTATGGCCTATGGGCACTGGTCGTCATCAATGCGGCAGTCTTCATCATCTTCGCCTTCAGTTTCACACGACCACGCACGAGACGTGATTGGCGCTCGTTTGGAGCTTTCACAGCCTTTATTGTGGCGCTCTTCACCGAGATGTATGGTTTCCCTTTGACAATTTACCTACTCTCAGGCTGGTTGGCCCGCCGCTATCCTGACATTGATGTGTTTTCACATAACGCGGGTCATCTTTGGGAAACCCTCTTAGGGATGAAGGGTGATCCTCATTTTGGCTTCCTCCACATCTTGAGCAGTATTTTGATCCTCGCGGGCTTTGTCTTGCTGGCTCGTTCTTGGACGGTTCTATATCAGGCTCAGGTAAGAGGCCAACTTGCCATTTCTGGTCCCTATACCTTTGTACGCCATCCGCAATATGTGGGTTTCGTAATCATCATGCTAGGCTTTCTGGCTCAATGGCCTACTCTATTGACCTTGATTATGTTCCCAATTTTGGTGGTGATGTATATCAGGTTAGCTCATAGGGAAGAACAAGAGGCTCTTGTCCAGTTTCCCAATGAATATGCCACATACGCGGCAACTACCCCTGCTTTCTTCCCTCATTTCAAACGGGTGCAAGTGAAGGAGCCATCCCCAATAATCAAGATAGATAGTCATTAGCTTTGGGCAATGCGAGTTCGGGGATTATTTTGCGAACACTGTTAAGTTGTTCGAGGCTAATCCCTGAACTCCCCGGCTCAGTTTGTTTTGATCTCATGCAATCCTAGCTAGTCTAACCACAGGCTAAATCAACAAGTTTTGCTTCCCTGTTGACATCACCTATTCTAATCGTTGAAAAATTCAACCATGTCTAGGGTATGTAAGGTTAAGCATAGTCGCCCCAAGAACTACCTTCTCATTACTCGTGTTTTGAATACTCCATGTATACCAAAAACACGCTATTTGGCGTATATGTTGGACTGACAAAATTTATTACACTGGACAGACTGCGAACAAAACTGTCTTTTTTCCTACATCGTAGACCTCGCAGTAATTAAGGGGGATAAAGAACCATGCGGAAAAACATCATTGTTTTTGTATTCATTTTAGTTGGGATAGTCGCCCTGACTTACGCTTTTGGTGATACCCAAGATACCTCTACCGACCCTATGCGCTCAATGCCAGGAATGTCAGACGATATGCAAGAGGACGAAATGACGATGACTCCAAATGCAACCCCAAGCATGGAGCATGGTCTAGACCAAACTAGTGTCCTCACTCCTCAAACCCCAGATGGGGATAATATGGATGATATGGGGCACTAATACCAAAATGGCAGGGTTATCATGAGCAAGAGTAAAAAACCAAGTATGGCAGGGTCAAAGTCCCGTCACAAACAAAAAGATTGGCCTCTAGTAGTTTACGCATGGATTGGAGGACTAGGGCTGATAGGTTATATAGTTGCGGAAATGGTGATTAACACCAGACCCCATCCTTTACACTGGTTAACGGGACTTTTGGCTGGAGTCTTGGGATACTTTGTAGGGCAGTTATGGTATCACCAATTTGGGGATATTGATTGAGTGGAAAACGCGGACTTTATTCGATTATTGGCTAGTCGCGGCGGTCAGAAACTCGCATCAACCAAAGGGCTGTGAAAAGCAGAAATGCTGCAAACCCAAAAGGCGCCAAGGCTAGCCACCCAATCCTGATAAATGCGCCAATCACCATCATGATCGTAATTGTGAGTACCAGTATCCCCGGCCATATGGGGCCATCTTTTTTAAATTTTCCCGACCCGTGCAGGTGCATCATGTCTGGTTACCTGCATAACCAACCTCTTGCTCATTGGGTAAACTGTGCCCCTCTATTACTGAGGTCAATTCCTTAGCAAGTCGCCATTGATTTTCCTGCCACTGCTGGAGTTTCCCAGACAAACTTCTATCTACTTCCCGCATTTGACTGTCTATGTAAGGTAAAGCCAGCCACATGCCTGCAATTCCCACCAAAAGACCCGTTATCAAGCGCATCAACGAGTTAAAGGATCCAAGGGTATCCCCTACATAAAAGCTGTCGGGTAGTAGATGACCTGTTAAAGTAGCCAGCCAAGCATTATCATAACGAAAGCCGTTTGTTAAACCATCCAGATCACTAATAAAATGCGTTGCACCGTCTACAAGGATTGGCAAAAGGAGCAACGCAAAAAGCCAAAGAGAAATGGGTTTTATTCGGCGATTACGGGTTAAAAACGCATAGGCTATGGCGGCTAGCCAAACACCGCCATACAAGTAGACCATTCGATCTGACCATGCGACTTTCCAACCCACCTCTTCATTTCCTCGAAAACGGCGTAGGGTCCAAGTATCGGATGCTTGGTTGCCATTAAGCTCTACTGGCAATTCATCCGCGTTATACATCACCTGTGACCCGAAGAAGAAAAAAGAACGTTGAGCCATTTGATGGCACAGCGGCGAATACAGAGTATAGATAGCATTGCCAGCAGGCTTCCAATCTAGTCGCATAAAAACGGGCGCTAGAAAGGGCAGGAAGTTAAATACCCCAAAGAGGACAAGAAAAATCGCCAACCAATGTCGAGCGATACTCCGCGAAACATAGACACTACGAGGTAATCGTGAATGGGGAAGCGATATAGTAGTCATTTTAGGCACTCTCCGGGCCTTTGAAGCGATACCGGGCAATAAAATTGACAATTTGCCCTTTATTTACCTCATTTAATTTCAGTAACCGTCCCCATGCAGTTACGATGATTGGGCTATCATTTTCAGGGCGATACGTAACAATAAGATGAGAATCGTACTTTTTGGCGATGTCTTCTAACGCTTTGACAGTATCTTTATCATTCTTATCTCGATACGAAATCCAAATGCCGCCGTGTTCAAGATTATGAATCAGGGTTTGGTCTGGGAGGGTTTCTGCATAAACACCCCAAGGTGCAGACTGAACATAATGTTCACCTGATGTCGGTGGATTCGAGTTATAACCGGAAGGCACTTCATCAGGTTCAATGTGAGGAGAAGTCAGAACATCAATGCCAATACTTTCATCAGGGATGCTTGGATCGTAACCAGATGAATCACCACCTTGACTGCTGATGATAAAGGCAGCAAAAATAGCAACAGCGGCAAAAATTATCCCGACGGTAATCAGAGTTTCAGGAGAGAAACGATTACGCCACCTTTTGTTTTTGCCAGTTTTTGTCAATTTTTTATGGGCCATCGCTTTTTTACTCATTCAACACCTCAACCCATTTCTTATGGGTAAACAATTGAAAAACTCAATTCAAGGCAGCTGTACGCGCCTCAGCAGTTGGGCGTTGATAGCCACTACAATAGTGCTCAGCGACATAAAGACAGCGCCAATTGCAGGAGACAACAATATACCAATGGGTGCAAGCACCCCTGCCGCCAGTGGTAGAGCAATTATGTTGTAACCTGTGGCCCACACTAAGTTCTGAATCATCTTGCGATAGCTGGCCCGACTGAGTTCAATGATTTTGACCACATCAAGCGGATTGCTTTGGATAAGGATGATACCTGCTGATTCAATAGCAACATCCGTGCCGCTGCCAATTGCAATTCCGATGTCGGCACGAGTGAGGGCAGGCGCATCGTTGATCCCATCACCGACCATAACGACCTTCTTGCCCTGTTGTTGGAACTCAGCCACTTTTTGATCTTTATGCTCTGGGAGAACTTCGGCAAAGTAGTGGTCGATGTTCAGTTCCGCAGCAACAGCTTTAGCAACCGCTTGACTATCGCCGGTAAGCATTGCGACCTCAATCCCCATTTGGTGGAGACGTTCAACTGCGATTTTGCTCTCAGGTCGGATGACATCGGCCAGTGCGAAAGCCGCTACTATGGCGGTCTCTTCCACCAAATAAACAACCGTTTGGCCTTTCCTGCCCGATTCATCCGTGAAACGTTGTAAATCTCCAACGGGGTTGATGTGCAGCATTTCTAATAAGCGTGGCCCACCAGCATAAATCGTTTTGCCCTTGTGGGTAGCGCGTATCCCTCGTCCCTTAAGGGCTTCAAAATTACTGACTTCCGGCAACCTAAGCTGACGTTCTTCAGCCACTTGGCGAATACTGCGGGCAACAATGTGTTCTGAATCGCCTTCAATAGCAGCGATGACAGCTAAGGCGTCATTTTCAGCCCATCCATCCACGGTTGCAATGCTTACTACACCCTGCTCCCCTTTGGTCAAGGTGCCAGTTTTGTCAAAAATGATCACATCAACTTCACGGACGGCTTCGAATGCAAGGCGATCTCTGACCAAAACGCCGTTCCGGGCTGCAAGTGAGGTACTGATAGCGACCACCAAAGGTACAGCTAGGCCCAGTGCGTGGGGACATGCGATGACCAACACCGTCACAATTCGCTCCAACACTTCAACCTCAAAACCAACGGCAATTAGCCAAGCAACAGCGGTTAATACGGCCACGGCTAACGCAATGTAGAAAAGCCAGCCCGCCGCTTTATCCGCTAACACTTGCGTGCGTGACTTACTTTGTTGGGCCTGCTCAACCAGCCGCATAATGCCCGCCAGCGTCGTCTGCTCCCCAATGGCATTGACACGTATCCGTAAGCTACCGTCACCATTAATCGTGCCTGCAATGACTTTATCTCCAATTTGCTTAGAGACGGGCATAGATTCACCTGTAATCATGGCCTCGTTGACATCCGATTTACCGTCTTCCACCACCCCGTCAGCAGGGATGCTTGCCCCCGGACGTACTAGCACCATATTACCGGTTTGAAGTTTGCTGACTGGAACCGTTTCTGTTTCCCCGGCAGCCATGATTAGTTCGGCAGTATCAGGCATGAGTTTTGCCAATTCTTGCAAGGCACCCGATGCCTGCCGGATACTCCGCATCTCTAGCCAGTGCCCTAGTAACATAATGTCAATGAGCGTCGCCATTTCCCAGAAGAACCCACTCTCGGGGTCGAAAAACACTGCGGCGAGACTGTAAAAAAACGCAACGGAAATTGCTAGAGAAATCAGTAGCATCATACCGGGTTGTCGGTTTTTGATCTCTGGAAGAGCCATTTGCAGAAATGGAACACCTCCGTAGAGAAAGATGATGATGGAAAAGATAGGTGAGATTAACTCATCGCCCCTAAATTCTGATATGGAAAAACCAACCCATTCTTGAATCATGGGACTAAACAACAGCACCGGAATAGTCAAGGCCAGTGAAACCCAGAAACGATTCCTAAACATAGTTTCGTGACCTGTGTGGTCAGCGTGGGCTCCGTGATCGCCATGACTTGCTGAATGTCCCTCTCCTAGTGCTTGTGTCCTCATGTCATGAGGTATATCGTGCGAAGTCTGTAAGTCTGACTGATGTCCAGACTGATGGTGATGTTCGTGGTCAGATGATTGCATGGGTATATTTTCCTTATTGAAGACCTGCGGTGCGTGTTCGGTCTAATTGGATGTTCAGATTTTCTTCGTTCCACCACGTTTTGATATAAGCCAAGATCAGTAGAATTTCCTCTGAATTGAGTTTGCCATAGAAAGCAGGCATGTCTCCGGCAATATTGCGCCCATACCAGACCGTCTCAAAATTAACTTGATCGGGGTGATGCCAAGTATGTCCATCATTATTGTGCGGGGGCGCCATATTTGGCCCCAGCGGATCAGGTAATTGACCCTCACCGTTGAGACCATGACAACTGGCGCAATTCGCTTCATATAGATCTTTCCCTCGTGTAAAATCATCGCCAGATGTTTGTTGAATAGGGAAAAAACTCAACACATTGTCTGGCGGAGTTGGGGCGACTGGGCGTTCAACTGTGGGAATAGTCATCATGCCGGGAGGCGGATTTTGTGACGGTATTGATGAGTTTTCATTATTGTTGTTGGATTCGGACTTGTTACCACAGGCTGCAAGAAAAAACCCAAGGAACAAGAGCAATAGAGCAGCACTAAATCGCTGAAATATCGTCATGATGTGTGCCTTCAATGTATTGAGCATTTTCCCTATAGTATTGTGTAGAGATAATCATCCATCAATACGCCATTCGGCGGGTTTTGCTTCCTATATCCACTAAAAACGCTGTAGGTAAGGCAATTCCGACAGCGTGACACTTCGGGTTCCCTTGGAAACGACTATCTCAGCCTTTCATGAGGGAGATTCATCAGAATAGGTGGTGAACAGTTTTGATGTTTTGTCCTAGGTAGATGCCTATGCGGTAATTGCCTACTATCTGAACCATCATGAAGAGATGGATGAGTCCATCCATCAGCAAGACCTAGTTGCTGAGCATGTGTATCGCAAAATTGAGACAAACCAACCAAAGCTGTTTAGCTTCCGCTTACAGCTGATCGAACGCAAGCAGAAACGTGCCTAATGCGTTTTTTAGCTGGGTAGAACTTAGATGAGCGTATACTACAGAGCGTTCGATGTGAAAACGCGAGTATCGCGTCCGAGCAGGTAAGCTCATGCTGGGGATCATTTTGGTTCATTGTGATGCTGCCATCGGGGAAGTGATTGAAGACGTGTTAGTGGTAATTGGGGCAAGTGAGCCTGCTGAGCATGAAAATCAAGTTGTACACCCCTTTGTCATCAAATATTCCGCGTTCTAAAAAATAAAAATATGCTCACCCAGCTTGGCCTAATTCGAGGGGCAGATCGCATTGAGTTATGGATTTCTTACCGATCTACTTGAAGCTTATGACACCACACCATTCATTTCAACCTATCGAAAGAGTCCTGTATACAAAAAATCGGCGGTGCTATTCTGCTGAATGCGTATGACGATGATGCATGTCAGGGAGATGAGGATGCTTATGCGCCAAGCGTTCATGGGTGTGGGGATGAGAATGCCAAAGTTTGCGCGACACCATTTCTGGGTGATCGTGCGTGTGATGACCGTCATCATGGCGATGGCCGTGTTCGTGTGTAATCGCTTCATGAATATGGTAGTGGCTATGTTGTTCACGCAACAATAGTAGCGTGGCAGTCACCATGAGAGGCAGGGCAATGAAGAAGAGTAAGTTGGGCGTTTCTCTAAAAAATACCAAAGCGAGCGCCACACCCACTAGTGGGGCTGTCCCAAACAGAGCGCTAGTTCGTGCTGCACCTAAGGCGCGCATCGCTCGAATAAATAGCACAATACTTAATCCGTAGCTGAGGCTTCCCAAGAGTAATGCGCCCAACACGGTTGGAAGGACGGGCAAGGGATTTCGCAAAACGAGCGTCAGTCCCAACGAAAACGAACCCGCCCCTAACCCCTTTACCAGTACAATCGTTAGTGGGTCTTTGTCTGAAATATTCCGGGTCAAGTTATTATCAATGCCCCAAAGAACACAGGCGCCTAAAATACCAAGTGCTCCGAGCGATAGATTCCATTGGCCGCTGCTCGTATCCCAAGAGAGCAGGATAGTTGCTGAAGTCACACAGATGATGGCCCAGAGTGCCCGTTTACCAACCGCTTCTTTGAAGATAAGCACGGCAATGAGTGTTGTAGCAACGCCTTCGAAATTCAGCAGTAAAGAGGCGGTGGATGCTGCTGTGTCTCGTAAACTAAAGAGAAGCAGAATGGGAGCAGCAATCCCACCCGTCAACACCGCTCCGGCTAACCAAACTAAATCAGGTTGACGGATCCGTGCTTCCATTTGCGTACCGGATTGGCTTGTACCCAATGTTGTTTTGAAGAATAGAACGCCGATACCACTCCCCAGATACAAAAATGCCGCGAGAGGGATCGGCTCTATTTCCCCCAACAATAGTTTGGCGATAGGGGCACTGGCTCCAAACAACACTGCCGCGAGCAGGGCTTGAAGTATTGGATAGATATGGGAACGTGACATAGGATAAATTTTGGGCTCCTTAAGAAGTTTTGCAAGTGGCCTAAAAGATCATGAATTCCTAAGTCTCGATAAAGTGGAAACTCGATTTCTGGCTGACCGCTGTGAATTCTTTTATTGTCCCGGCTGATGTTTTTGTTGGCATCTTGAGCGAAACACCAATATCCCATCGCTCAGTAAAGTGCTACCAGCAGTCCAGCTAGACCGAAAATCTTCACCTGAATTTTACCAAATCTTCATATAAGCAACACGGTAACTTCAAAATCGTCTGCTATCCTCACCCATAAGCAAGCGAGAAAAGGATTGGATAACCATGTACGGCTACGACGGTGGTCATATGTTCTGGGGTGGTGGGGTGGTGATGTTGGGGTTCTGGTTGGCAGCCATCCTGCTGGTCATCTGGGGGATCGGGTTATTGTTTTCAAGGCCACAACCCACCCATCATCAATACACCCCGCCGCCCACTGAAGACGCGGAAGCCATTGTGAAACGTCGCTATGCACACGGCGAGATCGTGCACGATGAGTATCTTGCCATTTTGAAAGACTTACACACACCCAATGGAGGGAGATCATGAATCAACAACGGAAACTCTTTAGCTTAGTGATGATCGTTATTGCAGCTATCGCTGCCCTCATCCTCGCCAACACGGCAGTGACATTGGCCCAAGGGCCGGGTGGCAATGGTAACTGTCATGACTCTGGCCCCTACGGTTCGAACTGGACAGGGAATAATGGGGGCATGATGGGGCAAGGGATGATGAACGGTTCAGGCTGGAACGGCCAAGGCGGAGGGCATCATGGCATGATGGGCAACGCTGGTTGCTCCATGATGGGCTATATGGGGACAATGATGGGCGTCTGGGCACCGCCAACTGATTTGACTCCTGCGAGTGGCATCCCACTCGATCTTGAGAGAGCGACAAAAATCGCTGAGGCTTACCTTGTGACATGGCAAAATCCTAATCTGGCTCTGGGCGAAGTCCTACAATTTGACAACAACTTTTATGGGACAGCCCTTGAGACGGATACTGGGCGTGGGGCTTTCGAATTTCTGATTAACCCGTCCACTGGCAATGTCTATCTTGAACCCGGCCCAAATATGATGTGGAACCTGCGCTATGGGATGATGTATGGCGGTGTGTACGGTGTAGGGACTGGCACGACCCCCAATAACGACGGCGTTGAAATGTCCATCACCCCCGAACGTGCTCGTGAATTGGCCCAAGAGTATTTGACCAACTACGATCCCACCCTGACGATCAGCGAGGAAGCCGAGACCTTCTACGGCTACTACACATTGGAAATTCTGCAAGATGACCAGATTACGGGCATGTTGAGTGTGAATGGCTACACCGGGCAGGTCTGGCTTCACGCTTGGCACGGCAATTTCATTGCCAGCACCAATGAAATTGATTAAATTTCTAACCGACCAATTGCTAGTTTAAAGAACAGGCCGGGGGTTACACACAATAACTCTGGCCTGTTCTTTTAATTGGCGCCGTTCACGCCAAAATGCACCATCGGCACAGCATAAGGTTCGGCGCGGCTGCTCGAGTCAAAATTTCGTTTTCCGACAGAACGTTCAGTCCTATCATATACCGGATTTTAGGGCGACCTAGCATGAGGGTGACCATCTTATCCACTACCGCCGTCGTTTTTCCGCGTAGTTCTATATCCTTACCCACTTAAAGTTGCCCGACTGACATGACGAAAACGTCGTTTGCAGCAATGCGCTTTATACTTCCTATTCTTTTAACAAGTTCCATGGGGGAGTGAATTTTTAGGGTTCCTTGAATTTGCTAATGTCTGTCGGCTCATCCTCCTCGACGCCTACCAATTCGCCATCATCGGCGAGCATGAAGCGACCCCGTTTGGGCTTCTCGGAGCCCTCCTCCATCAGGCGCTGCTTGCGCTTGGCAGTTGCTGCAACACCGACCACCGCCGAGAAACTTATGACCATGAAGACTGCAACCCCCACTGCGATTATCAAGGCCATCATGCCCATCTTACAGCCTCCTTTCTTCTCCTCCAATAGATGTACCCCCATTGAAATAATCCCCCTAAGCCAAACTTCCACCCCTTGCAGAGAAAAGGGGCAAGGAGACGGGGGCTATTTATTGCGAGATCTATCAAAAAGTTAGCACTTGATCGGTTTGAACAACCCACGCCGCCAATTGGCTCATCGTACTAGGTTCCACTCCCGCAACGGGCATTAGCTTATGTAGCCCACGAGCATCGGCGTACGTACCACGCCCCCTGCTTGGAGACTTTTTCAACAAGCTGAGTGCGGGTGCGACATAGAGACCTATATTCAAGCCAAAGCAATAGCCCATAGTAAACTGGACAAGTAGAGTATTTTTGCGTCGCCCAAAGTGAGTGTTTTCCTACAAAGGCACCAAGCTTTGCAGATGGGTTGTTTTGGGATTAGAACGTCAAGACCTTATCCGCTTCCACAACCCATTGAGCCAGCTGGCTCATCGTACTGATTTCAGTTCCTTCAATTAAAGTTGTTTGGGTGAGACCACGCGCTTCACAACAACTACCGCAGAGTTTCACTTGACCATCCTTATGGATGACGGATCTAATCATCCGTTCGATGTTGTAATACCCTTGGGGTGTTTTTTGTTGAGCAATAGCACTGGTGACAGCATCGGCCATCAGAAAAACCAGCACTTCCACTTGGGTATGTTCTTTCTGAAGAGCCATGGCCAGTCGTAGGGCGTTGTAGGTTTTTTCCGAGCCATACGGGGCGTCATGGATAATAAATAGGGTTTTCATACTTCTTTTTCTCCTAACAGGGCTTGGGTCGCTAACCGGATGACATCTAGCGCATCTAGGCTACCTTGGGCCTCACCTTTTTCAAAGTCGCCTTCAATGCTGCCCATTTGGTTCGTGATATGGGCAAAACAAACGACTTTGCGTTGATGAGCTTGGGCAAAAGCATAGAGGGCTGAAGCCTCCATTTCAACGCCTAAAATACCTGCTGCGTGGGCCGCGTTAATGGCGGTTTCCGTTTCGCGGAAAGGCGCATCGGTTGTCCATGTAGTGCCGCGAAGAATGGGACGTGAAGCAAGCGATAACATAGGCTCTAAGGCGCTCAACAAGGTCGGTTGGAGGTGGCTGTAATCCGAAGGGGGCAGTAATGATAACTCGTGCCTTCATCGCGCAGGGCTTTTTCGATCAATACAAAATAGGGTGGCTGCCCTAATGCGAGAATCTGTCCAGCCGAGGTAATACTGATGAGCAGTTCGCAACCACAAACAAATAACTCTTCGGCGACCAACACCGCAAAAGAAGCCCCGACCGCATGGGGAATGATTCCATACTCAACACCGTTGAGGGTAAAGGCATAAAGGCGCGTATGATAACATGCCCAATGCGGATGCCGATGCGCCTGACCTGTATCCACCAGATATTGGGCTAAATCACCATCAGGATCGAGAATACACACCTGTGGGATAGAGGCCTCAGCCATGCCTTTTTGCCGCCGTGCTTCGCGCAGCAAATTGATAGGGGTGAATATGGAAGGCGCATCATACATCTTATGATTAAGCAATGGGATGTGAGAGAGAGGCATCGTGTGATCTCTTATCAGGTTCAGGTAAGGATATGGATAAACGAGGAAGCGTTTCAGGCAATAGAACCATAGTGACAAGGCTAGAGGTCAATGTGAGCAAGCCAATAGCAACCACCGCTGCTTGCAGGGTGAACAAATCAGCTAAAATGCCTCCAAAAAGCGCACCGAAGGCATACCCACTATCACGCCAAAGCCGATAGACCCCCAGTGCTGAGGCACGCCAGAGTGGATTCGCCACATCACTGACCGCTGCCAGAAGTGTTGGGTAGACCATGCCAGTGCCAATCCCCATGATGCCTGCCGCGATGAGCCAACCGACATAATCCGTGAGCAACGCCAACAGCAAAATACCGACCGACTGAAGCAGTAAACCGCCTGTGATAAGGGGTTTGCGACCCAGACGGTCACTTAATGGGCCGGTCAATAGTTGACTGCTACCCCAGACCGCCAAATAGACTGCGCCAATGGTAGCAGCTTGTTCTACTCGCAGGTCTTTTTGTAAGGCTAAGAGTGGCAACAAGCCCCAAATAACGACATCATTCAGGTTATTGACCAAGCCGCCTTGGGAAAGACTAAAAAAGGTTCTGTTTTGCCAACTGACTTGTCGGAAAATCTTGCCAAAACCCCAACTTTCGGATGCTGTGGACGATTGGATGGCTTCGTGTTGAGCGTGTCCTATGGTTTCATGTACCCAAACGAGAGTGATCAGCAACCCACTCACCACGAATACCATCCCCATGTAGAAAGGATAAGGGCGTAAGGCGGTTTGGGACGCAATCCAGCCACTTGCCACCGTCGAGAGTGCCATTGCGAGGTAGCCCGCGAATTCGTTCAGTCCCATCGCTAGGCCGCGTCCGGCTTTCCCTACAAGGTCTATTTTCATAATGACAGCCGTTGACCAACAGAGTCCTTGGTTGATACCCAACAGCACGTTGGCAAAAACAATCCATTCCCAACGGGGTGCAACCATCACGAGCAATGGTACGGGTAAGCCAATCAGCCAGCCTGCAACCAAAAGGGGTTTGCGTCCCCAACGATCTGCATTACGTCCGGCAAAAAGATTGGTGAGCGCCTTCACGATACCAAAGCTGATAATAAAAGATAAGGCGACACTCACCGAGGCGAGGTCAAATTCCTCAGCCGCAATCTGAGGGACGAGTGTACGCTCCAAGCCCACCATCGCCCCCACAAAAGCATTGACCAACACCAGTAGGGCAAATTGTTGCCAGTTGGCCCGCAATCCAAGCCGGATAGATGGGGTATTCATAATGCCTTTCGGACGCCCGAATGGGTCGTTCTTATCATGAACGTTGTAGATTTACTTGTGTTATGTTGAAGGAATTAGCGCCGTGCCATTAGCCCATAATGATAGGGGCAGCAGGACTCCAAATTGACCCATTCAATTTGCTGAAAGCCAACCTCTTCCAGCCACCCTTGACACTGTTCCGGTCGTGGACGTATGGCAAGAGAAGGGCCACGTGGAGTCGGAATGTCGCTGCGCCAGTGCATGACAAAAAGCATTCCGCCTTCGCGCAATACGCGGTGGGTTTCCTGCAACAATAAAATGGGTTGTTCTAGGTGCAGTAGGTTGAAAATCAGGGCGTGATCTTGGGTGCCGCTTTCCAATCCGCTCCCAATGGCGACAAAATCCCGCACCTCGACCCGCACATTGGATAATCCGAGCGCATCGGCCTTCTGTTGGACACGCTCCACCATCGGTGGCTCAATGTCCAATGCAGTGACAACCCCATGCGTGTGCCGTGCGGCTGCCAGAGTGAAAGTGCCATAACCACACCCAAATTCGACGAGATGTCCCGTTAACCCACTGGTGTTGAAGAGTATTTGCAGGGTGGCATCAGGATCAAAAAAGCTCTCCCAATAGGCTTCCTCAGGCATACCGCTTTCACGTACTTTCATAGGCTCCTCCAGTTCTCTTCTTAATTACCACAAACCGGCAAGCTGTCGTCTTCTATCAGGCGGTTTCACCGATTTGTCCGTTAAGGTTCGCCTGTCGGATAGTCGTAAACTCAGCGGGTGCAGGGGTCTGATTCTGCTGCACAAAGCTAACAAATGCTTCACGGTCATGATATTGTAGAGCCGGATTGAACCGCCGCTCAAAGCCAATCGTGGAGCTAGGTTTGCCACTCATGGCACGGCCACAAGCGGATCCGGCAAAGTGGCTGGGGTATATCTCTAGGGTATCCTCTAGTTGAAGCAGTTTGTTAAAGACACTGTCATAAAGCTGCTCGGCAAACGCAGTCGTGTGGTTCTCACCATGTAAATCCGGGCGACCCACATCACCTACAAACAGGGTATCCCCCGTCAAGACAAACCAATGGGTTTCAGTACGTACTTTATCGCCCACCACCAGACACACACTGTCCGGGGAGTGACCGGGGGTATGCAGCACTTGGACATAATCATTGCCGAGTTCAATCACATCCCCGTCATGCAGCGGGCTGAACGGAAAGTGGACTTGGGCTGACTCATGTAAATAAAGGGTTGCCCCTGTCTGTGCAGCTAGAATTTGTGCCCCGGACAGATGATCGGCTTGGACATGCGTTTCAAAGATTGCCACAATCGGGGAATTGGCTTGTTGAGCAATGACGAGGTAATCCTCGATATGCTCACGATGTGGATCAACGACGGCGAGTTTAGCCTTACCTGTGCAGCCGAAAAGATAAGAAGCACAGCCCGTTGGTGGATGTAGAATTTGACGAAAAATCATGGCAGTCTCCAGTTCATTCGTTGGTTTCGGTGGGTAATTGGGCCAGCAGCCAATCGGGATACCCCTCTTGCAGCCGTTGTACTTGATAACCCTGTGCGCTGAGGAGTTCGACGGCTTCATCCGCTAATACACAGTATGGCCCTCGACAGTAGGCGACGATTGTTTGCCCTAATGTAAGTTCGCCGAGACGCTGTTCCAGTTCATCAACTGGAATGGAACGCGCCCCCGGAATGTGTCCCTGAGCATATTCCGCGCTTGGACGCACATCTAACACCACCAAATCTGGTTCACGCAGGCGTGCATAGAGTTCATCAAGGGTAATGGCCTCAAGGGATGCCCGATTGGTGAAGTAACTCTCAACCAGCAGGTTGACCTCAGCCAATTGCGTTTGGGCAATTTCACGGATGATCTGAATGAGACGAAAGACCGAAGGATCGGTCAGGCGATAGTAGACATATAGTCCATGTTTGCGGGAGGTAATCAGCCGGGATTCGCGTAATCCCTGTAAATGCTGCGAGGCATTTCCAATAGTTAGTGAGGCTTCCTTCGCAATCTCTTCGACACTGTGTTCTCCCTGCGCGAGGATGTCTAATATCTCAATGCGGTGGGGATTAGCCACCGCTTTGGCGATACGGGCAAACTGTTCATTTAAGGCGGTCTTGAAATCGCGGTGGTTCATCTCTTATTCCAGTATTCTATAGAATTATAGAATAGTGTACTTTGAACCTCGTCCATTTGTCAAGCAGCCGCGACGATCAATTTGCCGATCCGCTAGAAGCCTATAGATATCTGATTTATGCGAACTAGGTTGAGTGGTGGGTCTCCAATATCGTCGCCCGTTGACGTGCCACCATCGGTAGCCCATGGCGGGGGCGTAGCGTAATTAAGGCTTCAGGCTGCATGTTGTACCCATCGGTGAGCGCCAAGCGATAGCGTTGGGCAATGGTTGCCAGAATCAATTGCGCCTCCACCATAGCGAAACTATTGCCAATACAGACACGCGGCCCACTACTGAACGGGAGGTACGCCAGTTTTGGGAACTGTTTTTCCTGCTCTGGACTGAATCGTTCGGGCAGGAAGTGTTCGGGTTCATCCCACCATCTAGAATCATGATGTGTGGCATATGTAATGATGTTCACTTCACTCCCTTTGGCAATACGGTAGCCGCCAATGTCCACCGTTTCAATGGCTTGTCGACTCATGCTCCATACCGGAGGATATAACCGCATCGATTCTTTGATGACCCGCTCGGTATACGGTAGGCGTTTGAGGTCGGCCAAGGTTGGTGGATTGTCCTGCAGAACAGCGTCTAGTTCGTTGTGTAATGCTGCCTCAACTTCGGGGTGCTGGGCCAATAGATACCATGTCCAATTTAAGGCATTCGCCGTGGTTTCGTGCCCGGCGAGGAATAACGTCACCACTTCGTCTCTGATTTGCTTATCATTCATGCCGTTGCCGGACTCATCCGTTGTCATGAGCAGCATCGAGAGCAAGTCGCCCCGATCCACTGCCGAAGCCCGTCGCTCGGTGATCAGGCGGAAGACCATCTCATCCATTGTTTTTTCAACACTGGCTTGGCGAATATGAGCGGGAGTGGGTAGCCAGAGGGG
>JAIOHL010000281.1 GCA_019913005.1 Anaerolineae bacterium | reverse complement strand
CTTATAGACCACATGTTCTAAATCTAGCACGGCATATTGCTTCCCCTCGCCTATTGGAGAGGGGGCGGGGGGGTGAGGTCAGTCTTCCCCTGCCCCATTGCGATGGGGAAGGGGTTAGGGGATAGAGACTAACATGCGTCTAACCCTCGTTCATGACTGGCTCAATCAAATCGGCGGGGCGGAAGATGTCCTAGAAGCGCTGGTCGCCCTCTATCCCGATGCCCCCATCTACACCAGCATCTATTGGCGCGAAAAAATGCCCGCCCACTGGCAAAAATGGGAGCTACACACCCTCTGGATTGACCACCTGCCCAAAATCCATCAGAAACATCAAGCCTTTTTCCCGCTGTACCCGCTGGCATGGGGTGGCTTAAAACTCGCCGATGTGGATGTGGTGTTGAGCAACAAAAGCGGCTTCTGTCATGGGTTAAAGGTCGGGCCAAAGACCGTGCATGTGTGTTACTGCCTCGCCCCCACGCGCTACGTCTGGCAATATGACGCCTATATGGAGCGCGAAAATGTACCGAAGCCCATCCGCTTGGCCCTGCGCCCCTTAATCGGTCTACTACGAAAATGGGATTATCGCGCCGCCCAAAAAGTCCACCACTTCATCGCCATCAGCACCGAGATTCAGCAGCGCATCCAGCAATATTATGATCGGGAGTCGGTCATTATCTACCCCCCAGTGGATACCCAGCGTTTTGTACCCGTCCCCGACGTCGGCGATTATTTTTTGAGCATCGGGCGGCTGATTCCCTATAAGCGGGTGGATTTGGCGGTGCAGGCCTGTACATGGCTTGGCTTGCCGCTCAAAGTCGGTGGACGGGGGCGGGATATTGAGCGATTGAAAAGGTTGGCAGGCCCAACCATCGAGTTTTTGGGGTACGTGCCCGATGAAGAATTACCGGGGTTGTTTGCCCGCGCCAAAGCGTTTATCTTTCCCGGCCTCGAAGATTTTGGCATCACCCCGGTACAGGCCCAAGCCGCCGGACGCCCGGTGATTGCTTATAAGGGTGGGGGCGCACTGGATACGGTCATTCCGGGCAAAACAGGCATACTGTTTGAGGAGCAAACCGTTGAATCCCTCATGGCAGCATTGCAAGCCTTTGATGCCAGCGCGTATAATCCTGCCGATTGTCGCGCCCATGCCCTGAAATTTGATGTACAGGTGTTTAACCAACAAATCACCGCGTTTGTGACCGGTGCATGGGAGAAAGGGATTCAATAAACTTGGAACTACTCACCCTTTGGAACTTTGTCCTGCGCCGCTGGTGGTTGATTGCCATCCCTGCCGCGATTACCCTGCTGTGGAGTCTACCAGCCATCCCCGATGCCATTTCGCCGCCCGAAACCTATGGCGCAAGTATTCGTTTTACAGCGGCTGCCCCACCTGATGAAACCAATGCACCCGAAAATTCGACCAGCGGCACGTATGAAGACACGGCCTATGTCCCGTGGCTGGCTTCGGAATATGTGGTGGTCAATATGCCGCAGTGGGTGACAAGCAGCAATTTTGCCCGCGAGGTCAGCGCCACCCTGCAAACTGACTACAACCTCGAAATCAGCGCCAACGATTTGCGCCCCGCCTTTGCCGCCGACAGTGCCCGCAGCATTTTTGTGGTCTATTTTGGCTGGGACAACGAGGCCGAATTGGAGAAAATCGCCGCCGCCACCATCAGCGTTTTGCAAAGTCGCAACCAGCAATATTTCCCGCAGTTCGCCTATGCCCCTGCCCAGATTGTGCCACTGGATGAAATTGATGTGGTGCGGACTGTGCCACCCATGACCACCCGTCTCAATCCGTTTATACGCATGGTGATTGGCTTGGCAGCAGGGCTTGGCTTGGCGGCATTAGCCGAATATTTGGATGCCAGCGTGCGCGAGAAGACCGACCTTGAAAAAATCGGCTTGGAGATTTTGGGAGTGATTCCCCGAACTTAGCCGATTGCACCACCCCTTGACGCCGCCTGACAGACGATTGAACAACGGGCTAGGCGATAGGGGTTGTCTGCCGCTATAATGTGCGGCGCTTTGCCACAACTGCGGAGAATAAGCATTTATGAATTTGCTTGACTATGTGCGTGTGCTAGTGCGGCGCGGCTGGATCATTATCCTTGCGATTATGATTACCGCCGGGGCCGCGTTCGGCTTTAGTAAAGCCCAAACGGTTGAATATCGTGCCACCCAAAAAGTGCTGCTGCTGCCTGCCCGAAACGACCTCGGTCTCTCGGAAACCCTGCGTATCCTGCTGCGGAGTTTTGTGGAATATCTCAATACCGATACCGTCGCCAACGCTGTGATTGATACCCTGCAACTCGATATGCAGGCGGGGGATTTGCGCTCGAATACGACCATCAATTCCGACCCCACCACCTTGACCATTCAAATCGCGGTAGATTTACCGGATGGCCCACAAGCCGCCGCGATTGCCACCGAATGGGGACGGGAATTGGTCGCCTTCCGGGATCGAGAAAATAGCCAACTCACCCGCCAAGACCGTATTGAGGCCCAATTGCTCGACACCGCCACCTATGGTCAGCATCGGCCCAACACCCAAGTCAATGTACTGGCAGGCGCGATTCTCGGTCTCATCATTGGGTTTATCGCGGTGTTCGTTTTGGAATATCTGGAATCGAATATTTTGCGCCGCGCTGAGGATGTGGAGCGATTGCTCGAAATCTCGTTGTTGGCGATTGTGCCGGAGGCCGAATAAATCATGGCTGTTGATTTGATTACCCTAAAAGACCCACGTTCACCAGCGTCGGATGCCTATCGCACCCTGCGAACCAATTTGTTATTCAGCAATCTCGACCAGCAGGTCATCACCATTGGCGTGACCGCCCCTGCGCAGGACAATCATAAGAGTGTCGCTACCGCCAACCTCGCCGTGACCCTCGCGCAAAGTGGACGGCGGACGGTTTTGGTGGATGCCGATTTGCGCCGACCCGAACAGCATACCATCTGGGGTCTGCCGAATGAACGCGGCCTGACCACGATGGTCTTGGAAAACAGCGCCCTCGAAAATCCGCCCGTAAACGAGACCGAAGTTGAAAATCTGTGGGTGCTGACCAGCGGCCTATTACCGCCCAATCCAGTGGATGTGCTGGCTTCGGTGCGGATGGATAACGTCATTCAGCAATTGATGAAGTCGGCGGATTTTTTGGTGTTCGAAATGCCGCCCGTCTTGGTCGCCGCCGATGCGTTGGTTTTGGGACAGAAACTAGGTGGGGCCTTGTTGGTTGTTCAAGCCAATAAGTCACGCCGCGACCATGCGACCCGTGCTAAACTTCAACTAGAGCGCGTGGGAGTCAGATTATTAGGCGCAGTATTGCTCGACGCCAAACCCGACCGCACCTCCATGAGCTATCGCTAACGACAAAATAGATTGGGCATCTCAATTTATCATCGGATGCCGTTTCAAAATCGTGTTTTATAGAGAACAGAGGGGATGACCTTGAAAGGACTTATTCTCAGCGGCGGGAAAGGTACACGGCTGTATCCACTGACCTATACCCGCGCCAAACAACTCATTCCAGTTGCCAACAAACCTGTGCTTTTCCGGGTCATCGAAGCCATCCGCGACGCAGGGGTAGAAGAAATCGGCATTGTGATTGGCGATACTGGCCCACAAGTCCGTGAAGCAGTGGGGGATGGCAGTCAATTTGGCAACGTTCGCATTACCTATATTGAGCAAGACGCACCCGCAGGGTTGGGTCACGCCGTCAAAATCTCCCAAGAATTTTTGGGCAATGAGCGCTTTGTCATGTTCCTCGGCGATAATGTGCTGCAAGGCGGCATCAGTGAACTCATCAAGGATTTTGGCAACCATCCTGAATGGAACGGCCAAATTGTGCTCACTCCGGTGCGCGAGGCCCAATATTATGGCGTCGCCAAATTACGTGAAAATGGCAGCATTGAATATCTCGTGGAAAAACCCGCCGACCCGCCTTCTAATTTGGCCCTCGTCGGCATTTATATGTTCGACCCGAATATCTTTAAGGCCGTCCATTCCATCAAGCCCTCCAAACGCGGCGAATTGGAAATCACTGACGCGATTCAATGGCTGATTGAAAATGGTTATGTTGTGTTCCCCCACGTGCATCGCGGGTGGTGGATTGATACAGGCAAGCCCCATGACATGCTTGACGCCAATGGTAAAGTTTTGGACGAACTCGTCCCGGTCATCAAGGGATACGTAGATGCGAGTTCGCTGGTGGATGATCGTGTCACCATTGAAGAAGGAGCGGAGGTCATTAACAGCGTGATTCGCGGCCCCGCTATCATTGGCAAAAATTCGCGCATCGTGAACAGTTTTATCGGCCCATTCACCAGCATTTATTACAATGTGGTGGTCGAAAATAGCGAATTGGAACGCTGCCTTGTTTTGGAACACTGCCGCATCTCGAATGTGCCTGTGCGCATCCAAGACAGCCTGATCGGACGTTATGCCGATGTCGGTGTTGCCGATTCCAAACCCCATGCCTATAAAATGGTGTTGGGCGATTATAGCCAAGTTCGTTTGTTGAAATAGCCAGTTTGAGGAATTGAACCACAATGAAGAACATTCTCGTTACGGGCGGGGCCGGATTTATCGGCAGTGCCTTTGTGCGCCGCATGGTCAAAAAATATCCCGACTACAACATTATTGTGTTGGATAAGCTGACCTACGCAGGCAATCTCGATAATCTGCTGGAAGTGGATGATGAACCGAACTATCGCTTTGAAAAAGGCGACATTGCCCACGAAGAAACCGTCCAGCGCGTTTTCAAAGATCATCAGATTGATGCGGTGGTCAATTTCGCCGCCGAGTCGCATGTAGACCGCAGCATTTTGAATCCCCACGCCTTTGTACATACGGATGTGGTGGGGGTGTATATTCTGCTCGAAACCTGCCGCAAATTAGGTATTACCCGCTTCCATCACGTTTCGACAGATGAGGTCTATGGCAGTATCCCCGAAGGTTATTTCAAAGAAGGTGATTCGCTAGAACCCAACAGTCCCTATGCCGCCAGTAAAGCCGGGGGTGAACTGATGCTGCGGGCCTATCAAGTAACCTATGGGATGCACACCACCGTGACGCGTGGCAGCAACACCTTTGGCCCGTATCAATATCCTGAAAAAATCGCGCCGTTTTTTATCACTGAGGCCATTGATAACCGCCCCCTGCCACTGTATGGGGATGGGATGCAGGTGCGTGATTGGCTGCACGTAGACGACCACGCTGACGGGATTGATTTGATTTTGCACAAAGGTGCTCCCGGTGAGATTTATAACATTGGGGGCGAAAATGAACGCCACAATATCGAAATAACCAAGTTGATTTTGGAAACGCTTGGTAAACCCGAAAGCCTGATTAAATATGTCGCAGATCGTCCCGGTCATGACCGTCGCTATGCCCTAACCAATGACAAACTACGGGCACATTTTGGCTGGCATCCGGCAACCGACTTTGAAACCGCCATGCGTCAAACCATTCAGTGGTATATTGATAACGAGTGGTGGTGGCGCAAAATCAAGACAGGCGAGTATCTGGAATATTACAAACAGCAGTACGAAGATCGCCTCGCCCAAGCAAAATAGGCCAAAATCGGGGGCGGTTGTTATAATCGCCCCCAAAATCATTCTTGAGGGCTGAAAAGCTGGTGAAGCGATTATTCGATAGAAATTTCTGGAAATACCTCTGGCTGTCCATTAGTCGTCCGGTTGAACGGGTGTTGGTTCGGCTAAATAACATGACGGATGGCTTGCTTGGGGAGTTATTTCACGCCGTCTATCGCTTTACCAAATATGGCCCACACGAGGCCGCTGCCCTCTCCTACTATGCCCTGTTTTCATTATTCCCTCTGATTCTGCTGATCATTGTTCTGGGTGTCTCCATTGTGGGAGATTCAGCCCGTACACAGGTCGGTGATGTCTTGGCACTGTTTTTCCCCGGCGAAACGGCGGCGGTGCTGCAAGATGGCATCACATTGGCCCTTGATGAACGCGGTTCGGTCAGTTTGTTCGCCGCGATCACCCTCGTTTGGTCATCCAGCAGTCTGTTTGGCAACTTGGAAGCGGTGTTGGGGCGAACCTTTGGCGTTCCGACGGGCCGCAAAATTTATGAGCGCCGTCTGATTGGGGTGTTTATGATTAGCACCTTCATCATCTTCTTGGTCGCCTCGCTCATCACCAATCTGTTATTCAGCTTTTTGAATCTATTGTTTTTGAATCAATTTAATACGTGGCTGCGCATGGCAAGTCTTTTTATTCCAACAGCCTTTAATGCGGCCATTTTTGCGATGTTGTATGGATTTTTGCCGCGCCGTGCCCGTTTGCGTTGGGATGCCATTTTGCCCTCGGCTTTGCTTGGGGGGTTGGCGTTCGAGCTTGCCAAGCGGGTCTTTGTCTATTATCTCTCCAATATTTCGACCCTAAACTATATCTATGGCTCGGTGACAACGGTGGTCGTCTTTATGCTGTGGGCCTACTATACGTTCTCATTGGTCTTAATTGGGGCGGAAATTTGCGTAGCGCTCAATGAATGGCTGGGGCCGCAGTTGACTTCCATTCGTGAAGAAAGCCAACCGCCAACCCTGATGTTAAGCGGCCAGATTTTCCCACCGCGCCTGAATCCACCTGACCAAGACACCCGTCCCTAAATCATATAATGCAGAAACCATGAAACTACGCCAAAAAACGCTCCTTATCATCGTCCTTACGTTGGTTAGCATGGTCGTGCTACTGGTGGGGGCTTCCCAATTCATTCTGCTGGATAGCTACCGTCAGTTAGAAGAGGATGATTCAAAACAAAACGTTCAACGGGCGAAAAATGCCCTCCAAGTGAATGTGGATGACCTGAGAAAATCAACCGTTGATTATGCCGCATGGGACGAGACATGGCAGTTCGCGCAAGGTCGTTATCCAGAGCATATTGAAACGAACCTGCACGCAGATGTTTTTAGAACCATTCAAACCGACATCCTCATCATCTTGGATGTGGATGGGATTGTCATCCATGACGCCGAATTGGACAGCGCCACCGATGAACTGATTCCACTATCCCAAGAAGTCATTGATAATATCCTTGCTTTTCCATCCTTCACCACCTATCAACGAACCGATCAGAGCACAAGCGGGATCGTGCTGTTCAACAACACCCCCTTATTAGTCGCCTCCGCACCCATTATTACCAGCACCCGCGCCGGGCCAATCACTGGGACATTTATTTGGGGACGCTATATAGATGAAGCACAGATCGCAGCGTTAGCGGAAACCCTGAAGCTGTCATTGGAAATCTACCCTATTGATGACCCTCTACTCCCAGAGGATTTTAAGCAAGCCGAATCGGAGTTGGCGTCTGGCAATGCCATTTATGTTGACCCCCTGAACGAAAATCGGGTGGCGGGTTACACCGTGATGGATGATGTGGCGGGTAATCCTGCACTTTTATTACGAGTAGATCAAGCCCGTGATATTTATGAGCAGGGCCAACACACCTTACTCTATTTCGCCCTTGCACTGGTCGGTATCGGGGTGGTCGTTGGCATGGCGATGTGGACTTTGGTAGATCGGGTGCTGGTCAAACGGCTGACTCAATTTGGCATGACCGTTCAAGCCATTGGCGAACAAGGTAATTTATCGGAACGGGTAGCGCTTAGTGGTACAGACGAAGTTACCATACTGGGTCAAGAAATCAATGCGATGTTGGGGGCGCTCGAAAAAACCACTTCCGAACTGCGCCACGCCAAAGAAGAAGCCGAGGCTGCCAATCGTGCCAAAAGCACTTTTCTTGCCAATATGAGCCATGAATTACGCACCCCCATGAACGCGATTATTGGTTACAGTGAGTTAATTATCAACGGCACCTATGGACCGGTCACTGAAAAGCAGGTCAATCGGCTGGATCGAGTGGTCGAAAATGGACGACACTTGCTGAGTTTGATTAATGATGTGCTGGATTTGAGCAAAATTGAAGCAGGCCGGATGGAACTCCATCTGGAATCTTTTGCCATTGAAGATTTGCTGCAAACGGTGATTGAATCCGTCCGTCCTTTGTCGGAGCGCAACCAAAACACATTAAATGTCAATATCGTGCCAAATTTGGGTCATATCCACGCTGATTTGACGAAGGTGCGACAGGTCTTGTTTAACCTCCTCAGCAATGCTGCCAAATTTACCAATTCAGGCACAATTACGCTGACGGCACAGCCCCAGAAAAAAGGCAATCAGGCAGGTTTCCAATTTACGGTGCAAGACACTGGAATTGGGATTCCACTTGAGCAGCAAGATCGCCTATTCCAAGAATTTATGCAGGCCGACAGCAGTACCACCCGTCAATATGGGGGCACAGGTCTGGGATTAGCCATTACCCGCCGTTTTTGCCAGATGATGGGCGGGGATATTGAATTTGTCAGCGTTGATGGGCAAGGCTCGACTTTTACGGTTTGGTTGCCCCAAGTCGTTGAACCTGTCGGCGTTGTCCCCTCTGCCACTGCGCCAGCCAGTGCCGCCGTTAAAGCAACGGGAGATCGCCGTCCGGTGTTGGTCGTGGATGATGACGCTGCCACCCGCGAATTGATTGAATATCATCTCAAAGAAGAAGGGTTGCCGGTTGTCACCGCCCAGAGTGGACAAGAGGCACTACGGTTCGCAAAAGAAATCCATCCCATCGCCATTACCCTCGACATTGTGATGCCTGAGATGGATGGCTGGAATGTCTTGACCCGCCTCAAAGCTGACCCTGAATTGGCCCACATCCCGGTTGTGATCTTGACCATTCGTGATGATAAAAATGTCGGCTATGCACTGGGAGCAACCGATTTTCTGACCAAACCGATTGAACGAGATCGGTTGATTAGTGTACTCAAACGCTATGATTGTGCCCAACCGCCTTGTCCAGTATTGATTGTAGAGGATGACTTGAATACACGCACCATGCTGGCGGATATGGTCAAAACTGAGGGCTGGCAGGTCATGGAAGCTGAGAATGGACGAGAAGGCTGGGAACGCATTGAAGAAAATCAACCCGCCCTGATCCTGCTCGATTTAATGATGCCAGAGGTAGATGGCTTCCAATTTTTAGAGAAAGTTCGCCACCACGAAACATGGCAGCATATTCCGGTGGTTGTCGTGACTGCGATGGACTTAAGCAGCGAGGATCGCCAGCGGTTGCATGGCAGCGTTGAAAAAATTATTCAAAAAGGGGCCTATGGTCGGGATGCTTTATTGGGCGAAATTCGGCGGTTGGTGGCGGCTTATGTTCAAAAGTAGTCGTTTTATTAGCCTATTGGTTGCCATTATCCTTTTTCTAGCCCATCCATCGGTTGTATCGCAAGCTCAATCAAATCCTCTCTATATCGTCTATATCAACGATCAAGCAGGTCTTTCACTGATTGCCCTCTCATCGGAGGAGTGGAGTGCGCCGCAACCGTTTGTCGCCGCGATTGACCTACCCGTTTATGCCCTACACGCCTCCCCCGATGGGCAAAAAATCGCGGTGATCTATGCTCAACCCTATGCCAATGGCTCCCCTGTCTTGCTGAAAGTGTTCAGTGTGCCCGACGCCGCCCTGCTATTTGAACAGAGCTTACTCCCAGCCAATCTCCCAATTTTCACCGAACCACCTGACTTGGGCAACCCCTTGTATGAAATGGCGCGGGCCGTCACCACCGCTGCTTGGTCGCCCGATGGACAGCGGTTGGCGTTCGTATCAGGGCAAGACGGCATCAGCGCCAATGTCTACTTGGTGGATTTTGCCGCCAATCCCATCCCCGCCCTTCTTGAAAATCATTCCGGTGCGGCAACCTTTCTCAGTTGGTCACCGGATGGCAATTGGCTCACCTATAGCAATTTGGAAACGTTTGGTGGGGCGGGTTATGTCAGTCAGGGAATTTATGCTATCCATACAGCCGATGGACAAACCCTGACATTGGACAATGGCACGCTTTATCCAAATGATGTCACCCGTGTGGGTTGGCGTGGAACCGACACATTGCTCTTCTCGCCCCCCAGCTACACCGCCGGGGCACGCGGCCTCTATGGATGGAATTTAAGCGACGGCACGGCTACCGCCTATTTACCAGAAGCATCGGAAAATACCCTGCCTGTCTATGACCCTATAAGCGATATTGCCGCGTTTGCCGTTCCTTCCCAAGCCGTCAGTTTGGTTTTTGAGCCGGGAATTTATGTCATGGCACTGGCGTCCAATACTCCCGTACAAATTACAACAGGCGATTGGTATGATGTGCGATTGGTCGGTAGCCCCTATTTCCAAGCGGTTGGCGGGATGGGCGAAATCTTGATTAACGGTCAAACCTATCAACAAAATAGCCTGCCCGTTGGCGAACTAGGCACATTTGTCACCCCCAACATCAGTGGCGCAGTGGCTTATTTTAACGATGGCATCCAACTCAGCGGTCTTGATGGCAGCAACCCCGCCAAACTCCCCATTGAAGGCGCATTACCCCCCACATGGTCGCCCGATGGTCAATGGTTTATCACCTATGGCTTTACCAGTTCAGGTGCTGGCCTGTTGAGTGTGGATGTCTCTACCCAAGTGGCAACCTTGCTAGATACTGCTGCTGCGATTGGTGGTCTGTGGACGCTGGTATTTGATACCACCCCCTAAAAATTCGTGCGACCCTATTTGTCCTGATTTCACTACTTAATTAAAGGTAGCGCCTTAAAAGGTTTAGGTTAAAATACCCCTACTGCATTTTTGGAATTTTTACCCAAACCGATAAGGAAATAGACCAATGGCGGATATTCGCAACACACAAGAAATTTTTGGCGATTTTATTGGCAGCTTGTTGACGATGGGCGAGCGCGGCGTCGAGGCTCTTATCATCACCCGTGCGGTTGCTCGCAGTCTGATTCGCAAAGGCATCCTGACCGAACAAGAACTGCTGGACACCATGCGTGAAATCTTGGCACAGGAAGTCGCTAAAAATCAGGAAAGCCAGTTTGTCATGGAAAAATATAAGGAATTACTGGAAAGTTTGGGGCGTGGTGGGGCGACTGGCGAATAAGTCCATCCAAACAAATGGCCTAGACTTTCCTCTGATGCACCGAACCTATACAATTATGCAGATGGGTAGTGTAACTCCCCAGACACACGCCGCAAGTTCGAGACGGTTCGGAAGTATATGGCAAACATAAACAAAATAGTAGAAACATACCGAGGGCGGGGGCTTTCCAAAGCTGAAAAAGGCGACTACGCAGGTGCGATTGATGATTTCACCCAAGTGCTGCGGCTTGATCCGAGCGACGCCGCCATCTATTACAATCGCGGACTGTGTTATCTATTCACCTTCCAATTTGATCGGGCGATAGACGACTTTGACGAATCTCTCCGCCAGTTTCCAGTCTATGCGGTGGCTATTCAGAACCAGAGCATTGCCCGCGCCAACTTGGGTGATTTTGATGGGGCGATGCAAGACTATGATGAATTGTCGGTGATTACGCGGCTACAAGCCGAAGCTCATTTCAATCGTGGGATTGCACGCGGTGAACAGCGCAATTATGACGCTGCTATTCAAGATTTTAATGAGGCCCTCCGCATCCAACCCAAAATGGTGGAAGCGGTACTCAGCCGGGGGAGTGCTCATCTGGGGAAAGGGCTACCGGACAAAGCGCTGGCCGATTTTTCCGAGGCGATCCAGATTGATCCCTCATCACAAACGTATTATGTGCGGGCCATTACCCGTATGGACATTGGCGACATTGAGGGAGCAATTGATGATTTTACCCAGTCGCTCCAACATAATCCGGATTTCCCCGGTGCGTACTACAGTCGGGGAGTAGCGTGGGGGGATTATGGTGAGACGGATAAGGCCCTTGCCGATTTAAATGAGTTTGTGCAACGTGAACCCGAAGACCCATTTGGCTACTACACACGGGGCATGATTCGAGCCGACCTGTTTGATATTCAGGGCGCGTTAGCCGATTTTAGTGAGTCTATCCGGCTTGAAGCGCGGTTTCCGCCGATTTATAACGAACGCGGAACATTGTATATGGACGTGGGACGACCCGACCTAGCCTTGGCGGATTTTACCCAAGCTATTGAACTTGATCCTGACTCGGAAGAGGGCTTTTTCAATCGAGGCTTGGCCCATCTGGATATGGATAATCTGCCTGCCGCTGTTGCTGATTTCACCACTGTGATTGATAAATCGCCCACCGCCGAGATATATCTACAGCGATCTTTTACCTATGCGCGGCTGGAAGATTGGGAGAAGGCCATCGCGGATGTTAATCGGGCCATTGCACTAGAGCCACAACTTGCCGGGGCATATCATGCGCGAGGGTTGCTGCGGATGGATCGGGCAGAATATCAAGCCGCGATTGAAGATTTTTCGAAAGCTATCGCCCTCGACATCGAAAATGTGGATGCTTATAACGAACGCGCCTTTGCCTACTTCCAATTGGATGATATGCAAAAAGCGATTCAAGACCTGAACGCCGCTATTAAGATTGACCCTGATTATCCTGAATCCTATAACAATCGGGGGCAGATGCGCAAAGTACAGGAGGATTTTCGGGGGGCCATCCGTGATTTTGGCAAGGCCATTGCGCTTGACCCCGATTTTGCTGAGGCGTATGCCAACCGCGCCGACGCCTATATCATGACGGGCAACCTAGATGCAGCATTTCATGATTTGAACCGGGTCATTCGCCTTGAACCGGACGAATCCTTACATTATTTGGCGCGAGGACTGCTCAACGCCGATTTCCAAAATTTTAAGCAGGCTATCGCCGATTTAAAGCGATTTCTCAAAATGGGCGGGGGTGAAACCTATGGCAACCAAGACAAGATCGAAGGGTTGCTAAAGGAACTCGAAACGCAAAAGAAAACATTGGATACCTCGCCGCCTGTGGCTAAACGGCCCAGCCGAAAAAAGCCAGTGGGGGATCCAAAGTCGAAGCGTCAAACACCCAAAATGCCATAGAATTGGAGATAACAGCGTGATTATTGGAAGTAGGGGAGGGGTGCAATCTTGAACATGAATGACGAGAATACAGAAAGAGATTCTGCCCTTGAGCGGGTGTTGGATATTAGCCGCCGCATGGCCGAAAATCGTGAATTACAGCCCTTGTTGGAATTTGTCATGCAACAGGCCGTCGAATTTTCTGGGGGGCAGCATGGCTATCTCGTCCTCGTTGAAGCGGATGGCACACTGAACTTTCAAGTAAAGTATGGCAACCCATCGGATCGTGAAGGCCAATCGGTCAGTCGGTCAATCGTGCAACAGGTCATTACCACAGGCGAACCCGTCCTCACCCGCAACGCACTGGAAGATGACAATTTTAATGCCATCAAAAGTGTGCTCCGACTGCGCCTGCAATCTATCCTGTGTGTACCCTTACGTTCACGCGGAAAGTTGTTGGGCGTGCTGTATCTTGAAAACCGCGACGTCCCCAATGCCTTTACTTCCAAAGACATCCCGCTCCTCAATATTTTCGCGGGGCAGGCGGCCATTGCGATTGAAAATGCCCAGTTGAATGAGCAGCGCGAGCGTTTTGCCGCTGAACTGGAAGAACGGGTGCGCGAACGTACCGCCGAATTAGAAGAAGCACGCTGGCAGGCCACCGCCAATTGGGAAGCTGCCATGCAAGAAAATCACCTGCGTACTGCCCTGCTCGGCAATATTGCTCATGACCTGCGCTCTCCTCTCAATACCGTTGTTGGTGCGTTGGACATGATGAAAGAAGGCGTGTTTGGTGATGTCACCGAAGATCAGGTCTTATGGATTGACCGTTCGCTGAGTGCTACCCGCCAAATTTTGCGCCTTGTCTCCGATATTTTTGATCTCTCCAAATTGGAACAGGGTGGCCTTGAGCTTTATCCCGAAACACTGGAAATCGGTGGAATTTTGGAGCAGACGCTTGGGATCGCCGAAGGACTGCGCCAAAATGAAGAGGTTGAACTGGCAATCGAAATGACACCGGATTTGCCGCCTGTCTGGGGGGATTCTGACCGTATCCAGCAGATATTGGTGAACTTGATTTCGAACGCATTGAAATTTACCTCACGGGGCACAATTCTGGTACGGGCCGAACTTGGCGATGGAGACTCCTTGATGTTTAGTGTCGCCGATACAGGCGAAGGGATTCCTGCCGAAAACCTGCCCACCATTTTTGATCGTTTCTCGATGGCTGACCTTAACCTCAATCGCCGCCGCAAAGGGACAGGGTTAGGTCTGGCGATTTGCAAGGAACTGGTGGAGCGGCACGGCGGTCAAATTTGGGTAGAGAGTCGGGTAGGCGTGGGCACAACTTTCTATTTCACGCTGCCCGTATCCCAAGAACGGGTCAAATAACTTTTCAACGTCGAGGCTTCATTCAGGGCGGTTTGCTAAGAATCGCCCTTTTTGTTTTTTTGGATCACTTCCGCCTTTAATTGACCACAGCCTGCGTTGATTTCGATGCCACGCCGAACCCGAATCGAGCTACTGACGCCATAGAGATTCAAGGTATCCATAAACGCCTTGACCCGTTCAGGATTGGAGGGCTGGCCTTCATAACCCGTCGTGGGGTTTAAGGGGATAAGGTTGACATGACACAGCAGGCCTTTCAGCAAAAATCCTAACCGGGAAGCCTGCTCCACTGTATCATTTTCGCCCTGAATCAAGGCCCATTCAAAGGTTAGGCGTCGGCCTGTTTTTTCGATATAGTAACGACAGGCTGCCATGAGTTCACTGAGGGGCCAGCGTTTGTTGACTGGCAACAAGGCATTGCGCTCTTCATCCGTCGCGGCATGTAGGCTGATCGCCAATTTCACTTGAAGGTCTTCATCGGCAAAACGTCGAATCGCTGGAACCAGCCCGACTGTGCTGAGGGTGATATGGCGCTGTCCAATCCCCAAGCCATCCGGTGCAGTCATACGATGAATAGCTTCTAGGGTCGCATCGTAGTTGTGCAGCGGCTCCCCCATGCCCATCAAGACCACATTACTCAAACGGTCTCCATCGGCCTCCAAAATCCGCGCAAAACGGATAGCCTGCTCAACAATTTCCCCGGCGGTCAGGTGACGGGCAAACCCCATCTGACCCGTCGCACAAAATACACAGCCCATCGCGCAGCCTGCTTGGGTACTGATGCAAGCCGTCCGCCGACCATCGTCGTAAATCATCAGCACACTTTCAATAAACTGCCCATCACTTAGGCGATAAAGGCGTTTGAGTGTGCCATCACGGGCTTCTTTTTCGGCGGCAATGGTTAAGACGCCAATACAGGCTTCCGCTGTCAAGCGTTCGCGCAGTTTGGCGGGCAGATTGGTCATTTGCTCAAAATCACTGGCTTTATGGATATACAGCCATTCCCAAACCTGTTTGGCGCGAAATTTGGGTTCGCCCCAACGGGTCAACACATCTTGTAAGCCCGTCAGTGATAAATCATAGAGATTGATGCGGGTAGATTCTGTCATGGATTTTTAGCTAGGTCTAGCTTGCTTTCGCTTCTTTTGATTCATCCAAACGATGCCAAAGGCCGGAATAAGCACCGCTCCAATACCTGTGCCACACACCCCTCCACTGCTCTCTTCATCATTGTTGGCAGGGCGCGGCGTCGGTGTTGGGTTTAGGCTACCGGGTGGTAGGGGCGTGGAGGTTCGGGTTGGCGGCAGCGTCGGCGGCGCGTTGGTTGCCCTGAACACCGTCGGCACAAAATCGCCCCGATACGTCGAAGTCGGCGTCAAGGTAACGGTGGCGGTGGGGCGTGGTGTATGCGTTGGCGGAATGGAAGTCGCGGTACGGGTCGGAACAGGCGTAGGTGTGGTTTCCAGATAGGGATTCCAGCCTGCTGCGGCAATTGCTTTCTGTGTGTCCAGCCACGTTAACCAAAAGGAATATAGACGGGTTACAGTTTGGGCTGTGGTTTGCTGAATCGCATGATTCAAAGACAAGGTGGGGGATACCGCTTTGGCAATCTCAAAGGGGGCAGATGCGCCGTACACATCAGCAAGAAAGAGTGTGAATCCGTAGGCTTGTGCTTGCCACAAGTCCATATCCTCACTATCTTCAGCGGGCAGGGTTTCCATTTGGGCTAAGGATAGCATCCGATCTTCTTGTAAGGCTTGTTTAATCCTTGCTATAGACTGGCCCTGACTGAAGCGATTGTATAGCTGACGCAGGCCCACCCTGAACCACGCAGGCACTTCGGCATTTTCCCAACGAGTTGAATAGACTATATCAAACAGCGGTGCAAAGGCCTCGCTCTCTCGATCATAAAAATTGCTGGCTCCTACATAGGCGATCACCAAATCACTGTTAGCATAAAACCTTGTCATGTCGGCGGGGTCACAGGGGAAAGCACGGTCTTCCGACATCACCACCAATGGCGGAGGCGCATCCGGCGTATCTTCGGGAACCTCACCTTCCGTACAAAATTGGGTATCGGCTGGATAGATCATCAAACCGACGGGGGCAGCAAACCCGGTATTTTCACGCAGCAAGGCGAGGGATTGTTCTAATCCGGGTAAATGATTTGACCAGTCAACCACGTCCCCCAGTGCATAAATTTGCAGGGTGTCCCCTTCAACTAACTGCCACTGCTCGATTGTATCATGCTGAAAAATGAATTCATTCTCAACAGCAGCAGTCTCGCCATCGGTAGTTGTCACCTCAAATTCATACGTCAGGGTACTGAGAAACGGACGCAGTGGCACACCCCGAATATCCCACACGATTTCGTATTCGGTCTCGTCGTCAAAATCAATAAAAAGGTTATCCAGCGGCGTGGTGACATCAAAAGTTTGCAGAAGGGTTTCATCTTCCCGCACCGCCAATTTAATCTCAGCCACTTCGTCACGGGTCGCCACGACTCGGATCCGAAAACGAATGACCGAGGGCATTACCACCAGCGCCCGATGGCTGACAACAAAATCGTCTTCACCATTATCTTGCGCTGCAATCCGGGAGGACGCCAAAAAGCTAAGGGCGACCAGTCCAATAAGGAACCAACGAGAGAGCCGATAGGTTTTTTGCATGGGAGGTCGCCCTAAACTGTCTAATTAGAAGCCGTTGGGAAGATAAACGGCGTAACGGTTGGTGGGAAGCGCATGGTTGGAATTGGAATGGGCGTTGGTGCATCCGCTGAAGCCCCAAGCCACGTCCGCCAGCGACGTTCAATTTCTTGGGTGGTTAAACCCGTCACCTGTTCGAGCGCAGCGTTAAACCCGACACTAGGCCCAAGCATCTCGGTCAATTGGCGGTGAGCATCAAGACCATAGACTTCGACAAACCACTTATAAAATACATAGCCCATGTCGTAGCCTAAACGATTGCGTCCATCTGGCCCCTGTGAATTTTGGCTTGGCCCAGAGCCAATGAGTAGAGCAGGTAGTTGACCACTCGCCGCCAGATCACGCACCCGCTGTTCATAATCATACATCTGGTACAGTTCAAAGAGGGTGGCGTTGCCTTCATTCTGCCAAGTCGCTACCGGTAAACCAGCGGGTACAAATTCGTCTTGATAAAGATGACCGACTTCATGCAAAACAGTGCCCCACGCAAGGTCAATGACCCCACCGCCAGAAACGACCTGCACAATACCACCCCACGCCGCATTGGTCTGACCAATCACATTCGGATTGCCTTGCCCAACACGCCATTCATCAAACGAAGCGCGGTTGGAAAACAGAATGGCACGCGGACGGTAGGAAAGGACATCACCCCACGCTTGGCGGTAGGTTTCACGTTGGGCTGCCATTGCGTCTAGGGTTTGCTGACCAGTATCTTCTGGCAAGCCTTCTTCAACAAAGACGATGATGTCCTCAGATTCAAAGCGTTCCCATTGGCTGGGATCGTCATAATATTCTTCACCCATGAACCACTCGCTACGATAGGTATTGCCAGCCGTATCGGTAAGCAGCCAGCGATAATTGACTGCAACCCAAGGGGGTGTGCCTTCACTGTTGTCATAGACCGACGTAAACAACCCCGTGCTTTCGTCATAGGTGGCGGCGCGGCGGCCCTGATTACGTGGAGCATGTGACCACATCACGGTTGCGTTCTCAATATCCCCTTTACTGCTGCTGACACGGGCCGAGAATTGGAACCCATTCGGATAGTTGCTGGTGAAACTACGTTCTTCAATTGTCCATTCAGCGTCCCCAGTAGAACTAGCGGGGTCGGCATAATAATCACGGGGTTCTGTAGCCCCACCATTTGAATCATCAGATGGGGTCGGGGTTGCTGTTGCGCCGCTTTGGGCAATCGCCTGAAAACTCATCGCGGCAAACATCATCAACAGGAGGGCTATCGAAAGTACAATTGGGACTAAATTACGTCGGCCTTTTTTCATCATAGGTAAGTTATTGGGCAGGGGTTTTTACGATACGATCCTCAAACCCTGCGGGACTCCTTTCACCCTAAATTACTATCCAAATGCTGTCTGGGATTTATTCACGCTATTGTGGAGCAATCCCCCAAATTTTTCAACCGGTCATCAATATGACAATTCAATTCCCGTTCTGTTAATCGGGGAAACCCCTAAACCCTTCGGGCAAATTATCCATACCCAATGGAATATCACTGCCGTCTTCTAATGGCGGAATGGTCATGCGGGAGATGGTTGGAATCCAGCCACCCCGGCCTTTGGTTTCTGTTATATGCCACACGTCGCGTCCATACATAAAGATTGCGCCTAAACCTGCAAAAGCCACCGCGCCTTGCAAAAATAACTCAATCGGTAAGGGCAGCGAAATCGGGACATTGGCAATCAACGAAACCGTCAATACACCTATCGCCATTGCCATCCAGCGCTGGCGGCGGGTTGTCAGCGGGGGGATAAAAATAGGGGGGTCATCCGGGCCAGCAACCCGGCTGGCAAGATAATAGCGGACACCCTGTACAATCGAGTATCCAATGACAAAACAAGTGATGGCCCGACCTAAAAAGACCAGCAAAAACCAGAATCCACCGATCACTACAATGTTGAGCGTAACCAAAAAAACCATCAGGATGATGCTAAGGGTTACTTCACCCAAAGTCAGCACCAAAATGAGCATCGCCATCAAGATGCTAAAAATCATCAGCAGCAGGGCCAGCGGGAATGACAGGAAAAATAGAATAAAGCCCCAACTTGCGGCTGGGATAAACGCCCGTCGCACCCGCCGTCCCGATTCAACCATCAGCACAGGGGTCGCTTGCAGGGCCAAAATGCCGATCAAAATCAATGAGATGCTATCTTGCATCGTGCGGGCAAAATAGGTCCACATAATGCTCAAAAATGTGTCAGGGCGTTGGGCCTCCGTGATATTGTTGTTCTCGCGCACTCGCCGATATTCAACAGTTCCCAAAACGGTATTACGTGGAATATTGGCCCGCTGCGTCCCTTCATAGATCAAATGCCCCCGGATGGCAGCTTCATTGCCAATCGTCAGACCATTACCCCGCAAATTAATCGAATAGGGCAAAATCTGAAACGTGCGGCGGCTGGTTTCTTCGCGGGGGTCGCCTACAATGGCATCTACATCACCTTCTACCACACCTTCAATCACCAACGCCTGTCCCTGAAAATCCACGCTGCCGCCCACATGCCCATTGATAATGGTTTGATACCCAAGCATCAAAATATCGCCGGGAACATAAGCACCCTTCGCAATATCTACACTAATCGCGCCCGCTAAAATATCCGACGTGGGGTTGGGCAAGACGGCCCGATCTGTAATTTCTAGCTCTGCCCCCCCAAACCGGATGTCATCCGAGACCTCGCCTTGTATGGTTAACTGCCCAGCCAAGACCAAAATATCCCCCATGACCCGACCCTCACGAGTCAAGTTTACCCGTGAGGCTACCCCCACCAAATCACCTTGAATCGTGCCACGAATCGTCAGATTATTGCAGAAGAAATAAAAGTCATGGTCAATGATTTCCCCTCGGCGGATTTCACAGTCATCCCCCCGCATCCCATCCGAGGCTTCGACAATCCCTACCCCAAGTCCCATAATGGAAACCAGCAGTCCTACCACCAGCGCACTCAGCCGCAGCAATATACGGCGCAGCAGCGAACGAGCAGGACGATAGGATCGAGGAAGTTTGGATGGCTGTGACATGAAGGCTTATTCCTAATTGGAAAAAATCACCAATTCCATATTTGTGACGGATAGGTGAGCATTTTACCCCAATTGCTGCGTATAAACAGTTACAGAATCCAGATAAAAAAGATGGTTTGTCAAGTTTCGAAGTACATAAATTCCTGTTTTGCGGATACTTCCAGTCCCCAACAAACTATGCTACAATGAGTTTTAATCGTTTATACAAAGGGGCATGAGTTACCACTCTTACCTAACAAAACCCACCCAACATAAACCTGCTCCCTCGCAGCATAAATAGGTGTTGGGCAGCCAAATCAAACAATCGAAGGAGGCCATAGACGCACGTGATTCAGGAACTAATGAACCGGGCAGATCGGCGTGGCTATGTAACGTTCGAAGATGTGCTGGAGGTGATTGAAGCCGAAGGAGAGGACGTTGGAGCTATAGAGGCTGTTCTGGACGAACTGGATGATCTTGGGATTGAACTCCGTCAAGACGACAACGATGCAGTTGTGGCTGATACGGCAGTAGATGTAGATGAAGAGTTCGAGCCAGAGCAAATTCGTGACCCGGAAGTTGGCGACATCAATGCGGTTTCTCCCGATGATCCAGTAGGCCTATACTTCCGTCAAATGGCTCAAGAACCACTGCTTACTGCCGATGAAGAAATTGAACTTGCCAAACGAATCGAGCGGGGTAAAGAATTAGCGGAAAAGCTCGAAGCACTTGGCCGACACAGTTTTGATCCTAACAAGTTAGCGGAAATGGATAGCCTGATTTTTGATGGGCAATCCGCCCGTGAACACTTGGGACGGGCCAATACTCGTCTGGTGGTCAGCATCGCCAAGCGTTATATGGGACAAGGGCTTCCCTTCCCCGATCTCATCCAAGAGGGCAACGTTGGCCTGATGCGTGCCGTAGATAAGTATGATTACAAGCGCGGCAATCGCTTTAGCACCTATGCGACATGGTGGATTCGCCAAGCCATCACCCGTGCCCTTGCCCAAAAAACCCGCACGATCCGTATTCCCCTCCACATGACCGAACGTATCCGCCAAATGTATCGCACCGCCCAAACACTGGAACAAAAATTGGGTCGCCGGCCCTCACCGGAAGAAATTGCGATCGAAATGGGGATGCCCGCCGAGAACGTCCGCAGCATGATGGACGCCAGTCAGCACGCGATTGCACTGGAACGGCCTGTTGGGGATGATGGCGACAGCGAATTTGGCGATTTTATCGAAGACCAAGATACGCCTAGCCCGGTAGAATCCGCGACCCAACATCTGCTTCAGGAAACCATCGAAGAAGTTTTGAGTGAATTAACCCCGCGTCAAAGCCATATTTTGCGTTTGCGCTTTGGGTTGGGTGGGGGTGAGCCGCACACGTTGGAAGAAATCGCCAACAAATTTGGTCTCAGCCGCGAACGCATCCGCCAGCTTGAAAAAGAAGCGCTGCGTCGTTTGCGCCACCCGCGTCTTGCCCACAATCTCCGCGATTATCTGAATTAAGTGGGTATGGGAGCCGTACCCTCTACAACTGAATAGACACCAACGGAGCCGGACACCCCCGGCTCTTTTCACGCTGGCGATTGCCAAATCTTGATTAATCCATCTCTGCCGCAAGTCAAAATTCGGCTTTCATCGGCATTCCAAGCAACTCCCCAAATACCTATATTGTGACTCATGACTTGCAACAAACTTCCGTCAAGAGCATCCAAGATAATTCCATCATTGATTTGCGACCATACTAATATCAGATTTTCTCCTCTACTCCAAGCTATTTGTAAAAACCATGGATCCTCATCTGCTTTTAGTTCAGAATAGTTCAAATCGAGGATTTTGTTGCCTGTTTTGGCATTCCAAATAGCAATAGCCCCACGCTCTGTTGCGGTCAAAATGCGATCTTCTGTTGGACTCCAATGGGCATCTGATACTGTATCTAAAGGGTGTTCTAAAGTAAAAAGAACCTCACCTGTCTTACTGTCCCACACAGTAGCTCTACCATATGACCATGTGAGGATTTGGCTCTCATCGGAGTTCCAAGTCGCTCCCATAATGCCGCGTTCCTCAAGTCTCAGCAACAAGATAGGCGCACCTGTATCGGCATTCCACAAGCGCACAGTGTCATCCCATCCCCAAGAAAGGATAACGCTTTCGTCATGATTCCAAAAAGCCTGTACAACCCAAGTCTCAGCCTTATGATGCAACTTCAAATGCTTTTCTTGGCTTATAGTATTCCAAACATAAACTTCATCACTTTGCCCCCATGTAAGTATCTGACTCTCATCAGTATTCCACTTCACCCCCCAAAGAAAGGTGTCGTGGTGAAGTTCAAGCAGGTTTTCGCCGTTGAGGGCATCCCATACATACACAGTCCCTAAATGCGACCACGAAAGTAAACGGGTTTCATTGGCATTCCAAAATGCTTTGCTCACCTGACTATCGTGTTGTAGTGTTAAAAGGTTTTCGCCCGTCTGGAAGTCCCATATTTTCACTGTGCTATCCCAACCCCAACTCAAAATCTTACTCGCATCGGAGTTCCATATAGCACCTCGTAAGCCACCATGAAACAGGTTAAGCAAGGCATTTCCCGAAGTGGCATCCCATACAATGATGGTTTCCTTATCAATTGACCATGATAAAATGCGGGTTTCATCTGGACTCCATGCGGCTTCCTTAACCCCTTCATGTTGCAAAATCAAAAGAGGTTCACCATTTTGCTGGGCTTTCGCTGGGTGGTAGGAAAAATTCAATAATATGGCTGTGAAAACGAGAAATGCGATACTTCTTTTCATAGTCTCTAGCCCTCGCTGAAATATACTCTCAAGTATAATTGAATGCCCTTTATGGTGAGATTTAAGAAAGCACGGGCGGTTTTCCGTCTTGGTAGGGGCTGGTCACTACGCTATAATGACCCAATTGTGTCCTAAACGGCAATTGAATTTCATCGAGGAATTCCCATGTCCCTGCACTATAACAAGCGCTTGTGGCAAAAACACGTCTTGGCCGAAAATCGGCGCGACATCCCCGGTTTGCTGGCGACATTGGTGGAAGACCCGCTGTATATCATCATGGCGACGGGTCTCGAATATCGCGGCAAAGAGGGCGTGGCCTCATTTTATCAGGGGCTGTTTGATGGGATGCCCGATGCCAATTTTAACCTCAAAAGCGTAACCATTGACGAAGCGATGGTGATTGAAGAATCGGTGTTTACCGGGACACACACTGGACCATTGTTCAATCTCCCCCCTTCCGGCAAATACATCACTTTTCCGCTGATTATTATGTTCCCACTGGTAGGCGATAAATTTTGGGGCGAGCGCATGTATTTTGATATGTATACCCTCCTGCGCCAAATGAATTACGATATTTCGATTCTCGCAGAAACGACCAAGTAATTATGGAAACGGTACTACAAGACTTGCATGAAGGGCTGAATAACGCCTATATTATGTTTTGTTTTCTACTCGGCATTTATGCAGCATGGCTGGGTGGAACGAACAAACCTCTGAGCGGCAACTTTTGGGGGGCGATGTGGGTAGATACGATCTTGGCGGGATTACTCCTGATTGTCACCATTATCCTGACTATCATAGGCGTCAAACCCAAGCGTATGATTACCTACTACCTATATGCGGTCTACTTCCTGATTAGTATGCCGGGGTTGTTTGCCTCGCTGCGGGGAAATGACAGCCGACGTGCCGCCTATTTTTTTGGCATTCTAGGGGTGTTTAATGCCGCTGCCGCCTATCGTGCCGAAACTGTCTTAGTGCTGCCGTGGGGCGACTAAACTAGTCAGGATCAAGGATTGTATCGTATGACGAAGCGCGTGTTGGTAGTAGATGACGAACTCGATACCCTCAATCTGCTCAAAACCATCATCGAGATTCATGGGTTTGAGGCGATTACGACCCTCAACTCGGTAGACGCCATTCTGCTGGCCGAGACCGAAAAAGCCGACATTGCCCTATTGGATGTCATGATGCCCAAACTCGATGGCTTTGCGCTGTGCAAGATGATGCGGGCCTATCCGTTTACCTCCAACATGCCCATCGTTTTTGTCACCGCCTATACTGCGCTTGACCTTGAAGATCGCCGTAAAGAGGCGGGGGCCGATCATGTGTTGCAAAAACCGATTGATATGAAAAAATTGGTGAGTCTCATAGAAGGTGCATCTGATCTTCGTCATACCGCCCCAGTGATACGCGGTAAAACAGGTCTGCTGGACGAAAGTGCGTTAGAGGCCCTGCCCAAGCGCAAAACCAGTCAACCCCCGGCGGTAAAACCAAGCGACTCTAAACCACCGACTGCTCCTTCTGATGGCACGAATGGGGCGAATCTGCCTCCTAAAGACCCACCATCAAAAGCCTAATTTTCAATCCATACCCAAGAAAAGGTGTTTTCCAAACGTGACCAACCCAACCATTATTGTGCTTGAGGGCGACGAAACCGGACAGGAACTTTTGGTCGAGGCGCTGCGTGTGCTTGACCCCAGTGTGACCCGGCTGGCCGTTACCCTACAACACTTTGACCTCTCACTTGGCAATCGTCGCAAGACCAAAAACCAAGTAGTGTATGATGCCGGGGCCGCCATGCACAAAACGGGCCTCGGACTCAAAGCCGCCACCATCACCCCCGGCGATCCGGATGATGTCGGCAGTCCCAACGCTCTCCTACGTGAAATCTTGGATGCCCAAGTCATTCTGCGAACGGGCCGCCGTATCCCGCGCATCCATCCCATCGCGGGTGTTCATGCCCCCATCGCGGTGGTACGTATGGCGGTAGATGGTAGCTATGGCGCAAAAGAATGGCGTGAGGGCGATGGACTGGATGAGGTAGCGTGGAGTACGCAAAAAATCACCCGGCGCACCTGCCGCATCGTGGCTGAATTTGCCTTCCGCCATGCCGAGAAAACAGGTGCGAAGGTTTTTGGTGGCCCCAAATACACCGTTAGTCCACTGTACGAGGGGATGCTTAAAGAAGAAATGGACACTGCGGCCAAACGTCACCCCTCGGTACGTTATGAACCACAGCTGATTGATGCGACCTATGCGCTGCTGCTCGAAACCAACGGGGAGGCGCTTGTTATTCCCGCCCTCAACCGCGATGGCGACGTGATGTCCGATCTCGTCCTGAAAATGTTTGGCAGTATTGCTGGGGCGGAATCATTGGTCATTCGCTTTGATGATGATTTCAACGCGCAGGTCGTCATGGCTGAAGCCCCACACGGTACGGCCCCTTCATTGATGGGCAAAAATGTAGCGAATCCGATGGCGATGATTTTGGCTGTGGCGGCTCTACTAGGGTATATCAATTCTGACGTTTCCAAACGTGCCAGCCGTGCTATTCGAGAAGCGACGCTTGAAGCCGTGTATGATGGCATCCGCACTGCTGATCTTGGCGGGTCGGCTTCGACTTCACAGTTTACCGATGAGGTTATCCGCCGCACCAACGCCAAGATGGAGATTTGGGAGACACTGTAATCATTTCTCCTGCGCCAGACGCTCTTTAAAGGCGGTTGATAAATCACCCGGTCTAAATCCTCCCTATTGGCGACGTTCATCAGGTAAGATTCAAGGGTCGGGTGTTTTGTTTCGACCCATACCTCAAAAATCCACGCGATTTCAAACTTACAAGAAAGGCGCTTGTGGATTTCATCAAAATCACTGCGCTGTTGACAAAAATATTCGATATGATAGAACTGTTGGGGAACAAACCACAGCATTTTAGCATGAATGGCGTAGATTCTTCGCCAATAGCACCAAAGGAGCGTCCATTATGCGCGTCGGCGTCCTCGCCTTACAAGGGGCGTTTATTGAACACGAACATATGCTAGAAAGTTTGGGCGCAAAAGCCGTTGAAGTGCGCCTACCCGAACAACTGGAAACTTTGGACGCCCTAATTATCCCCGGCGGCGAAAGCACGACCATTGGCAAACTCGCCGTCACCTTTGGGTTGGTTGAGCCACTGCGGAAATTTGCCCAAGAAAAACCCGTGTGGGGAACCTGCGCGGGCATGATTTTCCTCGCCAAAGACATTGGACGCGACCAACCCATCCTCGGCGTGATGGATATCCAAGTCAATCGTAATGCCTTTGGCCGACAGGTGGACAGCTTTGAAACCGACCTCAACATCAAAGGCATGGGTGACGAACCTTTCCATGCCGTGTTTATCCGCGCCCCCCTCGTGACGGGGGTTAATGAAAAGGCGGGGGTGGAAATCCTATCGCGTTTGGAAGACGGCGGAATTGTAGCCGTTCGGCAAGATCACCTACTGGCGACGGCCTTCCATCCCGAACTCACGGGCGATTCGCGGATGCACCAATTGTTTTTGGATATGGTACACTCATCCGACCCTGCCAAATAACCAATGGAGTCAATCATGGGTCATAAAGAAGACGGCGAAAAATTTCTAGCCGAAAACGCTAAACACGACGATATTCACGTCACGGCCAGCGGCCTGCAATACAAAATCATCAAACAGAGCGACGGCCCCAAACCCAAAGCGACAGATACCGTTGAAGTGCATTATCATGGCACGTTCCTTGATAACAAAGCCTTCGACAGTAGCTACAGCCGGGGCATTCCGATTTCATTCCCGCTGGATGGGGTGATTAAAGGCTGGACAGAGGGCCTACAACTGATGTCCGTCGGCTCAATCTACAAATTTTACATTCCCTATCAACTGGCCTATGGCGAAAAAGGCTACCCCGGCGCGATTCCCGGTTATGCCACCCTCATTTTTGAGGTCGAACTCCTCGGCATTCAATAGCAACAAAAAGGGGCGAAGATTTGAGTATCCGCCCCACTTCGATCTAGCTTCGACGAAAACAGCTATTCATTCACCGACGTATCACGGAACACTAGATCATCAAAATCCACTACTGAACCACCCTCAACACCAATCGAGAGTGTCCCGCCGAGCAGCCGTGCCGGACGAATGGTCGCCCCGGAGAGCAACCGCCCATTCACAAAAAAGGCGATGCGATCATTGTAGGCGACAATTGTTACCTCAAACCAATCCCCCGCCGCGACATCCGCGATGAGTTGATCGAAGATATAGGTCTTGTCGTCTTGGAGGAAAGGCCGTACCCGTGCCCGCACCAAACCGCCCTCTTTAGTTAATTCGATTTGATACTGGTCAAGGCCCGTATTGGTGGCATTGACCGCTGAACGCACCCCAACCCAACCGGTGCTGCCTTCGGGGGCATCTTCGGGGAAGCGCATATCTACTTTGACGTAAATATCGCTAGTATCGCGGAAGGTGGTACGATCTTGCCCATCCCCAAACACGGTAAATCGGCGGTCAAGTTCGCGCCGGATACGCCAATAGACGGTCTGCTCGCCATCGTTATTGACTTCATAATAACGGCGATGGACGGCATCGGCTGGCAAGTTCTGATCAAAGACGAATTCACCCGGCCCTTGTCCTTCCCACCACTCGCGGGTGCGGGCTTCATCGCTAAAATCCTCAGTCCAATCGGTTGCCAATTCACGATAGGGGCGGCGGTTAGCATCATTCAATTCATCTAAAATCTCGAAGGCAAATTCAGCCTCAGCCGTGCTGGAAACTGCCGTGCGGGCAAACAGGCAATCATCAATGCGCAAAATATCGCCTGCCACCGCCGTCTGGAAAACAACTCCACCGTTCAGGGGCAAACCGGGATAGAGTTCATCCAATTTCAGATTGCCACGCCGATCCCATATGAGCACACGCTCACCAACGATCTCCACAAAAATCACGTTGAAATCGCGGCTGTAGAATTGCGAAATCGTCACGGATTTAACGACGTTGCCATCGGCGTCGTAATGGACGACCTTCAAATCACCTGCGAGTCCCTCCAAACGCAGCACACCGTTGGTTGCATCCCGCAGCCGAATATAAAAATTCCCCTGTCGGCTGGCGAGGTTGCAGGACATCAAGAAATCGCCCAGAACAGAGGTTACGGGTACAACCGAAACTTCGCCCGATGTCTCAAGGAACTGACTGTTATTAGCCGACCCTAATGTCACCGCCGAAATCGGGTTATACCCCCATGTACTGGGTAGGCTACTGGCATTTTCAAAATGATCGCTGGCCGTTTCCGGGCGCTGCACAATAATGTCGTCAAAATAGACCGGATTGACGTTGGCCGCTAGGGTTTGCAGCAAAATCGCCCCGGCAGGTAGCGGTGACGACGTATCATTGGCGGTGATAATCAGTTGACGATCCAAATAGATATAGATACGCCCACCTTCAATCCACGCGATAATTTCATACCACGTCCCGATATTGACCACATTCGTCACGACGCCGTTTGCCATATTGAGTTCGTTACTGCGCGAAATTTGTCCAGCCGGCCCGCGTCTCAATACAATCCGTCCGCCCGTAATTTCAAGCACATAATAGCCATCCGAGGGGGTGTAACGGAAAATAATCCGTCCGCCGCTGTTGACATCCTGCAAACGGAAACGCATCCGCAAAATAATGTCCGTCGTGCCGGATTCCGTCCATTCGGGCACTTCATTACCCAAAATCGCCAATGAACTCGAAAGACCGGACGCCCCGACCAAAACGGTATTGCCGCCCTCAGTTACCAAGCGCCACTCTTCTGCATCATAGGCCCAACCCGTCAGCACATCCGCGTTTTCCATATCCGCCAAAAATGGCATCTGTCCGGCGGGTTGCGGGGTTGGGGTTGGGAACGGTGTCAAGGTCGGCGAAGCGGTAAAGGTGGGCGAGGCCGTAAAGGTTACCGTCGCGGATGGCGTAGCAGTCGGCGTTTCGGTGGGGGTATCCGAAGGGGTAAAAGTCGCAGACGGCGAACTTGTCTCAGTGGGTAAGGCCGTCGGAGTATCCGTCAAAGTATTGGTGCTCGTCGGGGTGGCCGATGGCCGCTCAGTCGCAGTTCCGGTATCAGTAGCGGACGGGGTTGATGTAGGCGTAGGGGTATCCGTTGCCGATGGGGTTGAACTTGCAGTTGGTGTATCGGTAGGTAGTGGCGTCAAAAAAGTAGCGGTCAGTGTATCTCTGGCATCTACTGTCGCAGTTTTTCCGGTTTCTAGTGCAACTTGGGTTTTGGTTACGGCCAAGCGAGCCTCTTGAGTCGAAGTGCCGATTGCGCCGCGTGCATCCGCTGTTTGGGTCGCATCATCATTGGCCCGTTGGGTATTGATCGCCTGTGCCACCACCACCCGTGTCTGCGTGCCGATTGCGCCTTGCGTCCCCAAATCAGCCGCGATTTGTGTATGGGTCTGTGCGGCGACCTGCGTCTGCTGTTCTGCTTCAGCATCGGTGGTGGTTTCATCCTGATTGCTTTGCAGGGCAGCAAAAACAATCGCCCCGGCTACCGCTAACAGGCCGATAAATAATAAAACCGCCAGTATCCCTTGTGAGCGATGATGTGAGGGAGGCGGAGGCGGTGTTGAAGGAGCAGTGGGTGGTGTGGCCCCCGACGGTGTCACATGCCGGGTTGAGTCATCGGGCGGTGGTGGAGTGGGCGTTTTGATGCTGGTAGATTGGCCGGTGGGGGGGGTGCCCGGTGCTTGAATAAAAGTGGCCCGTGCATTTTCGACCTCATGAATGGTTTGGCTGGCGATTTCCTTTAGTTGGACGGGCTGTGTGATAATCTTGTCTCCCAGCGCCTTGTTGAGCGCCGAGACAAATTCTACTGCCGTGTCATAACGATCTTCAGGCTGTTTGGCAAGCCCTTTCATCATCACTTCTTCGACGGCGGCGGGCAGATTAGCGTTAAAGGTCAAAATTGAGGGGATGGGGTCACTGATATGCCGCACCATCAGGGCCATTGGGGTTTCCGCTGAATAGGGCGAATACCCCGATAGAACCTCAAAAGCGATAACCGCCAGACCATAGGTATCGGACCGTCCATCAATATCCAGACCCATGCCCTGTTCAGGAGCCATATAACCGGGTGTGCCAACTGCAATCCCCGTATCGGTCAATCCTTGACTGCTCTCAATCATACGGGCAATCCCGAAATCGGTCAGAAAGGCGTTGCCATCCGCATCAATCAAAATATTGGACGGCTTAATATCGCGGTGAATAACCCCCTGACGATGGGCATAATCCAACGCCGCCGCCGACTGCCGGAGGACGTGAATAACCTCCCCCGCCGGGAGTTGTGCTTTTGAAGTAATATCTTTCAGCGTACCGGAGGGCAGATAACGCATCACAATATAAGGCGGTTCGTGCTGCCCATTAAAGTCATAAACAGGCAAAATATGAGGATGCTCAAGCCGCGCGATGAGACGGGCTTCGCGCAAAAAACGCTCTAATGAAGCAGGATCGGCTGCGATGGATTTTTGGATCACTTTGATAGCGACAAAACGATCCATGCTCGGCTGATAGGCCCGATACACCCGCGCCATCCCACCGCGCCCGATTTCCTCCAAAATCTCATATGGCCCAATCGTTTGACCAACCATATTTTAGACGTCCTGTTGAAAGATTAGGCAAAGAAATAAAAAAAATAACTTGTGTTATAGCAGGTGTACTATAACACAAGTACCAATTTCAGGCAGGACTTCAATCACTCGTTGAGCGATTAGGTAGCCTCACGCATCACTTCATCAGCCAATGGCAGAGTAAAGTGGAAAGTCGTCCCGACATTGAGTTCACTTTCGACCCAGACTTGACCCCCGTGCTGTAAGATCAAGCCACGTGTCAGCACCATGCCCAAACCTGTGCCGGGTTGGTCGGTGGCTTTGGCGTTGTCGGTACGGAAATATTTCTCACGGAACAGGCGTTTCTGATCTTCTTCCGAAATGCCGATGCCCGTGTCTATGATCTGGACATGCAGCACACGCCGCGCCCCTTCTGTATCCCACAAATTGACCGATTCATCCACCTTGACCGTGACCTTACCACCGGGCGGGGTGTATTTGTTGCCGTTGGTCAAGAAGTTGGTCATCACTTGAATCAGACGCTTGTGATCGCCCCAGATAAATGGCAAGTCATCGCGCACTTCCAAAGCAACCTGTTGTTGGCGATCTTCAAATTGCTGCTGCAAGGGGATAAGGCTTTCGCGGCAGACCTGTGCAAAAGCCACTGACCCCATTTCCAATCGCATCTGGCCGGATTCATAACGCTCGATATCACGCAGGTCAGAAACCAGCGCATCCATACGATTAACCGCGTTATAGATCGTTTTCAAAAAGTCGCCTTGCTGGTCATTAATTGGCCCGACCACGCCACGCATCAGCAGGTCGGTGTAGCCTTTCATTGAGGTCATCGGGGCTTTGAGTTCGTGGGCAATAAACGACACAAACTCCGCGCGGGCCTCTTGTTGATGCCGCAGTTGGTCAAACAATTGGGCGTTGGCAATAGCGGGGCTGGCATGGTCAGCCAAACGTGACAGGAATTGCAGGTCTAGCAGGTTGAGGTCGGTCTCGTTATCGCTTTCCAGCAAGATAATCCCAATCGCTTCGTTGGCGCTGATAATCGGCACCACAATTTGCGAGACCGCATCCGGGTACGTTTCAATATAATCCGGGTCTGTTTTGAGACTGCGTGAAAAAACGGGGGTTGCCGAGCGAATCACACGCCCCCAAATCCCTTCTTCAATTGAAAACTCGTTGCCGACCCCTTCAAAGAAAAGCGATCCCATCGGATAGTTTCGAACGGCAGCCATACGCATCATATTGCTGTCGGGCTTAACCACCGCCAGCGCTCCTACTTTGGCCTCGGCATGTTGAATGGCCCAGTTGAGGGTGATTTCCGCAACTTTGTACAACTCCAATGTCTTATTCAACTGCTGGTCAATCGCGGCCATCCGGTCAAGTTCTTCCACCCGTTGGAGCAATTGGGCATCTTGCGATTCAAACAACTTAGCGTTTTGAATGGCGACGGCTGCTTGCGCCGCAAACGTGGTCAACAGTTGGGCATCTTCTTCGGTAAAAATGCTGCGATCTTTCTTATTCAGAATTTGCAGCACGCCGATGGGCGACCCTTGTGAAATCAGCGGTGTGGTCAAGATGGCCCGCGAATGGAAGGTCATCTCGTCTTCATCTTCCTGCTTGACCACTTCCCCATGCCAACGGCTGTCTTGAGCGGTGTCATTTACGATGATGGGTTCACCACGTTTGAGGGCTTCGGCGGAAAGGCTGCTGGCATCTTTGGAGATACGCTTGCCAACGAGTGCCCCGGCGGTTGGCCCTAACGCGACATGGAACAGCAGGTCGCCAGTCGGGTCATCCAACAGCAGCAGACTACCCGCTTCGGCTTTGAGAATTTCCATCGCGCTTTGGGTGATGATATTTAACAAGCGGTCAAGGTCTTCAATCGCAAAGGATAGCTGGCTAGAAATCTGATTCAGGGCTTCCAATTGGCGAGTACGAATTTGGGTCGCCTCGAACAAACGGGTTTTGTCAATCGCGCTGGCTGCAACGTTGGCAATATCCGAAAACAAACGCATCTGGTCGTCGCTGTAACGGATGGTGGGGTCGTTTGTCCCGACAGACATCACACCCAACGCGCCTTTCGTTGTATCAGCCGTCAGCGGCACGGCCATCCACGCCTTCATTTGTTGATACAGGGGTTCGACTTCGGCATTTGGATTGATACGGCGGAGTTCCGCCGCATAATCGGGGGTCAGTGTAATTTTCTGGGTATTGACAACCTCGCTTAACAAATCGCGTCCCATTGTCCAGCGCCGACCTTCGACATGCTCCAAACGTTCATCGCCTCTAGCAAAGAAAGCATAATACAAATGCCCCGACAGATGGTCGGCAATCGCAATTGAGAAAATATCGGCCTCAATCACACGGGTCGTTTGGGCATAGAGCAGTTCCATCAAGGTGTCAAAGTCAATCGCAAAGTTGAGTGCGCGGGAGACTTGGCTCAACACGTCTTGAATCTTGAAACGACGTTCAAGGTCTTGCACGATCTGGGCACGTTCCAACGCAAGGGCCGCTTGGTCGGCGATATTTTGAATAAAGCGTAGGTCTTCATAGCTGTAAGCCTCACCGTTGCGCCGTGTCCCCACTGCCAAGAAGCCATTTAGCTGTCGCCGCCCCTTCAAGCTGACAAAAATCGGCGTATTCAAAATCGCCAATTTGGAGCGTTCTTGATAGACCATCGGCGGTAATTGCGCTCCCGGCTCCAAATAGAGCAGACTGGCCTCTGTTTGGAGATAATGACCCAACCCACTCTTGAATGGGAATGTCATATCGGTGATGGGTCGTCCGCTTTCCGGGTTGACGTGTGCCACAAATTCCTGTGCCTCGCTGTCTCGCACAAACAACAACACATCAGTGGGGGCAAGCGTTTCTTGCATCGGTTGGCGAATGGAGCGATCCACGTCGTCCAAATTGAGCGCGTTGGTCATAGAACGAATGACTTCATCAAAGCGTTCCCGATATTGGCGGCGCGTCTTGAACCAGACGTTATCAATTTGTTCGCGCAGGCGGTTGCGAATCGGAACAAACCCCACCGCAATACTCAACACGATAAGCGCAATTAGTATCGGATTGTCGGCATTAAAGGAATTGATAGCTAACAAACTGAGGCCACTGACCACCACAAAATAGGAAGCAACCAGCGCGATTCCAAGCCCAACATACACAATGGTTGCTGGAATTAAGCGATCTGTTTCCAGCAAATGATATTGGGTAACGGCATAGGCCACCGTTAGCACAAACAACACCGCCAATGTTTGAACCACAGGGGTTGACCATGTGGGGGCTTCACCGCCACTGGCTAATTGATAAATCGTCCAGAGCAGGAGGGGGAATAATCCGAAAAATGTCGCTAAAAGCGCATAGCTGGCTTGTTCACGGAATACAGGCGACAAAGTGTATTGCCGCCGCGAGAGCATAATCACGCTCATGCCAAACGCACCAACCATCGTCACGATAATCGGAATCACTAGGGCGATCTCATTGTCATTGATATAGAGTTGATAGATGAGCGGCGTCAAAATCAACCCGACCATCAGGGGGGCATAGCGTACCGCCGGAATCCGTTCTACCACTGCCAGATTGGAGGGGAAGGTCATGCCAAAACTGACCAGCAGACCACCCAACATAGAGCCAGCGAGTATCCATAAGGGAACTAGCTCGTGGGTGGTCATCAAATCTAGGCGACCCATTTCCACCACTGCCAAAGCCGCACAAATGCCCGTCAAAAATTGGGCCGACAGTGCTTCAATGCGCCGCAACAGCACAAATATCCCTACACCCAACATGACCAATCCGGCGAAAAATCCAACGCCAAAATGGGCAATCAAGTCGGCCAGCGGGAAGGTGGTTAATTTGAGCAGCACTTCAGAAATGACAGTATTGTTTTCACCGGGATAGGAACGTTCCACTTGGGAAAGACCGCTACCCTCACGTTCCACTTTGACCAATACCCGATTTCCCACCTCTAAGCCATTTAATAGATCGTTGAGAGATTTAAGTGGGTCATCTACCTGAGTCAAGTCTACCTGATTGGAACCACTCTCCGCACCAATAAGTCGATCACCGGATTTCATGCCCACATCCCAGCCCGACCATGTTTCATTACTAAATGGCCCAACAGGTTGGACTTTGGCATCGTGGGTAAGCATTACGCCGAGGAAAGGACGACTTTGAAATTGGAGTGCAAGCACTAAATACGCGAGTGCGGCAATGGCGGCAACTGCAATTGCCCCAATGACGACGGCATAGTTCAATCGCCGTGTTACTGGATTGGTTTGAGACGCAGCAAGTTCGGGTTTGACCTCAACTTCGGCTGCATAGGCTTCGTTTTGTCGTGGCAAGACCACTTTCATAGTGTTTACGCCGCCCTAATACGCTGAAGAATGCAAATGTAGGAATGAAGACCATTATGGCCTTAAACTGGATTTTATCACAAATAGTTCAGGGATACTGTAGGACGGCGGTTTAATTTTGCTAACTCTTCATTTTCCGTCCCTTTTGTTGAATGGAATTTCTAACTCGCCTGTCCGATCCCCCGTCGCACTCAACGTCATGCCGATCACAATTTTTAGGCCATCCGCTGGTAATGGCTCGTTAGGCCATTTAATAAAATAGGTATCTTTCACGATTTGGCCCGCCTCCCATAAATCCGTTGGATAGCTATTTTCAACGGGGGCATAGGCATCATCTTGGCTCAACAAGCGCACCCCGCCATCTGCCGCATAATGACGCAGATGGGTAAACACCGAGTAGCGGGTATCAATAGCTTCGGTTGCCCGCCAATACAATGCCAAACGAATACCATTCGGGTCAGGCAGAATAGCATAACTATAAAGTTCAATCCCCGGCGCGATAGGTGTCTGAACAATGGTCGCCCCATCCGCCTCAACCTGTAAACGTGGATCAAAGGGTGGGCGCACCTGCAAAAAAATTTCGGTGTGTGTACCAGAAAATGCGACCCCACGTTCTTGAATCCATGTCGAACCCGCATACAGCCCAAAAATGCTGCGGAAAAATGGCGTGATATAGGTATCCCGATTGAGATTTGAGGATTCAGCAATCACATCATCCACGTTGCGCGAATCCAGCGGCAGCAGGTCAGTGCGGCGATGGTTATCCAAAAACTCCAACAAAATAAATGTCTCTGGCGACCAGCCCCCGCCAAAAACTACCGCCCCCCGTGTAAGATATTCCATCTGGGCCAAATATTCTTCACCGCGTCGGTCATGGCTCAAATCCCGTTCAGGCCGATTTTGGAAATAGGTATGGATCGCTAACCAGAGCAGCGGCAGGGCGCAAACCGCCAACAGAACAGGGGATTTCCATTTTTTCGCCAGATTTTTTGCTAGATAGAACGGCCACGATGCCAGCACTATCAACCCCACAATCAGCGGCATTACAAGTGCATGTTGATAAATCACCGCTTTCCAATCCAGCCGCCACGCCATCAAAAATAGCATCCAAGGAATCAAATAGGCCACCAATACCACCCCTATCCGCCAATTTTTGAGCGTCAGTAGGAGTAATCCCAGTATCCCGGCCCAAACCCCAATCGTGGTTAGTTCATCTTGCAAGTTACCCCACACAAAATCGAGCCGTTCGGAAAAATCGCCTTTGGGTAGGCGGATATTGCCTTCCAAGCCCTCGCCCGTCTGTAATTTGCCGCGAATAACGTCCGTCGCAATCTGATTGTCCATCTCGGCGGGAAACCAACTGGGACGGGTGCTAAACACCACATGTGGGTCGGTATTCACACGCAGGTAGATATACCCATAGGATAAAATCGGCAGTATCAAGGCCACTGCCAAGATACCCCACTGGTTCAACTTCAGGCGTCGCCATGCCCCACTTAGCAGCACGGCCAACCCCACCGCCGGAAATGCCAACACAATCGTTCGGTGATTGGCGAGGCCCAACCCGGCCAAAAACGCCATCCCGACCAGTGGCCCAAATTTTTGCGGCTGGGATAAATGTAGGAGCATCAACCAGAATAAGCCGATGAGGGAAATGGCATGGAGCGCCTGTGTCTCTGGAATGGTGCTAATATGCCAGAGGGTATTGGAGACCATCAACAGCCCCGTCGCGCCAAATGCCGATGGCGGGCTACCGACCAGCAGGGCCAATTGGAAAAACAGCACCAGCGCGATAGCACTTGCCAAAGCTGAACTATAGGTAATCCATGTATAGGAGTTCTGATTCAGCCAATCCCCCAAACGCGCCGCCACATAGCCAACTAACGTATAAACAGGGTAGCCTGTGCTGTGGGCAATACCGAGTCGGTTGGCGACCCGCTGCAATTCCGCCGATTCGCTTTCAACGCCGCCACCAACCACCAAACCGGGTACAGCAGTAGTAGTGTATAACCACAAGGCAGTGCAAAAAATAAGCAACGAACCAAGCCAGCGAGGGGAGGTTAATTTTTCTAATTTCAAAATCGTGTTTCCTAACAACCAATAAACGCTACTGTAGTCTATCCAACAGCCCTAGCTACAGCAAAACGACTCACCATCGCCAACCATTCTCAAACATTGCTTCTGCAAGACTGGGGTAGAATGGTTACAATTGGGGGCAGTTAACGAACGGTAATTTTTTCAGGTAGGGACTAAGAATGCGATTTTTAAAACGACCCTCGGTACGCTTGGGAATTATGTTGGGCCTGCTGCTCTTCGGGGTAACTGGTTGCTTTAAAGATGCCAGCGATGAAAACGCCTCCACTACCAAAGTCAACTTACGGGAACTTGACCCGGTGATTAGTACCCCATTGGCTTCCAATACACCCGCGCTGCCGACCTTTACGCCGCAGCCCCAAAGCGCCGCGAGCAAAACACTCATTGTCGGAGGCCCGCCTGTCAACACGCCTGAAGATAGTGAAAGCGGAGGAGAAGTCGCTACGACCCTGCCTAGTTTCACACCACGACCTACTGTTGATCTGGCCCAAGCCACCTTGCCGCCGCCCGGTTTTGCCGACACAGGCATTTCACCCACCCCAAGCCTAACCTTGACCTTGACGCTTGAGCCGGGAATGCCCACCCCAACGCCACCCCCGCCGCCAGATAAATGTATCTATGTCGTGCAGGCTGGCGATACGCTGTACAGCATTACTGTTGAACTCGATATTGCCGTCGAAGAATTTTACCCGGTCAATCCCGAACTGGCGGCTAATCCCAATTCGCTCAATATTGGGCAGGAAATTCGTATTCCAAATTGTGTTTCAGAGACCGCTACGGTTGATCCGAATGCACCACCCCCGGCCACTAATTCAGAAGTTCCGGCGACCAATCCGCCACCAGCGAATGGCGCCCAAACCTACACCGTCCAGCAAGGCGATAATCTATTTAGAATCGCGTTGAATCATGGCATCACGGTTGAGGAATTGATTGCCGCTAATCCGGGGGTGCTCGTCAATCAAAACAGCGTTATTCATCCGGGGGATGTATTGAATATCCCCGCACCAACGCAGTAGGATTCGGGGAAGATACGATGAGTATCACGAGCAAGGTCAATCAAAAACACTCGGTATAGTATTTGATTGGTCTTGCTTGAAAAACCATAGAACTTCCCTATGTTCGGAGGCTAGAATTGGTTGACGCCCTAAATGTACTTTTTAGCGGATTGCTCATTTATACTTTCTTAATGATGTTTTTTATTCCGCTTTTCAAAATTGGCCTCTTTGAATGTTATATGTTCGGCACAAAAAAATCATCTCATGAAGTTCTTCGCTTTCTTGAACATGCCCACCTTGAAGCAGCTAATGACTACATCATTCGTTTCTTTTCGCTCCGAAGCGATAGAGAATCTGAGGGCTATTTGGAGAAATGCTTTGAGTCTCTATCTCTTATAGGGGGTCTTTTCAGTATAGTCATAGCAGATTTTTTCCTCATTAGCTGTATGTATGCTTTTGTGGCAATGACTATTCAAGCAAGCCAGACCAAAGGTGTTGTTGGTACGATCATTGCCCTCGTGTGGCTGGCATATAGCGTATGGAGCTATGTCAACGCGCTTCGTTTTATGCAACTTTTAAGAACAGAAAACAGGCGTTTGAAGAATTCTACAGAAGTTTTCATCTGACTGATCTGTGATATAAACTAGATTCAGCACGGCGGCTTCAGCCCCGTGTGAGAATAGGCTAACTCAGTTGAAAACCGCTATAGTATTTGGTTAGTGTTACATCCAAAAGGGGAATCAAAGCAAATCCGTCGGGTCTATATCGACAATTGTCGTCGTCTTAAATTCCACCCCGCGCAAAAATTCCACGGGGTCTGTACTGCGAATTAACACCTGCCAACGAAACAGATAATTATGTTTGGTGAAAAAACACGGCGTCGGGCCAATGATTTCCGTTGCCGAAAAATCGCCTTTGGTTCGATGGTGGCGTAGCAGTCGGGCCACTGTATCGGCTTCTTCTTGGGCATTGGCTTCACTGCGATCCGTGAATAATAAACGGGCCAATCGTTTATAGGGCGGATAATCCAGCATCCGCCGATAGCCCATTTCCTGCCGATAAAAGGTCATAAAATCATGATTAGCAGCAGCTTGGATAGCATAATTGTCGGGCTGATAGGTCTGCAAAATCACCCGCCCTCCCAACAAGCTCCGTCCAGCCCGACCTGCCACCTGCGTCAAAACCTGAAAAGTACGTTCCCCTGCACGGTAATCTGGCAAGCCCAAACCCGTATCCGCCGAGATAATCCCCACCAGTGTGACCAGCGGCAAATCCAAGCCCTTAGCAATCATCTGCGTCCCCACCAAAATATCGGCTTCGCGGTGAATGAATTGGCTGAGAATTCTTTCATGTGCCCCTTTCTCGGAGGCCGTATCTTTGTCCCAGCGCACCACCCGCGCCTCTGGAAATTCGGCTTGGATCAAGCGGTCGAGTTGCTCTGTGCCCGTCCCAAAATGTTTGATGCGGGTGCTGCCACATTCAGGGCACTTTTGCGGATTAGGGCCGTGATACCCACAGTGATGACAGCGCAGGGCCTCTTGGGGTGCGTGATAGGTCAGGGGGGTGTCACAGCGGGGACACTTGGCGATATACCCACAATCGCGGCACATAACAAACGTTGCTGTTCCTCGCCGATTGAGGAACAGAATAGCCTGCTGTTGCGCCGACAGCGTTTGATGCAACGCGGATTGCAGCGCCCGACTAAAAATACTGCGATTCCCAGCCTTCAGTTCATGGCGCATATCCACGATTTGCACCGGAGGAAGTTCCAAACTGACAGCTTCTTTGACCTCAGTTTCATGGTAATGCGGCGACTGCAATTTAAGTGCCTGCACCTGTTCTTCGACAGCGGCACGATGGGCTAATACCCGATCTGGCAGATGCAAATAGATAAATTCGCCCTGTTCGGCCCGAAACATGCTGGTGACATCCGGCGTGGCACTACCCAAAATCACCGTACCATGATTCTGCCGCATCATTTCAATCGCTACTTCACGGGCATGATAATGTACTGTTGGATATTCAGGGTCTTGCTGTTTATAACTATCGTCATGCTCTTCATCCAAAATAATGACCCCTACATTATCTAGTGGTACAAATATTGCCGACCTTGCACCGATAACAATTTTTACTTCGCCCATCCGTATGCGACGCCAAGTATCGTACCGTTCTCCCTCTGTCAAATGACTATGGATTACAGATATTTGACCATTAAATCTCGACCCAAACCTATCAATAGTTTGAGGAGTCAGCGCGATTTCTGAGACCAAAACAATGGCCTGTTGCCCCTGACTCAAAATCTTCTCAACTGTTCTTAGGTAAATTTCGGTTTTGCCAGAGCCAGTAACGCCATGCAAGAGAAATACAGGCGAGTTTTGACTTTCTCTATTGTAAGTCCCATACTCATTAATTCTTTTCCATACCCTCTCTTGGCCTTCAGTAAGTGATGGTGGGATATCTTGAGAAAAGGTAATGTGTTCCAAAGGATCACGCCATACTTCCTCTTGCTCAACAAATATCACCTCATCCTCTAGTAATTGCTCAATATGCTGTAACGATGCACCTGTTTCCCTATATAAAGTGCTGGAGTCGGTTCTGTGATTAGGCAAAGAGGCTAAAAATTCCAGAATCCGAATTAGGGTGGTAGCTCGGCGATTTTCATAACCGAGTTCATGAATTATGTCTGAGAGTAAATGAGGTTGGATGGCAAGAGCAACAACACGAGCAAATTTAGGCTTTACAGACGGGGGCTTTAAAAATTCGACACGACTAATAACTCCACGTTGGACTAGTTGTCTTGTTATTTCATCCACATTCATGCCGGTCTGGTTAGGGATAGCTTTCTTTAACTGTCCCTTGCTCATTGTGCCGCGTGATTTCAGCAATTCTAAAACCCGTTTTTGGCCTTTTGTATTGCCGGGATATTCTTCCATAATCAGTTCAAAACGAACTTGTGATTTTGTTGCTAATCCCGGTGGTAGCATAAGAAACAAACATGAGCCGATTGATGAAAATGTCTGTTCAGCCAGCCACCAACCTAGTTCCAATTGGTTCCGTGTTAACACAGGTTGTTGATCGAAGCGTTTGGTTATTGGTTTGGTTTCAAAAGCTGGTTTAACGTTATGGACATGTGTTACGATGCCACTTTCCTTACTTGTTCCAAAACTGACCTCAACTAAATGACCCGGCACAATCTCTCCCGGCCCGGCCAAATCTAACGGAATATGATAGGTAAAGGTTTGTTTTGGAGGACGATTGACCGCAACTTCTGCATACATAGAGGCTCAGAATACCTCATTTAATCGTCAAGGGGCATCAGAGTAAATCACCAAATACTTGCCACGCACCATCATCAACATTACTAATCACCGTAATTTCTATCTGACCCTTCGGAAACACCGTCGAGACAAACGACACACCCGGGTCACCACCCACGCCATAATAACGGAGAATCCCTTCACCATTGCGTATCATCCAAATGCCATATCCATAGGCACAGGTATCGTTATTTTCAGGATTAACCTCTACCTGTGGATGCAGGAACTGTGTTGTCATTGCTGGGCTGAGTAGGCGGTTTGTAAAAAGCGCATCCCAGAAGCGACCCATATCCGGCGCGGTGACAAATACCCCACCATCTGCCCCCCCGATAATCGGCACTTCGAAGATGTTGGTATGCCATCCGCCATCTTCCGCATCAATATAACCAAGTGCGGTACGTGCTGGAAGCTGGTTCATAGCGAAAAAACCCGAATCCACCATACCTGCCCGCTGAAGGACTTCTGCCGTTACATAGTCCGTATAAGCCTGTCCCGAGACCGCCTCGATAATCAAGCCCAACAGGATAAACCCGCCGTTGTTATAACTAAAGCGCTCACCGGGGGCAAACTTCATAAGCTGGTTCTGGAACATGGGCAAAAAATCACGTGGGGCACGCATGGTGTAGGTCGGATAGTTTTTCCACAACGCCCCAAAATCATCCATCAGGTCTTCATCAAAATAATCGGGAACGCCGCTAGTATGGGTCAATAGATGGCGTACCGTAACCGCAGGGTCGAAATGTGGGAACATAACATCAACCACATCTTTTAGTCGGGTTTCAAAGGTGAGTTTACCCTGCTCAACCAGCTGGCAAATTGCCACCCCTGTGAGCAGTTTGGTACCCGACGCAATGCCAAACCGGGTATTGATCGTGTTTGGCAGTTTGTCAGCGCGATTGGCATACCCATACCCTTCGCCAAAGATTGCCTCACCTTGCTGCCGTACATGGACTACACCAGAAAACCCGGCGTGTTTCTCCATCACGTTTTCAATCGCGGCCCGATTTAATATCATGGGATTCCTACTACGTATAGACGCCTAGTTAAATAGAGCCGCGCCATAACCGACGACCTTGCTAAAATCATGATTAATTTCGCCTGACGTGGCATAACCGACAATTGTGGCGTGTGTTGCGCCGAGGGCTTGAGCCGCGACCATCACCGCCGCAATCGCCCCGCGTCCACACGCAAATCCACGCCCTTGCTCATCAGCTTCAATGATTTCTGCGGGGTGATAATCCGCAACGGCATTCAAAATCGTGGCATCCAGCAAACGGGCCGTTTCATCAATATAAAAATGGGAGAGATCGGAACTGGCGACCCATAACACCTTACGATTTTTCAACAACCCTGCCAAGACCCGCCCCAATCTTTCCGAATAGCCCCACGATTGATCGAGCATCGAAAGTGGCAGCAGTTCAAAATGGTTAAGGGTGCGCTGCAAAAAGGGCAGTTCGATTTCTATGGCATGTTCAGGGTCTTTCGATACCCGCCCCAACGGAATTTCTGCCGCTAACCGATCCAGTATATCTACCGCGACAGGCACACGACCCAATGGCGTTTCATAATGGGTATAGGCTGTCGAAACAAGGTCGGCTTCAAAAAAATGATGCGAGGGGCTAATCACGACGACGGTATCCACATCCAAGCCCTGTGTATAACGAAAGGCTTTCCCCGCCACTCCACCGGAAAAACGTAATCCAGCATGAGGGGTAAGCAGTCCGCGCAATGGCGAATCGGGAACGGCAGGTTGGTCAGAGGGGCAATTTAAAAACTCATCAATCATTTGGGCCAATACATCCGCATTCCTCGGATACCATGTCCCCGCAATTGGTGATGGACGAACCCTGACGAATGTTGAGCCACTCATAAATTTGCCTCCTATTCTCAGGGCAACTGGTTGTATAACTTGAGTCTAGCACAAACCCTTACCCTGAGAAATAGGCGGTGCGGGGATTATTAGGCCTCGACTTCACCCACGATAGCGATGTGTAACTCGTCTAACTGCTGTTGGGTCACATCCGACGGCGCACCTGCCATCAAATCGGCGGCTTGCTGCGTCTTGGGGAAAGCAATCACCTCGCGGATATTCGGCTCACCCGCCAAAATCATCAACAGACGGTCAATGCCGGGGGCAATCCCACCATGCGGCGGCGCTCCATATTCAAACGCCTCCAACATATGCCCAAATTTATGACGGGCCTGCTCGACATTCTGCCCAATCAAGCGGAACACGATTTCCTGCACGGCCCGATCATGGATACGGATGCTGCCACCCGCCACCTCGTAGCCATTGCACACAAGGTCATATTGCTGACCGCGCACCTTGCCGGGTTCGGTTTCCAGCATGTGCAAATCTTCAGGATAGGGTGAGGTGAACAAATGGTGCGATGGATCCCAACGACTCTCGTCGGCGTTCCATTCAAACAATGGGAAATCTACCACCCATGCAAACGCGACTTGCTTGGAGTCGGTCAGATTCAACATCTCAGCCAAGTGGCGGCGCAGGGTATCCACCACGTTATAGACCACCTTGCGATCATCGGAGACAAACAGCAGCAAATCGCCGGGTTGGACACCGACCTTATCAAATAATTCCAATTTCAATTCGGTGGGGAAGAATTTGCCAATCGGCCCGCGCACTTCCCCATTTTCTTCGGTGGGGATTGCCATATACGCCAAGCCTTTTGCGCCTGCCCCTTTGCACAGTCCTTCCAATTCCTGATGCAGTTTTTTAAGTTGGCTACCGCTTTCCGCCCCTAGATTCGGCACACGGATCACCTTGACGGGTTTGTCCGCCGCCACATTTGAGGTGAACACGCTAAAGCCGCTGCGCCCTGCAATGTCACTAATGTCCACCGCCGCCATGTCATAACGAATATCGGGTTTATCTGAGCCGTATTTTTCCATCGCTTCCTGATACGGGATGCGCGGGAAGGGGTCGAACACCAATTCCCGATCCGTCACGTTTTTGACGACGGCAATCATCATGCCTTCGATCAATTCCATGACGTCATGCCGACCCACAAAGCTCATTTCCATGTCTAGTTGGGTAAATTCCGGCTGGCGATCCCCGCGTTGGTCTTCATCCCGGAAGCAGCGCACAATCTGGAAATAGCGTTCGTACCCTGCCACCATCAGCAGTTGTTTCAATTGTTGGGGGCTTTGGGGCAGGGCATAAAATTTGCCGGGGTGGACACGGCTGGGCACAAGATAATCGCGTGCGCCTTCGGGGGTGGTCTTGAACAAGACAGGCGTTTCGATTTCCATGAAGCCCCGGTCACTCAAATAATTGCGAATAAAGCGGATGACGTTATGCCGCAAAATCAAATTCTTCTGCATCCGTTCGCGCCGCAGATCCAAATAGCGGTATTTCATGCGGAGGGCTTCATCGAGGTTTTCTTCGTCTTTATTGATGTAGAACGGCGGGGTCTTGGCCTGATTCAGCACCGCCAAATCGGTTACTTCGACTTCAATCGCCCCGGTGGTCATATTGGGGTTGACCATGCCCGCCGGACGTTGGCGCACAATGCCCTTGACTTGAATCACCCACTCATTCCGTACTTCTTTGGCTTTTTTGTGGGTATCGGGTGCGGTTTCTTGATTAATGACCAATTGGGTAAGTCCCCAGCGGTCACGCAGGTCAAAAAACACGAGGCCGCCTTGATCGCGCCAGCGGTGAACCCACCCCGCCAGTGTAATTTCTTGTCCGGCATGTTCGGCGCGTAATTCGCCGCAGGTATGCGTCTTTAACATTGGGAAAACTCCTTCAAACGGGAAAATCCGTGAATTAGTACCTAGTTGTTTGTGAAATGTGGCGCGAGATTACCACGAACGGGCATAGAGTGGCAAGGTAATATGAAATTCGCTCATCCGAATTTGATGAATATGCAGCCTAGCTTTGGAAATGATAATGCAAAGCCATTAGTTCAAGTTAAAATAGAATTGGTTTCTCAAGTGGCTACAAGAGGTGGATTTCAGTGACCAAAAACTCAGAACCGAATAATCAGGAAGCTATTGACCAAGTCCTACATAATGCTGCGGGTGAAGCCCTTGATAAAGCGCAAGCAGAAGATTTTCAACATCTCCAAGAAAACAAGCCAACTGTCTTGGTGGTTGGGCGCACAGGTTCAGGCAAAAGTGCGCTCATCAATGCCGTTTTTGGCAAAACCGTAGCGAAATCAGGGGTAGGTCGCCCCGTGACTCAAAATTACACGCTTTATTCCAGCCCCGATAGCCTCGTCAATATTTACGATGCACGCGGTTGGGAAGGTGGCGGAACTGACGAGAAGGCGTTTTTCCAAGATTCAAAAATGTTCTTGAAATCACTGGATGGGCCGCAACCTGATGTTATTTGGTACGTGGTAGAAGGACCGGGGGCGCGTTTTACTCAATTTGATCGCCAAATCGTAAGCGACGTTTTCAATACTAGGGCGTTTATTTTTGTCATCACGAAAAGCGACATCGCCCATAAAGAGCAAATTGAAAGTCTTCAGCAGGCAATGCGAGATACCCAACTATCGCACATGATTGACATAGTAACAGTAGCTGCCGAGCCTTCAACTGGCCGTGGCTCAAGAGGTCGCACTGTTGTAAAAGCCGCCCCTATTGGATTGGAACAGCTGGTAGATGCAACGTATCGCGCTTTGCCCGAAAGCCAGCGTATGACGTTTATTGCGGCTCAAAAAGCTGACCTCATTTTAAAAGACAAACACGCCCGAAATATAGTCTTAGAGTCCGCAGCTACATCATTTACGATTTCCGCCGGGGGTGTATTTGTACCCGTGCCCATTACAGATGCCGCATTATTGATTGGCACGCAATTGAACATGATTGGCAGAATTGCGAATACATATGCCGTTGACTTGGAAATGTCGGAAACTATAGGCTCATTCGTAAGCGAAACATTGGCAACCAATTTGGGCAGAAGCCTTGTATTGAAATTACTCTCAAGGGTGAATCCGGCAAGTCTGGCTCTAGCAGCGACCATTAAAGGGGCTGTTGCCGTTACATTGACGGCTACAATGGGTTTTACGTTTCGGGCTATGTATCACACGATTGTTGAATATGAAATGGATGGTAAATTGGCCTCTATTGATGAAAGTTGGATCGGTGAGTTTTTGAGAACGAATTTTTCTATTTTCTCAAAAGATATGCAAAATAAACATGATTATGAGGAACTAAAGCATTATGGAAGATAATGGCGAAAAGACCAAACGAAATTTGTTTCGAAATGTCCGCAACCAAGTTAAGAAAGCTACCCAACAAATTCGGGAAGACATCCAAGAAAGTGCGGAGAGGCTAAGAGATGCCAAGCCGCCAACCATCAAAAACCCGCTCGCCCGTCTAAATATAGTATTGAAAGAAATGGCAATCGGGCAGCGGTTTGAAGAAAATTTGGCCCGGTATCGTGAGATAATTCAGCGCCGAGCCAAAGAGAAAGATTTTGAAGGGAAACCTAGTGTTCTTGTTGCGGGCCGCACGGGTTCTGGTAAAAGTACACTGGTAAACGCTGTATTAGGAGCAGAATTAGCTCCTACTGGCGCTGGTGAACCAATAACGATGGATTTCCAACCGTATTCCGTCGAAGGCTTGCCAATTGAGATTTATGATTCACCCGGCTGGGAGGGTGGCAAAAGTAAGGCTAACGAATTTATTGATGCTATAAAGCATTTGCTGAACAAGAATGACGACAAAATTCAGGTAATATGGTATGTGATAGATGCTCAGGCGAGCCGAGTGGTGGATTTTGAGATTGAACAGCTAAAAACCTTGTTTGATGACAGGCCTATATGCCTTGTACTGAACAAATGTGATATTGCTACTGATGAGCAAATCATTGGTATCTTACGCGCATTTATTGGGGCTAATATCCCGTCCCAAGTAGGTGCATATGAGGTTGCTGCCAAACCTCAAACTTCCTTAGATGATGCCTTAATTGAACGTTTTGGCATAACCGATTTACTGGCCCAAACATATTATCTGATAGGGATTGACCAAGATACTGACACTAACAATCTGTGAGCGTATGGCGGTTTTGGAAAATGCGCCCATCACATCCCGCAATGAGCGCGTTTAGTAACAAATCCCATCTATAAATTCCGGCGTTGGCTCAAACGGAATTTTTCAAAGGCTTCGGCTGTCCACGGCAGTACCTGTTTAAAAATTTCGTTGTAGATAATTTCCGCATAGACCCTTATCTCAAATTGGGCATCCTCCGCCATCCGCAATTCAATCCAGTGCATCAGATTATGGGCATCCACTTTGACGACCCATGTGTAATACACTGAGAACCCCGGCAAAAATAATCGCGCCAATTCCTTTGCCACGCCTGCATCCAACGCCTGCTGATACAGCGCAAAAGAATGTTCGTAATGTTCGGTCAGCAGGGCGGTCAATTTTTCACCCTCAGCCGGGTCAATTTCACCCTCACTCGCCTGCTTATTGGAGGCCGCCTGTTTCCGCCATACCGATGGAAAATAATAATCGTTTTCCTCAAAGGGGGTATATCTCCCACTTTGGGCATTCGCTGACCACATTCTGTGCCGAACCCATTGCCCAATTGTTACTATTGATATTACATCAACGACCACATCATTTCTGTATGGTTCTTATGGTTTCCCATAAGTTCAGACTGTATCTTGAACTCACTTAATAACGAGTGAGTCCCCTCCCGCATCAGTCGTTACACCTTCCCCTGAGATTCAATGGGGCTTGGCTCGGTATTCCCATATCACCTTTTTCGACGTAGGGTTCACCGAATTCGAGAGGTTACACCTGTCCCGTCACCGAGCAGGGGGCAGCCAATTTACCAAACTACAAGGGGCGCACGGACACGGAATTTAAACTCGACCATCTCAAACGGGCTAGTATGCCGATGTTGCATCAGATAAAACAGCAGTTTTTTGTCTTTATCGAGACCCTTGCTTTCCCCCAAAAATGAAACACGGGCCGCGTTCACAATCGCAAGGTCGTCGCCCATCACATCCTGCAATTCGACAAAGCCCTTATCCAGCACCGGAAATTGATGCCCAATCAGCGCCTTTTTCGCCTCATCACTCATCAGAAAATCGTCCATCCTTTCGCACAAAAATTCCAAGAATTCGCAGTCTTGATTATACTTGGAGAGATGATTTGAAAGTTGTTATTTTTCCGAATGAGAAGGGTTGCTATGAACTACCCCAATAATCCTGCTGCCCAATCGCAGATGCGCACCAATTTCCGTGAGGCCGATTTAGAAGTGGTCATGGAGCATATCCATGCCGGCAAGTCGGTGGAAATTATCGGCTTGGGGAGCGTCGGCAAATCGAATTTTATCCGGCGGTTGATGCGGAAAGATGTGCAAGACCGCTATCTCTATCAGTTATATCAGGAGCAGTCCCACTGCATTTTTATCGGGATTGACGCCAATAGTCTATTAGAGCCGATGCCGAGCGCGTTTGACCCCACCGTGCCCTCTGGTTGGTCGGGCTATGAACTCATCGCCTCGCGTCTATTGCAGGCCGTTATGGATAATCAGTTGGTGGCCCATATCACCAATCCCAAAGATGCGTCTCATCCTGAATCACTTTATGCGCTCTATCATAAAATCTGGCCCAGCGAAACCGCCCACAGCAACACCCATATTGTGGCCTTCCGCTATCTGGAAGATTTGATCCACCGGATTTTTGCGGGGTCAAATCAGCCCTTCCGGTTAATTTTCATTTTTGACGAATTTGAAAAAATGCTGCGCGAACTGCCTCCGCGCTTTTTCCAAAGCCTGCGCAGTCTGCGTGACCAATATAAAGACCGCATCATATACGTCACCACCGCCCGCCAAATTTTGCCGCTGCTGGTCGCTGAGGAACAGCATGTCGAATATGAGGCGTTTTTCGATTTATTTGTGGATACCCGCCATTTTTTGCTGCCCTATCGCCCTTCGGATGCCGAACAGACTTTCCAGCGCATGTCTACCCGCCAAGATTATTCACCGCCGCCTGCTGGAATTCGTGAGCAAATGATGATGGCGACAGGGGGACATGCCGGATTATTACGTGCGGCATTTTCCGCATGGGAGCCAAAAAAACTCATTTATGAGGGCATGAAAGATGTCCAAGTCGTCGCTACCCTGCTCGACCTGCCTGCCATCCAAGAAGAATGTGGCACAATCTGGCGCAGTTTGTCGAATCGGGAACGACGCATCCTTTTTGAAATGACCCGTATGAAACATCAGGGCAAATTCGCGGATTACAACATGCTCAACCCGATGGTAAATCTCTTGGTTCAAAAGGGGATTTTGTTGGAACAAAATAGTATGAGTTACGATGATATCCGTCCGCCTGTGTTCTCCGGGTTTCTATTTATGTCTATCCCACCGAACGCCGACCCAACGACCGACGGCGAACAACTATTGAATCTGGCTTGGTGAGGATATTAAATGATGCCCGTGCAACATCGCTGGGATTTAATGCCTGCCCAAGCCATCGCCCTCCAAAAAGAATTGGCGGGTCAGGTAGATACGACTACACCGATTGACCTTGACCATCTAAAACTAGTAGCAGGGGTGGATGTCAGTGTCAAGAACAATATCAGCCACGCCGCAGTGGTGGTGATGAGGTATCCCGATTTCGAAATTTTGGAAGCCGTCACCGCTACCATGCCGACCAAGTTCCCCTATATCCCCGGCTTGTTGTCATTTCGGGAAGGGGAGGTCATTTTGGAAGCGCACCAACAACTCCAACTGACACCCGATGTCTATATTTTTGACGGTATGGGAATTGCCCACCCCCGACGCTTGGGCATTGCGGCGCATATAGGCCTCTGGTTAGATCGGCCTACGGTGGGGTGTGGCAAAACCCATCTCTACGGCAAATATACCGAACCCGGCCTAGAGCGTGGCAGCATGTCGCCCCTGACGGTACAGCGCAAAGACCACACCGAAATCATTGGCATGGTCTTACGCACTCGCCAAAATGTAAAACCGGTCTACATTTCCCCGGGCAACCATGCCACTATCGAAAGCGCCGTTGAATTGATCCTGCGCTGTACCACCCGCTATCGCTTGCCCGAACCCATCCGTGCCGCCCATAACACTGCTGGACAATTTTAGGATATTTAAGGTCGGTGGAATGGCAATGGTCATTTTGCGGGGTGAATTAGCCCTATAAATAGATTGAGCGCAGTCAGTGACCACGCTCAATAAGAAATGCTGTTCAGTTTCGGGTTATTCCGTCATTGCCACATTCATATTAATCAATGGGCCGGGATCGAGGTGAATATAATCACCTGTGCGGAAATGACAGGCCGCCATGTGTCCAGCTTGTCCCGGCACATCCAACAAACGGGGATGTTCGGTTTTGCAAACATCCTGTGCAATCGGGCAGCGCGGGTGGAAACGGCAGCCGCTGGGTGGATTAATCGCGTTAGGGATTTCACCACGTGGCATTGGGGCAGGGCGACGGAAGCGTGGGTCTGGCACAGGTACTGCCGCCAGCAAAGCCTCAGTATACGGGTGCTTCGGATTGGTATAAACCGTTCTGATGTCACCCACTTCGATGATCTCACCCAAATACATAATCGCAATCCGGTCACAGATATATTTGGCCGTAGCAAGGTCGTGGGTAATAAACAGATACGTCAGGCCGAATTCGCGCTGAAGCTGTACCATCAAATCCAGCAAAATCGCCTTCACTGAAACATCCGCCATCGCAATCGGCTCGTCCGCCAAAATCAACTTCGGCTGCATCACCAATGCCCGCGCAATCACCGCACGTTGGCGCTGACCACCCGAAATCTGATGGGGGTAGCGATCAAAATAAGCATCGCCGGGGGTTAACCCTACCTTTTCGAATATTTCACTGACGTGGTGACGAAATTCCTGTTGGCTGTTTACTAGACGATGAATCTTAAGACCGTGCCCAACGCCTTCACCCAACGACATGCGCGGGTTCAGACTAGCCATCGGGTCTTGGAAAATCACCTGCATGTAGCGGCGCATTTTCCGTAACTCTTCGCCACTGAGATTGTTCAGGTGGACATCCTCAAAAACGACCTCGCCTTCGGTTGGTTCTAATAGGCCAACTGCCATACGGCCTGTGGTGGATTTGCCCGAACCGGATTCCCCGACCAAGCCAAAAACTTTGCCCTGTTCGATTTCAAATGAGACCCCGTCTACAGCATGGACATATTGCTGCTCACCAACCCGCATGATTTGTTGAAGCAGGTCACGTTTCACCGGGAAATATTTTTTTACATTTTGCAGCCGCAAGATTGTGTTGTTGCTGCTGGAAGAATTATGGTCACTCATAGCACTCTATTTAATACCGCCTTGCCTGCGTTGCGCCTTGATATTCTTGATGCAGCCAGCATGACGCCAGATGCTTGTCATAACCGCCGACTTGCTCATCCCCTTCGCCAATTTCATCCACCCGCACCAGCCATGGCTGCTTTTGATGGCAAATATCCATGACATGTGGGCAGCGCGGATGAAAACGACAGCCGCTGGGGGGCATCACCAAATTCGGCGGGGTCCCATCCATACGATACAGGTCTTGGCTGTCCATCGCAATATTTGGCACACTGCGCAGCAAGCCCTGTGTATACGGATGTTTGGGATTGTGGAACAATTCATCCACATTGGCAACTTCGGCCAAGCGTCCGGCATACATCACCGCGACCCGATCCGCCAATTCTGCCACAATGCCGATATTATGCGTCACTAGCAAAATGGTTAGGCCAAATTCGTCTTTGAGTTCGCGCAGCAGATCCAAAAATTGGGCTTCGACGATCACATCCAGCGAAGTCGTAGCCTCGTCCGCGATGATGATATTGGCCTTGAGCGCCAGAGCCAAGCCAATCATCACACGTTGGCGCATCCCGCCCGAAAGCTGATGGGGATATTCTTTTAAGCGCCGCCGACCAATGCCAAGTCGCTCCATCAACGACTCAGAACGGGACAACGCCTCATCTTTACTGATGTTTGGCTCATGTACACGGATGGCTTCGATGATGTGATTATCAATGCGCTGCACCGGATTGAGCGATGTCATGGGGTCTTGGAAAATCATACTGATTTGTTTGCCCCGTACATCACGCATCTGATTTTCATCATACGCCATCAAGTCTTGATTTTTGAAAATCAACTGGCCTTTGGTGATACGACCCGGCGATGGAATCATCCGCATAATCGCCTTGCCGAGGGTGGATTTGCCCGAACCGGACTCACCGACCAGTCCCAACACTTCCCCTTTATACAGGTCAAGCGATAAGGTATCAATCGCGCTCAAGACCCCACGTCGGGTTTGATATTCCACACTGAGGTCGCGGATGGAGAGGATAATTTCTTGTTTATTGACCTGACTGTGATCAGGCACGACTTGAAAAAGTGACATAGCATCGCCCTCCTAGGCCCGATTCAGGCGCGGGTTCATAATTTCGCTGAGGCTTTCACCCAACATGCTAAAGCATAAGGTCAGTAGGGCAATCGCAAGACCGGGGAACGTTACCAACCACCATTCACCACCAATCACGAATTGGCTGCCTTTGGATAAGTCAACGCCCCAATCCGGCACCGTCTCCGGCAAGCCAAGACCGAGAAATGCCAGACCCGCCCCAGTCAAAATCGCGTCCGCAACATTGATGGAGAAAATCACCACCACCGAGGCCACGACATTCGGAAATACATAGCGGATCAAAATAATGGGATTAGTGGCTCCCAAGCTCTTGGCTGCTTCAACATAGGCCACTTCACGAATCGCCAATGTCTGCGAACGCACCAAGCGGAAATATGTCGGGACATAAATCACGGCGATGGCAAGAATAATATTCCCAATGCCCGGCCCCAAGACGGCGGCAATCGCAATCGCCAGCACCAAGCCGGGGAAGGCATACAGGCTGTCCATGACGAGTGACAGCACGCGATCCAAAATCCCACCGAGATACCCGCTGATGAGACCCAACGGAATCCCCAATAAGCAGGAACAAATCGCGGCGCTAATGCCAATCATCAAGGTGTTTTGCGTCCCATAGAGCAAGCGACTGAATACATCCTGTCCAAGCAGATTGGTACCAAATAGAAACCCCCCCTGATAAGCCGGGCCAACGGCCCCAACAATCCGCAAATTCGGATATTCGGTTACAAGGTCCCGAAATTGGGTTTCGTCACCAACGATTGCCACCAACGGACGCCCTCGGTCAGCCGTCACATCCGAGGTGGACAACAACTCAAGGGCCTCAATCGGCTCCAATCCGGTTGCGTCACGGTTAATTTCCACTCGAATACCCGCCGTATCACGTTCTTGCCCCACAATACGATTGGCTTTTTCATCAACTGCTGCAACACTCTTGGCATTGCTAGTACGTTCAATCAACTCGCCCGTGTTGATGTCATAACCTATATCGGCAAAATTTTCATACGGCAGTTCAGTCCGGGTAATCAAGATATAACTAGCTGGGACTTCGCGTGGACCTAAACGGGCTGGGCCTGCTTCTTCGTCATAGGCATAGGGAGCAAGATATTCTGGCACAATGCCGACAATAATAAACAACACCAATATCATTCCGCTAATCATCGCCAACCACCAGTCAGCGCCATGCCAACGGCGGGCTTCGCGCACGGTACGGCTAGATAAGATCAAGCTGGTTACGACCACGACATTCAATACAGCCCAAAATTGCAGGATGCCTTTGACACCCTCAACATCCAGCGCAAAATACAAAAGCGCGAGGAGGGCTGCAATCAGCAGGCTCACCCCGCCCCATATACGCCACGTTTTGCGGATAGTGCCCATCAGGGAGGCACGCGGTTGAACAAATATTTCTGCGGTTGTGGTTGCCATAATTTGTTTTCCTAAAACCGAATACGTGGGTCAATAAAGGCATAGAGAATATCGGTCAGGGTACTCATGACACCGACTGTGATGGCAAATACCACTACCGCCCCCTGTACCACCGGGTAATCACGTAGAGCGATCCCATCGCGTAACAGTTTACCCAGTCCATCCCATGAGAATGTGGTTTCGGTCAACACCGCCCCTGCCAGCAGCACCGCTACTTGTAACCCGATGAGAGTCATAATGGGGATGAAAGAATTCCGCAGGGCGTGGAAATAGACGACTTTGCGTTCCGGCACGCCTCTGGCCCGTGAAGCTGTCACGTAGTCCTCTTGCAATATCTCGATCATGTTGGAACGGGTTAAGCGGATGAATACTCCCACCAGTGCGATGGTCAAGGTAACAGTGGGCAAAACAAGATGTTTCAGCACATCACCAAACGCTTCCAGATTACCCGCCAATAGGGTATCTATCACATAGATATTGGTGCGATGCTCAAATTCATTTGCGTATTGGGGGTTGATGCGCTGTGCCACTGGTAACAAATTCAGCTCACGGGCAAACACAATTTGCAGCATTAACCCCAGCCAAAAAATCGGGATGGCATAAGCAACGACACTGGAGATACGGAAAGAATAATCCATCGTACTCTTATGCCTATTCGCTGAAAGCGCCCCGCTGATAATGCCAAAAATGAGCATCAAGAGAATAGAAGGCATCACGAGTTCAATGGTTGCCGGGAAACGTCGCCCAATAATATCTGTTACCGGGCGGTCTTGTTCCACATTATTCGAGACCCCCAAATCACCCTGAGCAATATCTGTGATATAGTCCCAATACTGCTCATAGATGGGCCGATTCAGACCTGCCCGTTCCCGCAAACGGTCAAGAGTCGCTTGGTCAGTACCGGGTTTAAGCCGTGTCGAGATTGGATCACCCGGCAAAATCCGCATCATCACAAACACCAAGGTAAGCAAAATCCAGATCATCGGTACCACTAATAAAAGACGTGTAATGACATAATTCCGCAATGAACGGCTGCCTGTGAGAATGGCATAGAGCAAAAAGAGGCCGACAAGTAGCAATCCGCCCCCGCATAACGTGCCAAATGTGAGTTCCATAGAAACAAAGCCTTACTTCAAAAGGTATTAAACTTTTGCAGATTATACAAGAAAGAGAGGGGCGTGCCAGACTGCAAAATCCAACACGTCCCTCCCAAGTCTACGATCAACGAACTGCTACACGCTTATTCAACGGGTTGTAGCAAACGATATTCCAGATTTAATGGAGCGCCCACGATCACGTTAGTGACGCGCGTAACGTTCCACACCATGTAGTCTTGCCCCACCAACAATGGAATCGTTGGGGCTTGTTCAGCATAATAGTCTTGCAGATTTGCTAGAGCTTCTTCTCGACCATCCGTACCTACGGTGGCACGCGACTCGGCAATCAGTCTTTCCATTTCCTCATCGCAATAGTTGATACCCAACCCCGGCGAACCAGCGCAGGAGACAAATGGGTGCAAGTAATTGTCAGCATCTGGGTAGTCAAAGAACCAACCGAGGAAGAAGAAGGGATACTCACCAGACGTTGCGGCAGGACGATAACTTGTCCACTCTTGGCTTTGGAGGGTAATTTCCACCAAACCAGTTTCTTCAATCTGTTGCTCGACAATGGACATCGCGTCGGTTGACCAGCCACCATAGCGTTCGGGCGGGAACCACAGTTCAATTTCCAGCTTGTTGTCGGCGGTATAACCCGCTTCGGTCAAATCCGCAATTGCGCCTTCAAGGTCACGCACGTCGTATAGGTCAAGATAGCTTTCGGTCCCCCCAACGAAGCCCGGAGGCACCATGCTGTAGATGGGGGTTGCCAAACCACCAACAGCGCGGTCAATGATTTCGTCACGGTCAATGGCCTTGGCGAAAGCCGAACGCACTAGTGGATTGTTGACGGGTTCGCTTTGAGTATTGAACGACAGATAGTTGATACGCCCGGGCACCGTGATAACTTCAAATTCTTCGGTGTCAGCCAAACGCGGGATTTCAGTGGGGGTCGGGGAACGCCAAGCCATGTCAATGTCACCATTTTCAACGGCAAGCACCAATTGGGCGTCATCTTCATAATAGGTGAACACGACTTCGTCAAATGCAGGGGCCTCACCATAGTAATTGGGGTTGACTTGGAAGGTCGCGTTTTCGCCGATGGTGTAGCTCACCAGTTGATACGCACCAACACCGTGCAGCGCTGGCGGCGTGTTGTTGAATGCATCCATTGGGAGGTCGCCCGGTTGGAATGGATACACTTGGGGTTGTGAACACAGAACTACTGGTAAGAGGTCAAACACTTCTTTCAGAGTATAAACGATGGTGTTGTTTTCACCAGCTTCAACTTTTTCAATGGTGGAAATCAAGCCATAGGGGCTGCCTTGCAAGGTCAGGCTGCGGGTAACCCACTCAGCATAAATTTCGGGCGTCAGAACAGTACCGTCGGGGAACATGGCATCGTCACGCAGAGTGAAGGTATAGGTCAACCCATCCTCAGAACGTACTGGGAAGTCAAGTGCCAAACGGGGTTCACATTCCGTGCTGCCGGGGATGTACGCCAACAGACCTTCGGAAATGTTACGCAGAATTTCCCAGTCATGGAACGAATAGGCTTCAGCCGGGTCGAGCGATGAAATGTCGTCGGTGGTACCGATGACCACACGTTTTACATCTTGACGGGCCGCCGCTGATTTTTGCTCAACGGGCTGATTGGCGCTGACGATACCAACACCAATGGTCGTGACCAAAAGTGCAAGTACCAGCAAAAGGCTAATACGCTTCATTGTTTTTATCTCCTGAAAAGTGATGCACTAACTTAAATGGGTGAGGCAAGCTAAGGTACGGAAATTGGTTTATGAGTGTCCCCTCCTTTGAGACATGCGCTAATTTTCGCATCTCAATGGCAGGATTTAAACTGCCATTGAAAAGTATATCCAAATTCCATGCTGTCAACCATAAATTAATTTGGCATTTACATAACTACCAGATACTTTTCTATAAAGTTCAACATGCTTATTTCAGCGTTTTGACCAAGAATTAAAAAATCACAAATTTTTAGGTTGTTCAATATGAAGAATTAATTTATCATAAATAGAGGGGTCTGTGTAAATTTATATCTTGTGCTAAAATAATGTTTGAGGTTGCTTTTTTGTTTGTTATCTAATGTCCTCATGGAGTTAAGACTGAATGCCATCTCTGCTGACCCAATTGGTATGCCGGGATTGTGGTCATGCAATGCCGCCTGACCCCCTAGCCAAAACATGTGAAAAATGCGGCTCGGCTTGGATCGAAGCCGATTATGATTTCGAGACGGCCAAGAAAATTTGGTCGGCTGGTTTGCGTGACCGTGAAAGCGACCTCTGGCGCTACGAAGAATTGTTGCCCGTCGCCCGCCCCGAACGTCCTATCACAATGGGTGAGGGATGGACGCCGTTGATTCACGCCATCAACCTTGAAAAAGAACTCAAGCTCCCCAATATTTTCATTAAAGATGAGCGGCAAGGCCCGACTAGTTCTTTCAAAGATCGTCAGGCAGCGGTTGGGGCGGCGGCGTTGGTGCAAGCCAATAAAAACGAATGTGTCCTAGCCTCAACAGGCAATAAAGCAGCGGCATATGCGGCCTATTGTGCCAGAGCCGGCATCCGCCTATGGATTTTCCTCACCAGCATGGTACCCAACGAAAAACTGCGTGAACTCGGCCTCTATGGGGCAGAGGTGGTCAAAATCGCTGGGACGTATGACCAAGCCAAGAAGGTCGCCCAAGATTTTGCCGAACGTCGTAATCTCTACCTTGACCCCGGCACCACCGCCATTCCCGGCAAAGAAGGCCTTAAGACCATCGCGTTTGAAATCGCCGAGCAGTTGGCGCGTTATGCCCCCACGTCAGATGGTAAATGGCGTGCCCCTGATTGGTACATCCAAGCGGTCAGTGGCGGCATTGGCCCGATTGGAATTTGGAAGGGCTTTCAAGAACTGATGCGCATGGGCTTGATTGATAAAATGCCCAAACTTGGCATTATTCAAGTTGAGGGCTGTGCGCCAATGGTCGAGGCGTGGAAACTGGGGAAGGATGAAGCCGAACCTGTTACCCCGCGTACCCGCATTTCCGTCCTTGCCACAGGTGACCCCGGACGCGGCTATAAAATTTTGCGTCAAGCCTGTCTCGAAACAGGCGGCACGATGATTTCCGCCAATGATGGGGCAGCCTTTCGTGCTATGCGCCGACTGGCCCGCAGCGAAGGCCTCAGCATGGAACCTGCCGCATCGGTGGCCTTTGCTGGGTTAGAGCAGTTGGTAGCTGAAGGCCTGCTAAAACCAGAGGAATTTATCGTCGTCAATTGTTCGGGTCACACCTTCCCGGCTGAAAAACACGTTTTGGAAGACGAGTATGTGCTCGATCTCCAACTTGGGCATCCCGAAGGCGAAATGGCGGCCACCAATAAGATTGAGGAAGGTCTGGGGGCGGCCCTTGCCAAATTAGATGAACAAGTCACCACAGTCGTGATTATTGACGATAATCCACAAGACAGCCGTCTCATCCGCCGCCTGCTGCAAAATCATAAAAATTACCGCGTCTTTGAGGCCAACAATCCGCTGGATGGCCTTGATCTCGTGCGCCAGCGCAAACCCGATTTGGTCGTCAGTGACCTGACCATGCCCGAAATGGATGGGTTTACCCTCCTTGAAAGCCTGAAAGCCGATCCCGATACCCGCGATATTCCGGTGGTCGTCGTCTCGGCAAAAACCTTGACCCCGCGCGATCGTGCCGTCCTTGAAGGTCAAGTAGATTCGTTGTGGCAAAAAGGCAGCTTTAACACTCGTGAGTTGGTTGACCACGTAGTAGAGCGCTTGGGTAGTAATTCAAAATCGCCCGACCAGCCTATCAAAACGACAGTTGGTGAGGTTGCCAGCAGCGTCGTGGATGCGTTGGAGGCCGTTGCCGAAACCAAAGTATTGGTCATTGACGATAATCGCCGTGATGCACGCTTAGTCCGCCGCATTTTGGAGGCCACTCGGCGCTATCAGGTTTTGGAAGCCTATACGGGTAAAGATGCCAAGACTATGCTCGAAGAGAGTCTGCCACGCCTCATTGTCCTTGATATGATGTTACCCGACACTGATGGGATTACCCTGTTAAGAGAACTCAAAGCCAGTGAGCGTCTCAAGGCTATCCCTATTGTCATTTTGACCGCCAAAGACCTATCTGAAGCCGAAAAGGCCATCTTCCGAGAAAACAATTGCAGCGTCTGGGTAAAACCATCATTAGACCGACAAGCGTTAGTCGCGCACGTGGATAAAATTATCAGCGAAAAGGACGCAAAGTAATGGCTAAACGGATTTTGTATGTGGAAGATAACGCCCAAAATAAGCGCCTCGTTCGCAAAATCCTTGTTTCACGAGGCTATGAGGTGCTTGAGGCCGAAGATGGCTTGGCGGGGGTCGAGATTACCAAGCATGAATTGCCAGATCTAATTCTGATGGACATCAACATCCCCGGCATGGACGGCCTCGAAGCAACAGGCGTTATCAAAGCAACTACAGAGACCAAACATATCCCAGTCATTGCCTTGACCGCCAACGCCATGCGTGGTGACGCGGAACGATTTCTTGCAGCCGGGTGCGATGGATATTTACCCAAACCTATCAATATGACCGAATTACTTGAGACGGTGCGCGGTTTTCTTGGAGAATAAATAATTTTTAGAATCGGCGGTTGTACCACACTATTGCTATACCTATACCCTACGATTTTATCTAAGTTGTCTGGGTTCTGTTAAACCCTGTCTATTTCAGACCAAACCCCAACCGAGTCGCTTTCGTATTTTTCCCCAAGCATGGTATGATAGGTTGTGAGAGGCTTAAAATTACCCTTAATCCTCTGACAATTTTGATTATGAATGGCTCATTTTGGGCCATTTCACTTAATCTTATGGGTGAAATTTTATGAGTTTCATAACACCCACCTAGCATCCCTAAATTTAGAGTGCGAAAGGAGTAAGGTGCTTCCTCCCCAAGCCTAAAAAACTGGGGTCTCCGCGCCGAATTTTAGATGAAACGACAAGTCTTGCGCTTATCCATTCTCGCCTTATGTGGGATCATTGTACTCGGTCTTGCCGCGCTACTTCCCAATGCAGGCGGCAAACCACAGGTAGCCGAAGCTCAGACAGGCTGTTGGGCAGGCCAATTTTTTAACAACAACAATTTTATCGGATCGCCTACTGCAACCACTACTTGTGACACCGCCATTGGCTTTAATTATGGCACTAATGGACCAGCACAGCTACCCGGCGTAGTAGATAACTTCTCCATTCGCTGGACAAGTTCGCAAATTCTTCCCACAGCAGGGCTTTACACCTTTAGAGTAACGGTAGAAGATGGCGTTCGTCTGACAGTCGGAGGACAAACCATCATCAATCAAATTGGCCCTGAATTGAATACGCCAACGACCTATGATGGTCCGTATACCAATACCATACCGGGCCAATCAGTGAATATCACTCTTGAGTATCAAGCGCTCACAGGTGCCGCACACGTCGCCTTAAGCTGGTTCACCACTGGCACCGCAACCGCCACCCCATCAACCACCAGTGTTTGGAATGTCGAATACTTTAACAACACCTCGTTGTTGGGTACGGCAGTCGCGTTTAGTCAGGTAACAACCGATGCCCTCAACATTAACTGGGATGTGACTGCACCCGCCATCGGTGTTCCCGCCGATGCGTGGTCAGCCCGTTTCACCAAAGTCATTGATTTCGGTGCTGGTGGCACCTTCCGCTTTGAAGGGAGGGTAGACGATATTTTCACCGTGCGATTGGATGGCACACCGATTATCGCCTCCACACCGTACTGGCAAGAATTCCTTTACAACGCCACCATACAAGTCGCAGGTGGACAGCACACCCTGACCATCGAAATGGCAGATTTTGAGCGCCAAGCCTATCTGCAATTCACATGGTTTGCGGTGAATGCTCAAGGAACTCCTGTTTCGGGAACAGCCACCAGCGGCACGCCCGGCGTTACAGGCATCACAGGCACGGTCAATGCCAATGTCGGCCTAAACTTCCGTCAAAGTCCGTCCACCACCGCGACCAAGCTGGCCCTGCTACCCAAAGGTGCGACCTATCCGGTGGTCGGGCGTTCTGCTGACGGAGTATGGGCACAATTGAACGTCAACGGTCAGATCGGCTGGTCACTGTCTCAATGGCTCGTCTTTACGGGTGATTTTAACAGCGTTCCAGTGACCGATGGCGGTACAAGCCAAGCCCAAGCGACGGCTGGCCCAACGCCGACCCCGACCCCCATTCCGGGTGGCGTCCAAGTTCGGGCGGTGGGGAATGTACGCATTCGTTCTTGCCCCAGCACCCGCTGCGCCCGCCTCAGCTATGTTCCTTGGGGAACGCAGGTTATTGCATTGGGTGAAAGCAACGACAAACGCTGGATCAAGGTTCGTTATAATGATCCGCGCAAGGGCGAGGTCGTCGGTTGGTCATTGAAGGCATGGTACTTTAATAACGACTTTAGTCTGCCACTGCCAGAGCTACCCACGCTCTCGTCATAAAACAATCGAAAACGCATATAGACTGGGCGGTTCACACGAGCCGCCCTATTTATTTCTACGAGATTTCTGCGATATGAACAATCGGCCCCTCGTTCCACGCAAGCGCATGTATCATGCTCATGATCGCAAAATGATCCTTGCCAAAGGGTTAAATGAAAGCAGTGAACATGTGCTGATGAAAGCCTTCTTGTGGGCGCTCTATCTGCCAGATTACCCCACACTGACGGTTGAAATCCGTATCGGCGATAGATACAAACCGGACGTGGTAGCGCTCGACGAAGAGAGTAAACCTTTATTTTGGGGTGAAGCAGGCCAAGTCAGTATGGAAAAAGTGCGGGCGCTTGCAAAACGTTATCGCAGCACTCACTTTGCCATCGCCAAATGGCACACCCGACTTGACCCATTGGAAGTTTTGGTCACGGAGGCAATCGAAGGCATCAAACGCGACGCTCCATTTGACCTGATTAATTTCCCTGCCGACAGTGCCGCACGTTTTTTGGATGATGAGGGGCATCTCCAAATCAACAAAACCGACTTGGAGATACGGCGTTTGGGTTAAGGGTTAATCCCACTTACGCTCATCCACAATTAAGCGCTGGCCTTCAATCGCATCTACGAATTCCACCGCATTGACGGACAAATGGGCCACTTGCTTAATCGCGGCTTTGAGGGCTTCTCCATCCACCGAGGCTCCAGTTTGGGAGACGACTTTGAGGGTCACTTGGTCATAATCCCCATCGCGTGTCACTACCGCCTGCAACCCGGCGATACCTGCGAACGATGCCGTTGCGAAACGCAGTTGATTGGGGTGCAAAAACATGCCGCGCACCTTGACCGCTTCCCCGCTCCGCCCGACCAATCCGAATAAACGCCCCGCACCCGGAATCATCACCGCCATGTCGCCTGTGCCAAATCGCAGCAGGGGATAGGTCTTGCTAAAACTGGTAACGACCACCTCGCCCGGTGTGCCTTCTTGTACCCATTGTCCGGTTTGCGGATCAACCAACTCCACAATCAGGTTATTGGGCAGAATGAATCCCTGTTCTCCATAGACCTCATACGCCACGACCCCTAGATCAGCGGTGGCATAGGCTTGGCTGGTCTTCAGGCCATACTCCCCCTCAAATTTGGCCCGCAGTGAAGGCGGATAAGGTTCGGCGCTGAAAAAGGCCTTCTTGAGCGGAATCGCAGTTTTAGGAATCCCCATCTCCACTATTTTGTCCAAAATCATAGAGAGGAAGCTGGGTGTACCGACATAACCAACGATTTTTAAGTCAAGGATGACCTTGATTTGGGTTTCGGTGTTCCCCGGCCCCATCGGAACAACGACTGCCCCGGTGCGCCGCAGTCCTTCATCCAGCAGCAGCCCCGCCGGAACCATGTGGTACAGGAAGGTGTTGACCACAATATCACCCTTACCAAACCCTGCCCGTGATAAGGCCAGTTCAGCATCCTCAAATAATTCCGTGTCATCAACGCCGAAGGGGTCGAAGATTGGGCCGGGGGAAAGATGGATGCGCTGCAACCGCTCGATAGGCACGGCTAACCAACCTCCAAACGGCGGATGGGTCTGCTGCATTTCGGTAAAATGATCTTTGCTGGTGACAGGCAGTTTTTGTAAATCGGCGACAGTCTGCACATCCTTGAGGGTTAATCTTGCGCCATCAAAAATGGATTTGACCGCCGGGGCATTCGCAATCGCATAAGCCAGATGCTCTTTTAAACGTTGATCTATATCGGCCATAGAAAAACCTTTCAAAGCGATAATTTTTTGATGTAAATAAAAATAGGGAAGGCTTTTATAGCGATTCATATGTTGGTTGGCCCGCGTTTCCAGCCAGATTCAGCACGACGGGTTTAGCCCTGTGTCATCATAGGCCAATCTACTTGAAAATCGCTGTAAGGCCCTCCCTATATGCTTTCTTATCCGCCAATTTCGGGCACTCGTCGGATTGTGGTCTTAGCAGGCATCGCGGATGGTGTCGGCTCAACCTTTCCTCCCTGCAACCGCAGCGCAAACAACAACGCTACCAAACTAATCGCCGCCCCAATCAGGAACATTTCGTTAATTTGGTCAACTGTCGCATTAAAATAGGCGTCTTGGCGCTCTAATCCCGGCATATCCGCCACCCGTGCATCTACCCGATAGAGAGCAAATGCCGTCAGCCCAGAAATCGCCAAGGTCATGCCGACCAGACGCAGCACCAGTACCAACGCCGCCGACACCCCTCGGTCATCATCGGGTGCATCATTCATCAAGGCCGTTGCGACAGGGGAAATGGTGAGACCCAGACCAATTCCTACTAGGGCAATTTCAGCCCCCATAATCCAGAAGGAAATATCACCCGTCCATGTGAAGCTGCACAGCAAAAACCCGATGATGGAAAGCGCCATCCCCATGACCGTTGTGCGCCGATAGCCATAGCGATCACTCAGCCAGCCGCCGGGAAAGGCCGCGATTGCCATCGGCACCGTCAGCCCCGACAAGACCAAACCTGCCACCAGCGCCGCATCATGAAAAGCTGATTCACTGGTCGAATCCAAGCGGATATTGACCAACAAGGGCACACTGACCAACCCAATCGCCAGTGCGAAGCCCACACAAAAATTGGTAAAGGCCGCCACGCTGAAATTAGCCTTGCGAAACAGGCGTAAATCAATCAGCGGTGTCTTGGTGCGGAACTCCCAAAACAGAAACGCTACAAATGCCACCCCCGCCATAAGCAGCATCGGGATGGTTAAATCGGTACTTTCCGTCGCAATCTCATCAAAACTCTCGGCACTCGCCGCCGATTCGGGACTTGCACCGCCTAAGCCAATACTTAAGCCAATCAAGGCTACCGTAATCAAGCCTGTGCCTATGAAATCAAATTTACCTTCGATCCGACGGTTAAATTGTGGCCCACGCAGCGCGAACCATGCCCCCACCAACGCAATGAGGCCCAACGGGATATTCAAGAGAAATAAAGTATGCCAATCAGGATGTCCAATTTTCAAACCCACTCTGGCGAAGGCATCCACAATGCTGTCGCCGTGATTGCCAAAAAAATTGACCATTGCCCCGCCATAGAGATGCCCCAACACCCAACCAGCGGTATCTATCGCACCAACCGCGCCCAATGGACGCGCCCGTCCCGTTTTGGGGAACAGGTCACCGACCAGCGCCATCGTGACCGGCACCATTGCTCCGGCTCCCAATGCCTGAATGACACGCCCCAAAATAATCATGTACAACTGACGCATTTCCAATGAGGGGGGAATATGGGTGTCGGGGTTGGGATATATCCAGCGATAGACCTCTAAATAGCTATCGGCGGGCCATTGATCGGCAATCGTAATGAACCACGAGCCAAACATAAAAATCAGCAGGCAGATAATGTAAACCCACTTGCGCCCCAAAAGGTCAGACAAGCGGCCTGTAAACGCCATGCTAATCGTATAGGCCAATAGATAGGCGCTAATCACCCACGACGCCTCATCAAAACGGGTGTCTGGTGGCAAATTAAGCTGATTCATCACCTCTGGCAAAATCGCCGAGACGATGGTCAGGTCAAGCGCCCCGATGAATACGGGCAGGGATAAAACCGCCAGTATCCACCATGCCCGGCGCGTCTCAGTTGGCGGGTGTAGATTCTGCTGCATTGTCTATAACCTCAGATTGTGGTTCCTCAACTTCTTCGGCTTTGTAATTGCCATACCCGGCAAAGCTGATGATCCAGATCGTGGGGTCTTGGGATTCGGCATCGGGTTGGGGTGGTTCCGTCAACTTAATTTGTGCCAGATTTTTGTCGCTGGTACGCACGTACACATCAATTTCAATCGCACCCTCTTTCGTCCCAATCAAGCCCACCGTTACGGAGCGCACCTTGTTCGCTTCCACTGTCGCCTTAAGATGATAGACCGGAACGCCTTCCACCTCTTCTTCACCCACCATCTGTACATTTTGGGCAGAACGCAACGCATTGCCAATCCCTTGATCAGCCGATTGCAGGTCGGCAGGCGAAAAATCACGCGCAAAGGTCATCAATGTCCATTGTTCATTGGTCAAGAATCGGTTGTTGATATATTGATTTTCAGCTACCGCAATCAGTTGCACTTCCTGAGTAAGCGCCTCAATTGAAACACTAACTTTGGCCCGCACCCGGTCGGGTTGAACAAAAATTGCATCCGCGCTGTTAAATGTGATTTCAAGGTCAAGATCATTGGCAATCACCGTCGGTTGACCCTCTTGGGCTAACAACAAACGGAACGATTGGGCCTGATCAATCTGAGTAGCGGCCTGTTGCATCAAAGCCACTGGGTCAGATGGGGTTTCCGTTTTATCATCACTGTCCCCGTCACATCCGGTTGCTGCTATGCCTGTCATCAACATCAGACAGCCGATTGCCAGATTACGCCACCATTTTTGCTTCAAATCCTATCGCCTCCACAGTTGCATCCTTCCAAGTGAATTATAGCGAACTATAGTAAAATACGAGATGATAGGTTAATAAGTCGCATAAAGTCGCATAAACGGCGGCAACCCGACAATTGAGCATCGGGTCGTTTAGGGTTACAATGATTCAATTAGTGCAATATGCGGAGATGGCGAATGGTAGATAACCCTTCGGAAAATAACGAGACCGTGCCGAGTCAGCCGGAGATTGTGCCGCCGCGTAAGCCGTTGCAATACGATTATTCACGCACCACCCCCAAGACCAATTCGCATTGGTATAGTATGCCGGGGCAGGCGAATCCACTGGATAATCTACAAAACCACCAGCCAGCCCAACCGCCGCAGACCCCCAACCGCGCCCCCTATCTGCCCGTTGACCAGATGACCCCCACAAGGGTACGGCTCGAAGAACGCCGCCGCCGCCAAGCTATTGGCATGGAAAACTGGGCTTGGGTGGTGATTGCCGTCGCGCTCTTAGGGTTAACCGTCATTGTCAGCATGGTCATGATTATCGTCCTGCGCAGTGACCGTAATGAAAAAGCCAGTGCCAGCACCGCCCCCCAAATCGAACCTACTTCTATCATTTATGGCGCGGACGATCAAGCCCTTGGCACACCCGTCGGGGGAGCACTCGAAGGCAACGCGATGGAAATTTTGCCGTGGGATGGACAGGAAAGATTTACCGTGCTGGTTATGGGGTTGGATAATCGCCCCGGTGAAGAAGGCGCGTGCCGCACCGACACCATGATGATTATCAGCATTGACCCCCAGCACAACAGCATCGGTATGATGAGCATTCCGCGTGATACCTATGTCGAAATTCCGGGCTACGGCCTTGATCGCATCAACACCGCCTGCGTTTATGGCGAGTTGTATCAGCGTGGCAGCGGCCCGCGTTTAGCCATGCAAACCGTCCAATACAATTTTGGCATCCGCGTCAATGATTATGTGATGGTCAATTTCAACTCGTTTATTTCCTTGATTGATCGCATCGGTGGCATTGATGTCTACGTGGAACAAGAAATTTATGACAATCAATATCCCGACATGTTCTATGGCTATGATCCCTTCTATATTGACGCCGGACAGCATCATTTAGATGGTGCAACCGCTCTCAAATATGCCCGCAGCCGCCACAGCACCGATGATATTGACCGAGGCCGCCGTCAGCAGCAGGTCGTGATGGCCGTCCGTGAAAAAGTCCTTTCGGCGGGCATGATGGATAATTTATTGATTGAAGCGCCCGGCATTTGGAATGATTTGGATGAGGGTATCGAAACGGGCCTCTCGTTCGATCAAATGTTGGCCCTCGCGGTCTATGCCAAAGATGTCCCTTCTGAAAACGTCAAAAGTGGCGTCCTTAATTGGAACTACTTGATGTCGTGGACAAACCCGGAAAACAATGCATCACTTGTTATTCCAGATCGCTACAAATTACCCGGCTTGATGCTCGAAATTTTTGGTGAGGGATATAACCAGTAGGTGTTGAAACGTCGTTGGCGTTGGATCATTTCTGTTGTGCTGCTTATCCCGATTCTGTGGATAGGCTATGTGATGACCCAAGTCTATCGGTATTCATTGGAACGTCACACTGGCCCCGCCGACGCCGCGATTGTCTTAGGGGCAGCGGTCTATGGCGAGCGTCCTTCCCCTGTGTTCCGCGAACGCATAAATCATGCCATTGACCTCTATCAGGATGGCAGCGTGAAATTCCTGATTTTTACAGGTGGGGTGGGCAATCGGGATGAACTTGCCGAAGCTGAAGCCGCCCGCAATTATGCCCTACGGATGGGCGTACCCGACGACGCAATACTGATTGAAACAATTTCTACCACCACCGCCGAAAATTTGGCACAGGCCAAGCGCCTTGTGGACGAACACCAGTTGGGGCGAGTTTTGTTAGTCAGTGATCCGCTGCATATGAAACGGGCCATGTCCCTCGCGCATGATGTCGGCCTCGACGCCTATCCATCACCCACCCCCACCACCCGCTATCGCACATGGCGCAGTCAGTGGTCATTTTTATTGCGCGAGACCTACTTTTATTCCAAATATACTTTGGGAATTTAGCATCGTTACGTTATTCGTTACCCCCACACCGAGGAATTCATGTCCGCCCTACAACAAATTATTGACCATTTGCGCGTGCAGCGTCGAGACCTAACGACGCCCTATCTAATCCCCGGCCTCTGGATAGATTTTCAAACGACTGCCGCTCAAAATGTGAACCCTTATGATTTTTATGCCCAACGCCTCCAAGATATTTTGGACTCTCCCCGTCAACCGGTTGTTCAAGGAGAACCGGGGGGGGAATGGACTCGTTATGCCATCACCTACAATATGTTTCCACGCCTAACCACCGCCTTTGACCACGACAATTCTGGCAAACTAGAATTCGGGTCCAATCGGGGCGGCTGGCGCGACACAGGGACACTGCTCAAATCCATCGCGTTTCTGCCTTTCCTGCGCTCCATGAATTTCAATACTGTCCATCTCCTCCCCATCACCGCCGTTGGGCAGGATGGCAAAAAGGGCACATTGGGTTCACCCTATGCTATTCGCAATCCCTATAGACTAGATGAGAACCTTGCCGAACCCGGTTTAGTCGGGATAGATGTCGAAACGCTGTTTAAAGGGTTTATGGAAGCAGCCCATCGGCTGGGTTTGCGGGTGGTCATGGAATTTGTCCTTCGCACTGCCGCCCGTGACTCAGATTGGGTCAAAGAACATCCTGACTGGTTTTATTGGATTCACGCCGATATTCCTGACCGTGCAGCGGGGTCACGTAACCCCAAAGCATTTGGCAGTCCCATCTGGCCGCATGACAAACTAGAGGAGATTCATCATCGGGTTGGACGTGGACAGTTGCATGATTTACCGGCCCCGCCGGAAAGCTATCGTAAGATGTTCACAAGCACACCCCGCCCTGAAAATATAGAAATGCACGATGGGCGTTGGTATGGCCGACTAGAGGATGGTACAGTCGCTCGCATCCCCGGCGCGTTCACCGATTGGCCTCCCGAAGATGCCCAACCCCCGTGGACAGACGTGACCTACCTCCGCCTTTACGATCATCCCGATTTTAACTACATGGCCTACAACACCCTCCGCATGTACGACGCCCGTATCGCACAGCCGGAAAACATCGTTCACCCCCTGTGGGATGCGGTGGAGGGCATCATTCCGCATTATCAAATCAACTATGGCATTGATGGGGTCATGCTCGATATGGGCCATTCCCTGCCGAAACCCCTCAAGCAGCGTGTAATACAAAAAGCCCGCTCCCTTGACCCCGATTTTGCTTTTTGGGGCGAAGATTTCAGCATAGGCCGCCACAGCCGCGAAGAAGGCTACAACGCGGTCATGGGTTATTTGTTTTATGATCTGCACCAGCCTGAAAAAATGCAGCAGTTTATTGACCGTATCGCACGCCATGACCCCGGCATTACCTTTTTCACAGCGGCTGAGAACCACAATACCCCACGTCATGCCTCCCGGCAAAATATGTTAGCCCAATGTCATCAGGCCCTCTTGTATATGGTCGGTCTGCCGGGGATGCCCTTTATCTGCACAGGTTTTGAGGTCTTTGAAAATCGGCCCATTAACACCGGGGTTGGTTTTGCCCACGAAGACATTCGCACTTATCCCCCCGAACGCCTACCGCTCTTTAGCGAACACGCCTTTGACTGGGCACGCAAGGACAACATGGTCGGGGCAATTCGGTACGCCATGCACCTCCGCCGCCAACACAGCGACCTCTTAAGCAACGCCAATTCTCATACCTTGACGGCGGGCAGTTCCAATAACCCGCGCATTTTGGTCTTTTTCCGCACTGATGAGGATTATATTTTGGTTTTTGCGTTTAACATGACCCTCTATGATTTTCAGTCAGGCGAGGCCGAAATCTTTGCCCAAGACTATACCGCCAATGGATTATGGGGATTTGAGGGCGTCACCCGTATGAGCGAACGCCTCTCGATTCATGTCGAACTTGGTGGCGGTCACAGCATGATGTTCAGAGTCAATAACAAATAGCGATTTTCACGTTAACTTAACTGGAATAATCTCCCTGTAGGGAGGGGTCTGTGACCCCTCCTCCCCGACACTAAATTCAGCACGGCGGCTTTAGCCCCGCGTGCGAATAATTCAACCTCAGTCTAGCGGTCACGATAATGCACCCCTGATAATGAGCGCAAGCGTTCGGCGGCGCTTTCGGGGTTGCTATCCCGCTGCAAACTGGCAAATAGCTCATAACTTGCCACAAATTTACGCACCGTCGCACTCCGCAGCAGGGGCGGGAAAAAGTGGAGATGCAAATGCCAGTGTTCGACATTTGGCGTATTCACCGGAGCTTGATGGATACCCATCCCATATGGAAAACTGGTCTCAAACACATTGTCATAGCGAATGGTGGTGGCGGAAAGTGCCTCAGCTAATCCGTTTCGTTCTACGTCTGTCAAATCATGCACAAATTGCACCGGACGGCGCGAAATCAACAGGGTTTCAAAAGGCCAAAATGCCCAGAACGGCACTAACACCACCCATGAATCATTTTGCCAAACAATGCGTTCATTCAGGCGCATCTCATCCGCCAGCACATCACTCAAAAGAGTTCGGCCATGTTTGGCGTAATGGAGGCGCTGCATTCGATCTTCTTTTTCGACGAACTGCGGAATCCGCTCATTCGCCCATAGTTGCCCGTGTGGATGCGGATTCGACGCCCCCATAATGGCCCCGCGACTCTCAAAAATTTGGACGTAGTGCAGCCACTCATAGCGGGCTAGATCAAGCGTCTGCTCGGCCCACACATCCACCACGCGCCGAATCGTCTCCACCGACATCCGCGCCAACGTCAAATCATGACGGGGAGTAAAACAAATCACCCGGCAAAAGCCGCGCTCGACCTGTTTCACCAATAACGGCGAACCCGTTTCCAATGGTGTATTCGGGTCAATATCTGTCAGCAAGGCCGGAAAATCATTCTCAAAAATAAAAGTCTCGGTGTAGTCAGGATTCTGTTTATCGCCTGCCCGTTTGTTGCCGGGACACAGATAACACGTCGGGTCATATTCCGGCAAATATTCATCTGGCAATTTTTCGACCTGTCCCTGCCACGGACGCTGGGTGCGATGCGGGCTGACTAAAAACCACTCATCCGTTAAGGGGTTATAACGACGGTGAGGAATTTGAGACGACATCTTTTTTGCCCTCGATTTTTGCCTAAGTCATTCGGTAATCAACGCCATCCTGCTTCCCCCTCGCTGTGTCGGAGAGGGGGTCGGGGGGTGAGGTTGATTTCCGCCATTTTGCCTATAAACCTATCCAAGCGGCGATTGGCTCAAGTCTAGCCCTGCCTCTGCCAGAATAGAAGTGAGCAATGGGCCATCTACCGGGCCGATAATCACCTCCGCCACCAAGCTATCGCGCCCAATCACCACTGTGGTTGGGACAACCGCCCCACCAAAATAATGGCTAAACACCTCACCTTGCGGGTCAACCACCAATGGAAAGGTGATCCCCAGCGACTCGCCCAACTGCCGCGTTTCTTCAACCAGTTCACTGACATTAACGGCCAGAATCAACAAATCATCATAGGCATATTGGGCATAGACACTTTGAAAGACCGGAAATTCAAAAAAGCACGAGCCGCACCCCACCGTCCAAAAATTAACCACCACCACCTTGCCCGCGAGGTCGCTCAGGAGATAGTCGTTTCCCTCAATATCGGTCAATGTGATCGGCGGGATAGGCTGCCCAATTTGGATTTCGAGTGGACGGAGTGGATCAACGGCATTATTCAAGCTGGTCACCGTCACTTTGCGTGGTGTAGGAGCAAGTGTTGCCAAGAGGCGCGGTGTGGGCGATGGAGTATTGGTCGCAGCGGGGGGTGGCAAAGTCGTAGCAGTCGCCGTCGAGATTTCGCCCACGATATTGACCTGTACCGCCGCCTCTCGAATGTCCTCCCGATTAGCGGTGTCATCCGATTTGGCATCACAAGCCGTTATCAAAAAGAAAAGAATGCAGCCGATGGGTACTAATTTTTTGAGCCTCAACCACATTCTCTCCTTGTAGCGATCCTCATATTGATTGGCCCGAATTTATTTAGATTCAGCACGGCGGCTTTAGCCCCATGTTCCAAATAACTGAGAATTGCTGGTTATCTCAATACGATAATTTGCGCGGCACTTCATGATGGGTGCGGCAACGGGCTTCATATACCTCCGCTGCCCCAACCAAAATAATCGGGTCATCATAGGCGGCGGGCTGCCCATTAATTAACCGCTGCGTGCGTGTCGCCAGATCACCACACACCATACAAATTGCATGTAATTTTATCACTTCCTCAGCAATACACATCAAATGGGGCATCGGGCCAAATGGCTCCCCGCGAAAATCGGTGTCCAAGCCCGAAACAATGACCCGAATCTTCCGCTGATCGGCCAGTTGTTCGGCAATTTGAACAACACCCGCATCAAAAAACTGCCCCTCGTCAATAGCAACAACCGTCGTATCCGGTTCAAGCAGTTCCAAAATTTGGGCGGATGATGTAACAGGTTGGGCCTCAAAATCTTGCCCACTATGGGACTTCACACGGGTTTGATGATACCGCACATCAATTTCGGGTTTAAAGACTTGCACTTTTTGGCGGGCGATTTGGGCACGGCGTACACGGCGAATGAGTTCCTCTGTCTTGCCACTAAACATGCTGCCACAAACCACCTCAATACGTCCGGCATGATGAATCAAGAGAATCGCTCCTTCAAATAAAAAGGCAGATCGCTTGTTATAAGCATCTGCCTTGCAAAATTCAATGCGATAGTCCGCGATCTGCGACTATTCTCCCTCGGCGGTCTCACCAGCGAGTTCAAAGCCACGCGCACGGATGCCCTTCTTGATGTCCGCCAGTACCTTGCGCCCAATACCGGGAACTTTCAACAAGCCATCATCGCCTTCACTGTCGAGGCGGTCAATCACTTGGCTAATCAGGGTCAGGCCCTCATCCGCCAAAATTTGAGTGAAGCGCTTGCCTAGACCCAGTTCTTCTATCGAAACATCCGGGGACGCCTTCGACCCAGTGCGTTCAACTGCTTCGGCACGGCGCTGATCACGCTGCTGCAAACGCTTATAGAAGCGGTCAACCTGACCTTCGGTGTCAACGATACGCTGCTGTCCGGTATAAAACGGATGACAGTTCGAGCAAATATCAATCTTCTTCTCGGGCAGAGTTGCACCAACTGTCCAAACCGTGCCACACGACAGACACGTGACTTTTGCTTCGGGATACCACTTGGGGTGGATTTTTTCTCTCACAACTAAACCTTCCTCGCGCTACTCAAGACGGTCATGATACGCCGCTTGATAACGAACTGACCTGAAATGGGGATTTACTGAACGACCTTTTCGGCAGTTTCAGTTTCGACGGGCAAAACATGGATGTATTTCTTGCCACGCACTTCATGAAACACCACAACACCGGGGGCGGTTGCAAAAATCGTGTGGTCTTTGCCGAGGCCTACATTTTCACCGGGGTGAAATTGCGTGCCACGCTGACGCACAATGATGTTGCCGGAAATGACGAACTCGCCACCATATTTCTTGACACCCAGACGTTTACTCTGGCTGTCACGCCCGTTGCGGCTGGAGCCACCACCTTTTTTATGAGCCATGACTATTTCTCCTCAAAACCTCTACCAACTTTTTTGGATGTCTTCAGCGATTAGATGCCTTCAATGGCTTCAATCTTCAGCCGGGTATAATACTGGCGATGGCCTTGACGCCGACGATAGCGCTGCTTGGCTTTATATTTCCACACCAGAATTTTGGGGCCACGATATTGCTTTACGACGGTGGCCTTGACTGCTGCACCCTTGACCAATGGCTTACCAATCGTGGGGTCGCCATTTTCACGGGCAATCAACAGCACCTCGCCCAACGTCACTTCTGCGCCTGCGTCTACAGGCAACTTTTCCACGTCAATCATCTCACCGACGACGGCGCGGTATTGTTTTCCACCAGATCGAACAATTGCGTAATTCATGTTGAAAGGATTTCTCCAATTCTCACTTGCCACCGCTACGGGGTCACATTTTCACTGATGACTGAACGTGAAACCATAACGGGGAAAATTGGCTAACGAAAAAAAGCGCATTACTGCGGGAGGGTATTATACAAACTGGCCTTCACCAACGTCAATGCTTAACCAATCGCAAAACTCATCAGACTGTAGATTAATTCGCGCCGGCCCGGATGTTGAGTACCTCCATACCGCATATGGGCATTGGTACGGAAATGTTGAAAGCCATATTTCAGCACCAACTCTTGGGCAAAAGGGTTAATCACAGGTGCGATCATCATGACCCGCCCTTCGCTTGGGACAGATAAAGCGGCTTGCAGCAGGGCTTCGGCGGCTGGTGGATTCAGCGCAACCAATGGCCCGATCCGTTTTGGCTGCGAAAAAACAAACCCTACCAGTTGACCAGAGGTATCTTCCGCCACAAACGAACGTTCGGGTAGTGTCTCAATCAGCAGTAGAAATAGGCGTTCTCGGTTTGCGCCAAAAATCGGGGTATCCAATTGAACTAGGTTGGGAATGTCGGCAGGGTGCATCAATCGCGTGGTGACGCCGTCCATATCAATAGATTGAAAATCCGTTGGCTTTCTTACCAGCGACCCCTCAATCCAATATTGGGCGCTTTGACCGTCATCCACAAAGCCTAATTTGCGATACAGCGGTTCGCCCATCGCACTGGCATCTAATAAAGCAATTGGGCACCCCGCCGCTTCCATTTTGGCAAGGCCGTGTTTCATCAGGGCCTCAGCGATGCCCTTGCGCTGGAAATCAGGATGAACCGCCATAAACCCGACATAGGCCACGGGGCCATAATTCACCACGCCCACCACTCCAGCAGGTACCCCGTCCCATACCGCCAGATACCAATCATTCGGCGCGAGGGTTAGATAGAGATTCAAATCCTCTTGATAGCTGCGTGAAGACTGAAAAGCCGCCACGAGAATTTCGTTAGCGGCATCAACATCGGGGGTATGGAGATTACGAATGTTCAGAGTCATCTCGTCGAATCAGAACCCGCCACGTCCAAAGATCATCACAATGGGGGTCATCAGAATCAACTTGATGTCAGTCAACAGGGATTGGCTATCGATGTATTCGATGTCCAACTTGCACATCCCATCAAAATCCGCCGCACTCCGCGCACTCACCTGCCACGGCCCAGTGATTCCAGCGACAGCCTGTAGCCGCTGCTTGTGCCACGCCTGATATTCTTCCACTTCGTAGCGGATGCAGGGACGTGGGCCAACGAGGGTCATCTCACCCTTGAGTACGTTGATGAATTGCGGCAGTTCGTCCAAACTGGTCTTGCGTAGAAACTTACCAATCATCGTCACGCGGGAATCATTGACAATCTTTTTGATCTCAGCATTTTCCGCGCCGTTAATCGCAGCCATCGCCGAGGTATCGTTTTTGATGAAGGCTTTGACGAACGCTTGGTGCATTTCACTAGAACAATCTTTGTACATGGTGCGGAACTTGTAGCAGGTGAAGGTCACGACATCAAACTCCGCCTTGCCATTCACAATACGACGGCGGCGAGCGGTGACACGTTCTTGGGCAAAAATGGCCGAGCCGGGGGTTTCGATTTCGATCAACATGGCAATAATGAGCATCGGGATACCCAGCACCAGCAGCACAAAACTGGCGACGACAATATCAATCGCACGTTTGGCGGTGAAGTAGGTAGCGGTACGCAGGTTACGAACGCTGGTCTTGAATTGTTCTTTAATTTGCTGATTATTGGCTGTCTGATTGAGTGACTTTTCGATCTGCATGGTAACTTTCCCCCGAAAGCTGATTTTTTGTTCCACCACACTCTTTCTGTCGGCAACGATAGTCAAGATGTGTTGGTCAATCGGGGTTTCTTTACAAAAAATTCAGAAAGTTTGTTTTTTCTTTCCAAGTGTTTTAATTCCCCGATACAGTTTTCAATGATACGAGAGCGTCCTTGCAAGACGGCTAACGGGGAACTTTCAGTCTCCTATCAGCAGGAGGAGGATTTTTAGGGGAGGTAGAAAACCCACGACTTAACACCCATATCCGTGAAAATGTACACCGTCCAAATCACCGTGATGTCGAAAAAGATGGCCCACAAAAACGGTTCGGCTTTTCTAACTTTCATCTGCCAGCGATCAGGCAGATAAATTACCACCCACGCAATCGGGCTAATCAGCATAAACCGTGCGATCGAAAACGGTGTGGTGCTAAGGCAAACCCATAACGTCAGCCAACTGAGCAAGACCCATTCCGGTGCTAATTGCTTATCAAGCGCCATCTTCGTCAGCCAAACCATGCCAGCGAAGATTAAAATCAATTGCAAAGTCAGGAGCGGGATACCGATGCTGTGTTGGAATTTTTCGCCCAACACCCACTTATCCACAAATTTAATCAGCACGGGCACAGGCCATGAGATCGGTCGCGCAAATTTCTCTTGTAGCTTAATCGGGGCAAAAGCAACACCCGTCAAACGCTCTGCCTCCAACATCCAGACCCACCAAGCAATCGTTGGCGCAAGGCACACCTGCAAAATATGGGCCAATTTCAAACGCCATTGCTGATAAGATTGCCCCGTTACACCACCTTGCCACAGCAAACCCAGCGCCAATACGGGCACAATTAACACACCTTGCGGTCTTGTAAGGGTCAGCAAGCTGGCAAAAAATCCAGTCAGCCAATACTGCTTTCGCCCGTAAAAATTTAAGGCGAGTACCGTAAAGGCTAATTGCCAGCCTTCAGGATAGGGCACAATCCATACATAACCCGTCAGTAGATACCCGAACGCCATCCAACCCACCACCCGTTGGGCTGTTTGTTCATCTTTTTCCGCTGCCATCCATCGCCACAATTCGGCAAACCCGACCAGCACTCCCAGTTTTGCCACCCCAAACACTGCCAATGTGGTGGCAAGGCCCGTCTGTTGTGAAATGATTCGCGCTACCCCCGCCAGCAAGGGATATTTGACCACAAACTGGTTTTGCACATGATACCATTCGCGCACGACCCGATTTTCCGAATAACAATCCACCCGGCATAGATGCACATGCCAGCTATCCGAAAAGGCAAGATTGGGCGCTAATTCGTCTCGATGATCGGCAATATAGCGGCCTACCAGAAATGAGGTAATTAAAAATAGGCCCCATATCCAAAACACTTTGCGATAGGGGATAAGCCATTGCATAAATTAACGGGATTGAGATGGATTCTGGAGCGCCATCGCCTCGGTCAGCAATGACGTCGGATGACTCGTGCCTGTCACAAATAAATACCGTTTGGCGCGGGTGACTCCTACATAAAACAAGGCCCGTCCAATCACATTGGTTTCCATTTGATCGGTATCCACTACAAACACAATCGGCGCATCATAGCCTTTGGCGGCATGAATCGTTGCAAGCGTGAGATGATCGGGGATGATGAGCAGTTCATCTAAATGCTGTTGGAAAGGGCCACCCACCAGCCGCAGCGGGATTTTGTTTTTGGTCAACTGTCCAACCCGCCGACTGAGATGATTAAATGAATTGGCTTTGGGGGCGAGAATAAGAATATGCTCTGGGCGCACCTGTTCATCTTCCAACAGGGCCGTCACTGCTTCCGCCACCCAATCCAATTGCTCCACCCGTGTCTCAAAACCGCGCACTATCGGCTCAATGCCAGAGGATTCGGCAAAGTTGACCCGCCAGCCTTGGGCGGTTTCTTCCACCAGCTTTTTCTCTTGCAAGGTGTGAATATCGGCGAATCGGCGCGTCGCCACCCGAACCTGCTGCGGGGCATGAACCCCCAACAGCACATTCAGACCCAATTCCACAATTTCGCGGCTGTTGCGATAACACTGCTCCATGATGGCGGCTCGTCCCCCCGCCAAATTCAGACTGAAATTGCGCCATGTGGGGGGAGGATGTCCATAGACATTTTGCGCGTCATCGTAAAAAATCATCAAGCTGCGTTCACCCGTTTGGGGCGTGGTGCGTGTCAGAGACTGTAAAACAGCATATTCTTCGGGGTGAGCATCTTGACCTTCATCAATAAACAGCGCATCAAACGCGATCTGGTCATAGAGGTCAGGTCGGTTAATATGGAGGGCTTCAATTTGCTGTACATGTTTATGGGCGCGCTTTTCGGCATCGGGTGAATTGCCAGCCCGCACATATCGAAAATGCGGCTCGCCCAACGTCGCCCCAATCTGATACAACAGAGCGTTGAGATCAATCACCGTGACAAAATCCGGTAATTCGGCACCCGTGAGGGCATGATAAGCTCGTGCCACTCGCTCCCGCAATAGTGCCACCAAACTGCGATTAAAACAAATCACCCCGATTTTAGGCAACGGATGTTGATGTTCCTCAAACAGCGCCAACTGTGAATGTAATTTCTCGTGACGGTAGATGGTACGGGCCACCTGATTTGCCAACACAATGCTTTTGCCCGATCCGGCTACCCCGCGCACCAAAAAAGGATGTCCCCACGTGTCCAAACGAGAAAGGTACTGCTGTTCCGCCGATAACTGTTTGTGGGCCTGCTCAATCCGGTCAATCTCGGCCCCCAAGCTGTCCAACTGATGCACCAATTGTCGCGCATCGTTTAATACCGCCGAGTCGCCAAAAACCCGCAGCAGGGTCGCTTCGGCATTGAGTGGATATGGATCGGCGCGGCCTGTCCGATGAAGGGCCTGTTGTATAAATGTGGAGATTTTCGTCTGCATCCGTTCGGTGTCTTGGAAATGCTCGGCAAACAACACCAACCGACCATCTATGCAGCGGTCATATCCCAGCCAATTCCATTCACTTTCGGGAATATTCGGCAGCGCCACCATCGAATGAAACAGTGGGCGCGGCGCACCGGGGGCGAATTTTTCATACGCATCTTTGATGGCAAACATGCCGCGTTGGGCCTGTCGCAAGGGATTCACCAGCGACACCTGCCCATGCCGCCGAATTTTTAGGCTACCGGCTTCCATTCCCTCGATATAATCAAGATCATATGCCTTGACCTCAAAGACCATCACCCCTAGTGTAGGATGGGCCAACACTAGATCAGGCGGGGGCACTTGGGCATCCAACAAGGCGGGTTCGGCGTATACAAAGCCGCGTTCACTGCTTCCATATATTTCGAGGATAGACGCCATAAGGCCAATTTGCGCCAAATCAAAAATGTCCTGATGACCCACGACGCGCAGTTTGGCCGCATGGACAGCCGCCTGCAATCGCTTATGTTCAGTTTGACCAGACTGGGTACGGACACTCATGGTTTCAAGGTAATTTCAATATTGGCCTAACGTTTTGAACCTGTTAGGATTTCGTACATAATATTTCGCATTATAGCGCCAATTGGCAAAATTAGAACAGTTGGCTAAAAAACTTTTCGAATTTCAAGGCTAAAGTGAGTATAAAAATGTCCACAAACACTTGGCGTGTAATTTTTCACCCTGCTTTAGACGGCGCAACCAACATGGCAATTGACCAAGCCATCATGGAGACTATTGGCAAACGATTGATTGGCCCCACCCTGCGTTTTTATGCGTGGCGGCCTGCCTGCCTCTCGCTCGGTTATGGGCAGTTCAGCCGCGAAGCTGACCAAGAACGCATCGCCGCACAGGGTTGGAGTTTGGTGCGACGGGCCACCGGTGGTAAAGCGATTTTGCACACCGACGAGCTTACTTACAGCATCGCCTTTCCCGACGATCACCCGCTGGTCGAAGGCGACATCCTCACCAGTTATCGCCGCCTTAGTGCTGCTTTGCTCAATGGTCTGCATCAGTTGGGCGTCGCCGCCGAAAGTATGCCCTTACACGAGACCCCCAAAACCACCGGGCCAGTCTGTTTTGAAGTGCCCTCCAATTATGAAATTACATGGCGGGGGCGTAAATTAATCGGTAGTGCCCAAGTTCGTCGCGCCAATGCCGTCTTGCAGCACGGATCAATTCCGTTGTGGGGCGATGTCACACGAATTTGTGACGCCCTTGTGTTTGAAAACGAGACCGAGCGTGAATCCGCCAAAGAGCGGGTACGCCAGCGGGCCTGCACGGTGGAAGATGCCCTCGGTATTGAACTCGATTGGGAAAAAGCCGCTTATACAATGGCGGAGGCCTTTAGCACAACGTTTAATATCCACTTAGAGGCTACCGATTTAAGCCAAGACGAGGAAGATCGAGCCACCGAATTGATAAAAGAAACCTACGCCAACGATTCATGGAATTTGCGCCGCTAGAATATTTATCGGGGTGGCAGCCGGTGTGTGGCTTTACTCCCCCTCTCTGAAAGCGTTCGGAGAGGGGGTCAGGGGGGTGAGGTCATGTACCCTCATTCACAAATTTTTCATACAAATCATGCCCTCAATACTATTTAGGTTCTTTTAACAATTCCTTACAATTAAATAACAACGCCCGATCAAAAGGACAGGGAATTATGATTGAAACCGAGGGCCTAACCAAATTTTTTGGTGATTTTGAGGCCGTGCATAACGTCAACCTCTCCGTTCCCCCCGGCACGGTCTTGGCAATCTTAGGGCCAAATGGGGCGGGCAAAACCACCACCATCCGCATGTTGACCTCCATCCTCGCTCCCACTTCCGGCTGGGCCAAAGTCGCGGGTTATGATGTCGTGAAAGATGCGGCGCGGGTGCGGGCCAGTGTCGGCGTGTTGACCGAGCAGCACGGTCTCTATGAACGAATGCGCGGTCTGGAATATCTCGATTTTTTTGGACGCATCTATCATCTCCCGCCCAGTGTCCGCCAAGCCCGTGCCGAACAGTTGATGACTCGCTTCGGCTTAGGGGATGCCTTTAACAAACGGGTCGGTGAATATTCCAAAGGCATGAAACAAAAACTGGCCCTTGTACGTTCGCTGCTGCATGATCCGCCTGTGCTGCTGCTCGACGAACCCACCAGTGCGATGGATCCGCAAAGTGCCAAATTGGTGCGCGACGCCATTATGGAACTGCGCCAAGACAAACGCACCATCATTTTGACCACCCATAACCTGACCGAAGCCGAAGCCCTTGCGGATAGCATTGGCGTGATTCGGCGGGGTCGTATTGTGGCCTATGGTGATATGGCAAGTCTCGCCACTCGTTTTGTTGGCCCGCCCCTGATGGAACTTAAAACCTCACAATCACTAAATGGCCTTGCTAAAGATTTAGCCCCACTAGTGAAAGTCGTCGAGAACGGCGAAAACTGGCTGCGTTATGAGGCCTCTAATCCAACTGAAATCAACCCACAGGTCTTACGTCGCGTGTTAGGTTTGGGCATTGATGTCATCACCCTCAGCCAATTAACCCAGACATTGGAAGATGTCTACTTACAAATCGTCGAAGAAGATGAGGGGCAGGAGAAGAAATCCCATGAACGCGCTGTCCAGTGATACAAGTGATCATGTCCAGACCTATTTCGGCAACGGGTTTAATTGGCTGCATACCCTGCGCAATGCGTGGATCATCACCCGCCGCGAAGTCCGTGACAGCTTTCGAGATTGGCGCATTGTCGTGCCGATATTCCTTCTAACGCTGTTTTTCCCGACACTTGCCAATTTCACCAGTCGCGTGTTTATCAATTACTTCGACAAACAGGGCGCGGACGGTAAGGAGTTTATTGAGGCGTTTTTGCCCCTCATGCCCATGTTGGTGGGATTCTTCCCGGTCAGCATTTCACTGGTCATCGCCCTCGAAACTTTTGTCGGTGAAAAGGAACGTCGCAGCCTTGAACCTTTGCTCTCGACCCCTCTTACCAATACTGAGTTATATCTGGGTAAGGTATTCGCCGCGATGATTCCGCCCCTCGTCGCTGCCTATCTCGGCGTGGGGATTTACATTGGGCAGATGATTTTAGGGTCACAGCAATGGCGGCCCGATTTCAGTCTTGTGGTTTTGATTGCCACCCTTACCACCGTGCAAGCATTGGTGATGGTGACGGGAGCTGTCGTTGTTTCCAGCCAAACCACCTCGACCCGCGCCGCCAACCTGCTTGCGAGTGCCATTATTTTGCCGATGTCTATTTTGGTCATGGGCGAAAGCATCCTGATGATACAGCCCCATCAACGTTATGTCTTGTGGTATGTCGCTGGCGGGCTACTCATCGTCACAACCTTACTGGTACGTACCGGGGCAGGCATTTTTAACCGCGAGGAGTTGCTAGGCCGCTCTATTGACGAAATTAACTTACGTTGGGCATGGCGTATCTTTTGGGAGCAATTAACAGGCGTCACCCGTGAAGATCGTCGCGCCGCCAAAGCTGCGGGTCGTCCTATCCGTCCCAACCCCATTCGCTATTACCGCCGGGCGGTCTTCCCCTCCGTTCGTAATTTACGCGGTGCAAGTTTGTGCCTGCTCGTAGCCATGATTCTCTCCTTCGCAGGCGGTTGGGCACTCTCCGAAAAATGGCAGTTACCACTTGAGAACAAAGATAACAACCAAATCCTCGACGATATGCGTGATATTTGGGAGACCGCCCAAAAAGACCCGCAGTGGGTGTCATTTGCCATCACCCAAAACATGCGTGTGTTGTTTGTAGCGACTTTACTGGGTGCATTCAGCTTTGGTGTCGCTTCGATCCTCTTGGTCATCTTGCCTTTTGGGATACTTGGGTATTTAATGGGGAATGTCACCGCAGCCGGGATAAGTCCACTGCCTTTTATCGTGGCAATTATCCCACATGGCATCTTTGAAATCCCGGCCATCATCATCGCAGGGGCGGCGGCGCTGCGTTTAGGCAGTGTGGCGACCAAACCCCCTCAGAACATGACGGTGGGGGAGGCGTGGTTGCGTGCATTCGCAGATGTGGTGAAAATTGGGTTTGCTGTTGTGCTGCCCCTTCTTATTATCGCGGGGATTTTTGAGGTGCATGTTACCCCGAAGGCGGTGGAGTGGGCACTCACCCTGTAAAAACAATCGGATAGGATAGAACATTCTGCCCTATCACAAAGGACACTTATGGCTCGATTAATCGTGTTGGGGTCAGCCGCAGCCGTATCGGATGCTGAACACGACAATACACATTTTGCATTGCAGGGCGAACATAGTGTGGTGCTGGTAGATTGCGGCTCGAATCCAGTCGTCAATCTACGACGTTTTGGCATCCACCATAACCAACTCACCGATATGATTCTGACCCACTTTCATCCCGATCATGTCTATGGGGTGCCGATTTTATTGATGCACATGTGGTTGCTAGGCCGTCGTAAACCCTTGCGTGTCTACGGTTTTCATCACTGCCTTGAACGCACCGAAGATATGATGGCGGCTTTTCAATGGGACGACTGGCCCCAATTTTTCCCGGTGGCCTTCCATCGTATCCCTGAGCGCGAAGAGCAGTTGGTGTTAGATAACCCCGATTTCCGCATTACCTCTTGGCCCGTCAAACATTACGGCATTCCTACAATGGGTATGCGAATTGAAAGCCGTGCATCCGGTAAAATCGTGGGGTATTCTTGTGATACTGCTCCAACGCCAAATGTTGTGCGGCTCGGTTATGATGCCGATTTGTTATTTCATGAATCCGCCGGGGCTGACCCTGCCGGACATTCCAGCGCGGCCCAAGCGGGTGAAATCGCGTCCGAAGCCAATTCCAAGCGTCTGGTGTTGATTCATTATGAGGTGTGGGAAAAAGACCCCACCCGATTGTTGGATGAAGCCCGCCAAACCTACAACGGCCCGATTGAATTGGCGGCAGATTTCAGCGTTTATGATATTTAGAAAGGTGATCGCACGATGACAATGCCTGTTGCCCCGCCCCCAACCCTGCCCGAAGCGCAAACCACTGGCCCGCGTTCCGCTATTGTGAGTTGGGCCTGTCCGCGCTGTGGTTCCAACGATTTAGGGGCAGCCTATGTGATTGACTACAGCGGCAAATTTGACCATATCTATCTTGCCCCGCGCCGCTTGACCCTTCGCAAATTACGCAATATGTTCCGTCCATTTCGTCATCTCACCCGCGTGGATGCGGATGTCTGTCGCAACTGTGGCATGGTAATTTTGGAAGTCAATACAGGTGATTTTGACGAGGCCGAACGTCGGTATGGCCGCCGCTAAATGGTTGTAGTCCCAGAGTCCAATGCGTCTTAATCTTCGCTACGATCCCCAATATGATTTTTATCAGCTTATCGGTGTCGAAATGAGCGCCGATACTGAAACCATTCAACGTGCCTATCGCCAAAAAGCCAAAGAAATCCATCCTGACCGCAACCCGGATCGTATGGAATGGGCCACCGAACAATTTCAGCGCCTGACCGAAGCCTACTCCATTTTGAGCGACACCGAGCTACGCAGCCAATATAATGATTTACGCTGGGCCTATTACAGCCGTACCGGACTTAGCAAGCCGCTTTCATCGGCTGGTGTTCGCCCCCGCTCAACTTATACCCCACCGCGACATTACACCACCCGCCCCGGTTACAAACCTGTCAAAAGGCGCGGGGTATGGTTAGAAGAAAGGGGCATGGGTTGGCTGCGTCCGTTTTATGTGGCCGCGATGGAATTGATGACCGGCCCCTATCGCTACGTCATGCCGATAGTGGGACTGATCCTGCTTTGTAATGGGGCACTTATTTTTGGTGGCTTTTTTTCGCCCTCATCCGACTCTCCGCTCGACGAAAAGCTGGCTACCGAAAACGGCCCAACTTCAACGCTCATGGCGGGCTTGGGGGGCTTTATCTCCACACCCACCCCTGCCCCCAGCGTCACCCCCATTGTGATGCCGGGGAATTGTACGCAATATGCCCTAATCGAGTTCCCATCCGATGGTGCAAAACTGACCGCTGATACGATGCAGCTAATCGGTACGGTTGACCATCCCGACCTCTATACCTACCGGGTAGAAGTTGAGCTTTTGGGCGATAATCCACGCAACGAGGCCAAACTCATTATTTCCATGAATCGCCAGCCGCAAATCTTGCCCGAAAGCCCCATCTATCACAACCAACTCGCTTCCCTCTCGCCCTTGCTCCGTTATCCAGCGGGTTACTATCGCATTATTCTGACGATTGACCATCAAAATGGTAGTCCACTGGCGGCCTGTGCCGTTACCCTATACAAAGAATGAAAATCGGCCTCCTATCTGACATCCACTCTGAATTAAATGGCCTTGAATTAGCACTGGCCCAGTTGCAGTTTCAGAATGTTGATCAAATCATTTGCATCGGCGATGTTGTTGAAATAGGGCGCGGGCGGGGTGATGAAGTGGTCGCCCGTCTAAAAGAGTTAGCCATTCCCGGTGTTATGGGCAATCACGATCAATATTCTGTCGGGCATCATTTATGGCTACTAAAAAATGGCGATTCAGCAGACCTGCAAAATCGGCTCTTACAGCCAGACACCTTCACCTATCTTCAACACCTGCCCGAAATCCTTCGTTATGAATGGGCGGGCCAGCGCGTTGTTATATCACATGGCACGCTCTGGACGCTTCACCCCCAAACCCGGCCCTATATTTTTAAACGCATTGTCGAGCTTGCCGACGCCGACATTTTGATATTAGGCCATACCCACATCCCCATGCGTGCCCATATCGAAGGGCGTTGGGTGTTGAATCCCGGCTCGATCTCCGAACGTGGCAGCCGTACCTATGCCATCCTCACCCTGCCAGAACTGTGCTTTTCCGTCTACGACATTGTAACAGGCCAGCCGATTCAAGAAGCCTTCATCGAGTATCCCAATATCGAAGCGGAATAAAAGAAATAAAAATACCCCTTCGTGAGTGATGGGGTGTTTCAAAGTCCCTCTCCATGCAATGGGGAGGGATTTAGGGTGGGGATGATCTTTAAATATCCAAATTCCGCACGTTCTTGGCATGGGTCTGGATAAAACGTTTGCGCGGTGGCACACTGCTGCCCATCAACATATCAAACGTCTGGTCAGCGATGGCAAGATCATCAATATGCACCTGAAGTAGCGTGCGATTTTCAGGATTCATGGTGGTATCCCACAACTGGTCAGGATTCATTTCACCCAACCCCTTAAACCGCTGAAGGGTCGCTTTTTCGGTGTTCAATTCCCGCAAAATCTGATCCCGGTCATCTTCCCCATAGGCATACTGCACCTTATTCTTGACGGCGATACGATACAGCGGTGGCTGTGCGATATACAAATGCCCACCTTGAATCAGTGGGGTCATATAGCGAAAGAACAGCGTCAGCAGCAGCGTGGTAATGTGCGAACCGTCTTGGTCAGCGTCGGTCATAATGATAATGCGGTGATAGCGCAGTTTCGAGAGGTCAAAATCATCACCAACCCCCACGCCAAGCGCCGAAATTAACGCCCGCACTTCATTGTTATCCAAAATCTTATCCAGCCGAGCACGTTCGGTGTTGAGAATCTTCCCACGCAGCGGCAAAATCGCTTGGAAGTGACGATCACGCCCTTGTTTCGCCGAACCACCTGCCGAGTCCCCTTCAACGATAAACAATTCCGTCTCGGCGGGGTTGCTGTTGGAGCAGTCAGCCAGTTTACCGGGCAGGGTCGTGTTTTCCAGCAAATTCCCCCGGCTGTTACGGACGAGATCACGCGCTTTGGCCGCCGCATCCCGCGCCCGTTTCGACAGCATACATTTTTCAATGACGCGCCGTGCTTCCCGTGAATTGTTCTCCAAAAATTCGCCAAACACATCCCCCAGCACCGACGACACCGCACCCTGTACTTCGGGATTCATCAATTTGACTTTGGTCTGGCTTTCAAATTGGGGATCAGGGTGTTTGACGCTGACAATTGCGGTCAACCCTTCCAGCGTATCATTACTAGAGAAATTGGCCTCTTTATCTTTGAGGAAACCCGCCTTACGCGCATAGTTATTGACCGTGCGGGTGATGGCCGAACGCAAGCCCGTCAGGTGACTGCCACCATCTGGGGTATTGATGGTATTGGCAAAAGCCAATTCCGTTGTCGTCGAACCATCCGTATATTGAATCGCCACTTCAATACCCACGCGATAGGCTTTCTCTGGGTCGTCTTCATTAAACCAGACTTCCCGTTCGGCATAAACAACTGGATGGAGCGCTTGGCGGTTGCGATTAAGATATTGGGCAAATGAACGCAGACCACCCTCAAAATAGAACATCATCTCGTGCGAAAATGGCTTGGCACGTTCATCGCGTACTGCAATGGTGAGGCCGCTGACCAAAAATGAAATTTCGCGGAAGCGATTGACGAGGGTCTCATAACTAAAGGTGCGTTCGGGGAAAATTTCCTCGTCGGGCATGAAATGAATTGTTGTTCCTGTAATTTCGCCTTCTTTCATTTTGCGTACCGCTTTTACATCAGTTACAGGATGACCACGTTCAAAGTCTTGCACCCAGACTTTGCCTTCGCGTTTGACCTCCGCACGTAAATGGCTTGAAAGTGCATTGACCGCAGACACACCGACGCCGTGCAGACCACCGGAGACGGCATAGGCTTTGTTATCGAACTTACCGCCTGCACCCAAGCGTGTCAGCACCAATTCCAATGTCGAAATACCCGCTTTAGGGTGAATTCCAACCGGAATCCCAGCCCCATCATCTATAACACTGACCGAGCCATCATCATGCAGCGTGATTTCGACATAACTGGCACGCCCCGCCAGTGCCTCGTCCACCGAATTATCAACTACCTCATAGACTAGATGATGTAATGCACGAATGTCCGTCCCACCGACATACATACCGGGGCGTTTACGGACATGCTCAACACCTTCGAGATGCTGAATGCTAGAGGCATCATAATTCGCGCCATTTTCAACTTTATGCTGGGGAGTCGTTCTGTCTATTCCGGCCACACGGCCCTCCTATCACTTCGATCCAAGTCTATAATCCACAATCCACAGCCCGCCACAAAACCATTACGATTTTTCAACTGAGGCAGTTGGGAAACAAAGCGTTTGGGTATTGAAATTAACGATGAATGTGGACAACCTATTGGGTGGTTTAATTGCTTTAACAGATGTTCTAATTATAGCACAAAACGCGCCCTAAATCAATGGAGGCGCGTCTTTTAGTAGGTCGAGTTTCCGGCTTAAATAAGGCAGTTTATCACTTGGGTACAATCGTCACTTTGCGACGGTTGCCTTCGCCCACACTTTCGGTATACACATCGTCCCGATCTTTTAGGGCGAGATGAATAATCCGGCGCTCGTGAGGCGGCATGGGTTCAAGTTCAACCGTGCGGCGACGGCGTACCGCGTCCTTTGCCATACGATGGGCCAATTTCCGCAGCAGCATTTCACGCCGGCCCTTATAGTTTTCGACATCAATAATAAAATCGGCCCGCTGCTGCAAATCTCGACTGGCGATCAAGCGGCTAAGATATTGCAATGATGAGAGCGTTTCGCCGCGATGCCCAATCAACAGTCCGAGATCTTCGCCATGTACATGCAATATCCACGGGGCGGTCTCGGCTTCGGCATCGGTTTCTTCTAGTGACCGTTCCACCGTAACGCTGGCATCAATGTGCATATGCCCCAAGATTTCGCGCAGCGTCGCAAGGCCCATCCGAACATCTTCGGGTAGTTCACTTTCGTCCTCAATCAGTTGGGTCACACGCTGATACGAATCATCCTGATCCGAACGTTCACGGCGTACTGGTTGCGGGGCTGAGGTACGCGGCGCAGAATAATTGGGTCGTTCTGTTTTTTCAGATCGTTCAGGGCGTGGCTCGCTTCTCGGCGGTGGCGGGGGAGTAGCAGGACGTGGCGCAGGTGGAGCATAAGTTGGTTGGGTGCTGCGGGGAGCAACGGCGGTGGTCAATCTTACCCGTGCCTGCTTCGCACCGATCCCCAACAAGCCCCGGCTCGGTTCCTCTAGCACTTCCACAATCACACTCTCACGCGAGACATCGAGTTGAACAAGACCTGCTTCAATGGCCTGTTCAATGTCTGCCCCGGTTGCTTCAACCGTCCGTGTCTCACTCATAATTGGCTTACTCCGGTGTATCAAAAACACTTCTGATAAAAAAGGGCGACTTTTTCAGCCGCACACTTTATTTTTTAGGTCGGTTACGGCTCGGCGGTGTCTTACTCGTTTTACCCGCGCTCTTAGTCGTCGTTCCCGATGATGCCGCTGCACTGCTACCACTGAGTTTGCGTTCTGTAATCCCCGGTTTCAATGGGCGTCCTGTCGCGCTCACCACACTGCCCGCCTCAACTGGTTCTTTTGCCATACGTGGCTGTCGAACAGGTGCGGCAGGTTTAGCAGGGGTCTTAGTAGGCGCTTCAATGACATCACCCGCCTCGACTTCACCCGTCACTATCGCGCTGACGGCCTTTTCTTCTTTCTTAGGGGCTTCCTTGCCAATCAACCGACGGACGTCTGCCTTACCCATCATGGCATACTGGATAATACCCACAATGTTCGAGGTAATAAAGTAGATAGACAAACCCGACGAATAGGTCAGTGCAAAAAAGCCAAATAAGAGCGGCATGAACGTGGTCATTTGCTTGCTCATACGGGCAGCTTGGTCGGCGGCATCATTTCCGCTGCTGCTGGTTGTAGGGGTGACGGGCATAATCAGTTTTTGTTGCAGATAGGTGGTAATGACTACCAAAATCGGCAAGATATAAAACTGGTCAGGCAGCGCTAAATTCATCCACAAGAACGTGTTTTTTAGTGGCACCAAATGATCTAGGCCGCCTATGAGAATACGGTCTTGCAGTTCCAAAAGTTGGTCAGGGGTCGAGGCCAATGTCGCCAAAATTGCCCGCCACAAGCTCAGAAAAATTGGTAATTGGATGAGCAAGGGCAAACATCCCGCGAATGGGTTAACGCCGTGTTCCCGATAAAGCGCCATTTGTTCCTGCGTCAGGCGTTCACGATCATTTTTATACTTCTCTTGCAACATGCGTTGCTTGGGCTGAAGTTCTTGCATCCGCTTGAATGATCGCTGCTGTTTGATGGTCAATGGCAGCAACGCGAACCTAACGATAATGGTAAACCCCACAATCGCTAAGAAAACATTCCGACCTAGCAGACCATACAATACCAGCAAGAGGGTAATGAATGGGTTGATGATTATATCGAGCATGAAATTCCCTTATCTACCTCTACCACTATGCTGCCTGCCTCGGCCTTAATCTTCATACTTCTTGCCCCATTCCTTTTCGCCATTATCAAGGCGCAAAGTCACCAGCAAGTTCTCTTTATCTTTGGTACCAACGACCAACAGTGGCCCATCTTCGCCTTCGAGCACAAACAAGCCCGCCACAGCCGGTGCCCCAATGCCTTTTTCCCATTTGCGTGACTTGTCATCTAGGTTAATGGCATAGACCTTTTCATCTTGGGAAGCGACCACAAGCACCCCGTCTATCAGAACAGGGGCAGCGCGTAATGCCGCATCTGACAGCTTGGTTTTCCAAACTTCGCCAAAGCCATCCGAGGTGATGGGTAGAGCATACAGCCAACCGGAAAGATCACCAAAATAGAGGGTTTGATCTTCTAACAGAGGCGCGTCCCAAATCCAGCCTTCGGTCTTAAACTCCGCGACCTTTGCGCCATCATTAAAGTCAAACGCATACAGCTTGTAATTCAAAGTTCCGATATACAGCCGACCATTGACCGCATCCAACACCGGATGGCTGACGGCTGCCCCTTCCAAATCCACCGACCAGCGTTCTTCCCCATTGTCAGGGTTCAACGCATACAGGTGTTGGTCAAGGGCCGCCACAAAAAGAGTGGGTTCGCCCAGTTCGGGGTTGTTGACATACAGCGGTTGTGCCCAGATACTGTGTTCAGTCTCAAATTTCCATACTTCACGCGGTTGCTCACCTGAGATGTCCAGTTTCACAACCCCATGCTCATTCCCAAAAAACAAGCTGTCGCCACTTTGGGCAACTGGCCCGAGGATACGGTCATTCGCACCGAGGCTGAAACCGAGCACCTTCGAGACTTTCGGTTCATAAATCCAGATGCGTTTGCCGTCCGCACGGTTAATGGCATGGACACGGCCCGAATAATCGCCGACATAAACGCGATCAGCGGTAATCAGGGACGGTGCATAAAATTTGGCGTCACTGTCGTCATCTCGATACGTCCAATTGCGCGAGCCATCCGCGCTGTAACTGACGACTTGTTTTTCAAATGAAACGACAACCGTTTCGCCGTTTGTGTCCGTACTGATTCCGGCCCAACTCTCGTTACCGCCCTCACAAGCTGTAAGCAGTACCGCACCCAAAATTAAAATCGTCAACACCCAAAAGCGTGGTGTCAAACGCGCTGTACGACTGGTATTCAATGCTGTTCCTCTTGCATTATTTTCTTTGAATGTTTGGGATGTTGATGTGGGCGTTTCTTTTCTGGCACGGGGTCATAGCCTCCCGGACTTAACCCATGACAGCGGGCAATCCGCTGAAGGCCCATCCAGCCACCCCGAATTAACCCAAAACGTTCAATCGCTTGATAGGTATAGTGTGAACAGGTGGGGTCATACCGACAACCCGAGGGCAAGCCCGCAGAAATGTATTTCTGATAGAAGCGGATGAGCAGCAGGATAGGATATTTCATAAGCCTCTTTTTGGCATTGGTGCAGCTACAACAACAAACGGGCACGTCGCAATAAATCACCGACGGCCTCATCTATCTCTTGATAGCTGGCATCCACAATCGGGGTACGCGCAATAATCACAATATCACACCCTTTGTTACCGGATTGATCCGACGTTTGTTTGGGGTAAGCGATAGATGGATCGCGGTGTTGCAAGATTTCGCGCAGTCTTCGCCGGATCAGGTTACGGGCAACGGCCTTGCCAATGCGCCGACTCACCACCAATCCATAGCGATTATGCCCCTGCTCGTTGGGCAAGTAACTGAGCATCAGCAAGCGGTGTTGGAGCGTATGACCCTCTGCACGTAATCGCGCAAAATCGGCCCGACCTCGCAGCCGCAACCGCTTTTCCAATGCCAACCTTTCGTGTTACCGGGTCGCTTCTTTACCAGAACCCTTCGCGCCGTTCCAGTTTACTTTCTTCACATGATTACCCTTCACCGCCAGTTGGTGGCGGCCATGTGCCCGACGAGCCTTCAAGACTCTTCGCCCGTTTTTTGTCGCCATGCGCTGACGAAAGCCATGCACGCGGGCGCGGCGACGAATTTTCGGTTGCCAAGTACGTTTCGGCATGAGATTTCTCGTTCCTCAGATTTTTAGAATCGTTTGTTTTACGCCGTTTTCAAGTTTTTCAAGTGTTTCAACGAAACGGGAAGTATAGCTTACTGAGAGGGCAGGGTCAAGCGTTTTTCGTACACCACCCCCCTAGTGTTATAATCCCCAATAGGTATTGAACAGTGTTGAGCAGTATCGAATTGGGTAGTGTCGGGTGGCTGAAAAAAAGGGTTACTCAAACTTATGACGCGCACGCTGGTGATCGCAAACCAAAAAGGTGGCATTGGTAAATCTACAACCGCCGCGAATATTGGACGTGCTCTTACCGAACAAGGCTATCAAGTCTTGCTGATTGACCTCGATCCTCAAGGCGGCCTTAGCGCGGCATTGGGGGTAGATTCCTATGATGTGCAATTTGGCAGTCATATTTTTCTGCTGCACGACTCCGCACCCATTTACCGTGTGAGTCAGCGCATTGGCGATAATCTTTTTCTGATGCCCGCCAGTCTACATTTAACCGTTGCCGAAATTCAATTAGCCCGCCGCACCGATGCCGTTATCCGTCTGCGCGATGCCCTAGAACGTCAGCCACCACCCGTTGATTTTATTATTATGGATACCCCGCCAACGCTCGGAATCCTCACTGCCAATGGCTTGGTAGCCGCCGACGAATTGATAATCCCTGTCCAATGTCAGTATCTTGCTATGCGCGGCGTCCGCACCATGATGCAGGCCATGCAGCGCCTTCAAAAAAACGTCAACCCATCGCTGCATTTATTGGGCGTATTGGCGACCCTCTATCAAGCCGAATCCCTGCATTCCCAAGAGGCATTGGGTGAAATGCGAAGCGTGTTTAAACAGAGAATGTTTGAGACCGTCCTTGCCTATGACGACATCATGGCAGAAGCCCCCGTCGCGGGTAAATCCATTATTGATTATGCCCCGACCCATCCTGCCGCCCACGCCTATCGCGCTCTAGCAACCGAAATTATCAATCGAGGGAACTAATGGCCGAAAACGACTTTCAGCGAGCCTCCATGCGCGGCTTGGGCAAAAAAATCTTATTGGGTGATGAATCGGCTCAACCTACTGATTCCGTTGCGCCATTTGAGCCTACCTCCGTATCAAAACCCACTCCCGACGACCCTGCCGTCCTAAAATTGACAGCCGATGAGGAACTGGATTTGCTGGCAGCGGTCTCAGCCTCCATAAGCGCCGCACCGCATCCCGCCGCGCCCAAACAGCAGACCCTCCCCCCGCTCGAATTAGACATGCCCCCTGTAGCCAACTTAGACGGGGAAACCCTGCCGCTGACAGGCGATTTACAGTCACTGGTAGCCGATGCCTATGAGACCGCCGAACCAATGTCTATAGATACTGAAGCTATCCCGCCCCTTGAAGATGAATCGCCGTCGTTTATAGTCTTAAACCTAACTGATGTCGCATTACCACCCGAAGTCGCAGCCCTTGTAGATGAAAATTTTGAAACATGGAATGAACCCACCCTGTCGCCACCTAAATCCGAACTGCCGCCACCGCCTGCCGCCTCACCGCCTGCACGTGCCGAACGTAATGAGCTTAGTCATATGCTGCCGCTGATTGCCGGGTGGGTGGTTGCGATTTTGGTACTCATCTATCAACTGCTTAAAGATAATGACAAAAATGAAAAAGACGAAGAATAACCGCCTGTCTATTCGCTAAAATTTAAAAACCCGCCCTTCACTGCTTTGAATTTTTTGATGAAAGCAGATTTTGGCTTACAATAGAAAAAAATATCTGCAAACAAGCTGGTGAAGGAGCAGTACGCATCAATGGCGATCAAAGAAGCCCCGCCTCAAACCCGTCCCATGACCGAAGAAGCCGATTTCCTAACCCTCAAAGGCATGGATCATGTCGAACTATGGGTGGGGAACGCAAAACAAGCCGCTTTTTATTATCAGCACGCTTTTGGCTTTACCCCCGTCGCCTATTCCGGCCTAGAAACTGGCAACCGCAAAACCACCGCCTATGTCATGCAGCAGGGCAAAATCCGCTTGGTGCTGACCGGAGCGTATCACCCCAACACCGAACTGAGTGCCCATCACATGATGCACGGCGATGGCGTAAAGGTCATCGCGTTGGAAGTACCGGATGCCGCCGCCGCCTATGCAGCGACCATCACACGCGGTGCGACAGGTCTGCAAGAGGTGATAGAGACCGAAGATGAAAACGGGGTCATTCGCACGAGCGCCATTCAAATTTACGGCGATACGATTCACCGTTTTGTGGAACGCTCTGGCTATAAGGGGGTGTTTATGCCCGGTTTCCGCACCATCCCCAACGCCGATGAATCGAAAAATGCCGTCGGACTCGCCGCGATTGACCATATGGTCGGCAATGTCGAACTCGGCAAAATGAATTACTGGGTCAATTTCTATCATCAAGTGATGGGTTTCCGTCAATTGATTCACTTTGACGACCAAGCCATCAGCACCGAATACAGCGCCCTGATGTCGAAAGTGATGGAAAATGGCCGTGTCAAATTCCCCATCAACGAACCCGCGCAGGGCAAGAAAAAATCGCAAATCGAAGAATATCTCGACTTCTATCATGGGCCGGGTGTCCAGCACATCGCCCTGATTACCGATGATGTCATCCGCACGGTGAGTGAACTTCGCCGCCGGGGGGTTGAATTTTTGACCCCGCCCCCCAATGCCTACTATGATGAGGTCATCATTGAGCGCCTGCGGGAGAAAAACGTCAAGATCAAAGAAGACCTCGAAGAAATCCGCAAGTTGGGCATATTGGTAGATGCCGATGACGAAGGTTATCTACTGCAAATTTTCACCCGTCCGGTAGGGGATCGCCCGACGCTATTTTTCGAGATTATTCAGCGGCGCGGCAGTCGTGGTTTTGGTCTCGGCAATTTTAAGGCCCTGTTTGAAAGCATCGAACGCGAACAAGCCCTACGCGGCACACTCTAAAAAGAGAGTAAAGCCCTGTATTGAAGCCCCTCTCCAAGCATTGGGGAGGGGTT
>JAIOHL010000280.1 GCA_019913005.1 Anaerolineae bacterium | reverse complement strand
GATTTTGAGCCTTCCTCGTGTGCGGTGGGGTCAAGTTCGAAGATGGTTAGGCGGATTTTTTCGGGCGGGCCAACACCACACACACACCAATCAACACCGCCCCAATTCCCATCAATCCCAATGGCTGCCAATCGCGGTCTAGCGGCCCGAACCAATCCAGAAATCGGGCATCCCCCCACTCTACTAAGGGGCGCGTCGCCGTGCCATTGACCCTTAACCACCGCTGTTCCTGCCGCAGACCCTGCCGATAATCCAGCAGCATCCACGCTTGGTCATACGACCAGCCGATCAAATCCACAAAGGTCGTCGAGGAACTGATATGCAAATTCATCTGCGGCCTGCCCCCCAGCAACGGCACACGCCACACTTCATAGGTATACGTGCCCACGTCCACCCGCGTATACAACAGCCATGCGCCGTCGGGACTGACAGCAAAATAACGCTCATCTTCATCAAGTGCGATAATTTCAGCGAGGGCCGTTCCAGCGGGGCGCATTCGGAAGAAAGTACGGGGATTTGCCGAAATGACCAACCAATCATCGCCCGTCACTTCCACCAAACGCATAGCTGGCTTTTGCCATACCAAGCGGCGGGTGGTCATATCGAAACCGTAGAGCGTATACTGGCCGTCCGTGTCGGTTTCGACGACCAGGACATCTGCCGAAGGAATCCATTTCACGTTGCTGATAGAATCGTCTATCACCCATTCGGTGAAGAGGGGCTGTAGCTCAGATTGATTTGGTTCGATGCTGTACAACTGCCCCGCCGAGTGAGCAATCATCCACTCCCAATCAGCGGCATGGGCCAATATCCCGGTGGGCCAGTACAGGTCGGCAGTCAGGTTCTCTAGCTGACCATCAGGGTGGAGTCGGTATAGGTCGCGGCGATCACTGGCAAGCGTCCCCGCACAAAAATAAACCGCTTCCGGACTCGCTTGGATCGTGCAGCCTTCATAGGTCTTGATTTGGAGGCCAAAGGTCGGCGTCAGGCTTTCTGCAACCTGTGTAGCGGGATTCACATGCAACAGGTCGTGGCGGATGGGAATGAGCAGGCCGCTGCTGTCGCTCATCCAGACGGCGTGGGTCGGGTACTCCATGCCCACCAATCGTTCAATCGTCCGCCCGTCGCGCTCAATTCGCCATACCGCCTCTTCCGCAAACTCGCCGATGTCATCACTGGCGGTGAAATAATACCACCTCCCGTCTGGCGACCATTCCCGCCGGGTGTAATCGGGATACCCGGTCAATAATTTTTGATGGTGGGGTGAGCCAAACGCGGCGAGATAGAGCGTGCGGGGATTAGCGGGATTGTCATCGCCCACCGCCACCAACATGAGCGTCGGGGATTCGCTGCGGCTGCGAATCCTTGCCAGCCCTGCCAAAGTCACAAGCAGGCATAATCCCATGAGGCCAGTGGTGAGGCCTAGCAGTCGTTTCATCGGGTAGGGGTCTCCATTGGTGGCGGCGAATTGGCACGCGGGGATAAATCCGCCGCGCTCGATTTAGGCCCTATTCCATGCTTTCGGAAATCGAAGTAAGGAAATAACGAGGAGTGCCGCGCCGAAAATCGCATGGATTGGGGGATGCCATTGCAATTCCCATTTTGGCCCAAACGCCTCCACATAGTTCCACCACGACGGCCCATTGAGGATACGTTCTAGCCCTGTGCCATCAGGATGAATGCGATAGGTAGCGGTATAGGGTTGCGATTCCACCCGAAAAACCACCCAATCTTTATCAGGTTCAGGATAGCGTTGAAGGTGAATGGAGTTGCTAAAACTTGCCAGTTTTTGTGATACACCATCGCGTGTGCGCCGCCATAGCTCAATTGGGGCTGTGCCGTTATTCGATTCAAGATACAACAGGATTTCATTATCGGGGTCAAAATAAAGAGGCGTTTGGAATGAATTCAGGGTATGGAGCGTGGTTAGCCCCGTACCATCCCATTGAATCCGCCGAACTTTCGACCCATTGTCATCAAAATAATAGAGGGTGTTTTCATCAGAGGAGGCAAATATATCGAATGCAGAGCCGGAATCTATTTGCCAAACGAGTTCATCTTTCCTTATATCTATTGCCTCAATATAAAAGATCACGAGTTGGTGTGTCGGCAAAAAAATCTGAACAGGGGATATTCCAGCCCAGAGTCCATCGGAATACATCCAACCTGTTGCATACTCACCGCGTGCTGTGCGGCACATATTGAATAACTGTTGAGGTTCTTGTTCAGTAAAATCGAGCAGCGAATTAGTAATTTGCAGGTAGGTTAAGTCTTCTACCATCGTGCCATCTACCCGCATACGAACAAGATGATAGTCTGGTATTGTAAGATAATAAAACCATTGATTATCCAATGAAAAACAAGTATACATCGCGTAAGACATACCATTGCCAAGCCGCCCATTTGTCAGATTGATAATCTCAGTACCATCACCATTAGTCACCATAACATCTCGACCAGATGGGTAAATGAATCGCTCTTGATTGGGTATCTTATAGACTGGAACTGGCACCGCGTGAGGACGTTCAAAGTTGATTAGAACCTTCTCAAGGGAATACCATGTATTGGTTTGGGGAGAAAAACGGCGTAGCTCTGCATCGTTACTTGGCCTTGACCAATCAGAATATCCAAAATAGAGCCATTCCCAATTATCGGATGCCCCCACAAAGTAGTAATCGTCATCCAGCGGGGTTAATTGGCGGGGGCGAATATCGCCGATGGTTGCGAGAGCATATGAATATGCGTTACGGGCCGAGGTACGAAGTAACACATCTTGCAAGCGACCATCCGGCGGGCGGCCCGTCCACAATACCCCTGTTATCAGCAACCACGTCACCCCGAACAAACCGCCTAGCCATCGTATCCACCGCATTTATATTCACACCCTTGTGTGAGAGAATCATCCCATGCGGCAGATTGTAGCAGGGCGGTAGATGTTGCCACCCACCGCCTGCCTATCATAATCCCAACGCCAGCCGCGCCTCAGCTTGATTGATAATCCCCTGACTATAGGCAAAATCCACTTTGCGCAGGGTCATGGCTTCGTCATCCGCGACCATCTCCGGCCACACGATTGTCCAATTCCCCTCATTTGTTCCCCGCCCTATGTTTGGGGAGGGGCTAGGGGTGGGGTTCAGGTTGGGTGAGGTTAATGCCATCGTCGCCAGCCACACCCGCACCAAATCCAATAGCGCCGCCTCCAAACGTGCCCGCCGCGCCTGAATCATCATGGTGAAGGCAGGCCGTTGGGCATCCACGCTGGCCTTGCTGCTGGCAATCGCCCCACCCCACACCCACTCCGGAATTTTGGCGTGTTGCAGCATCAGCAAAAATAGATATTCCAACAGCCGCCCCGCGTCGCCACTGAATTGGCCCGGACTGGCGAATTTAAATTGACCGCCCTTGCCCAAAATCATCATGCTCAGTCGCCCAAAATCTACCACCGGGCGCTCCTGCCAATTGCCGGACACATCGAGCCAGCGTTCGGCATCATTGGCATTCATCGCCAGTGTTTCGGCGGGGTCGTCCATGCCTTCGATGACGGGAATCGGGTGGCCCATAATCTTGACGCCATCCAGCGATTTGCGCAGCACCTCGTCATATTCGGCGAACAATTTCAGCAGGCCTTCATAGACGGGATGCCCATAAATTTCATTGGCCTCGCGGTCATTGGCGAGATGAATCACGGGCAGGCAGCCAATCAAATTTTCATATTCGCGCGTTTCCCCATCGAACATTGGATTGAATCCGTTCCCCTCTCGGTTGCGATGGGGTGGGGACTGATTTTGACTCCCCCTCTCTGAAAGCGTTCGGAGAGGGGGCTGGGGGGTGAGGTTCTTGATTTTGACCGTCCGCCCATCCACCCGATATTCATCCACCACCGTCGCGGATTCCAATCGAGTCGTGATGCGATAGGCCAACACATGCCGCCAATCCATCGCGTCCGTCACGACCTCGACCTGATCGGGGGGAATGGGGGTGAGTGTGCCATCGGGGTTGACCACCAGATAGGCATCACCCAATGTGAGGCTATCATAGACCCACTGCCAGATGAGTTGGCGGTTGCGGGCGAGGAATTGATTGACAGTATCCTCACCCCCGCGCCCGGAATTCACCTCACCCCCCAACCCCCTCTCCGCAAGCAGCGAGGGGGAG
>JAIOHL010000003.1 GCA_019913005.1 Anaerolineae bacterium | reverse complement strand
ATACACTGTTTTCGCCTCCCCCTCGCCAGATGGAGAGGGGGCGGGGGGTGAGGTCAGCCTGTCCATAAATCCCGTATGGACGCCCTTGCCGAAAAACTGTCGGAGCGTGAACCTATCGGAGAGGGGGTCGGGGGTGAGGTTCAATGATCGCCCTAACTCCCCCCGCTCGATGTCGTTGGTGCAGGCGTCGGCGTGGACGGACTGACCGTAATCACCGGCACGTCGTCAATATCAATATTCAGCCGCAGCAGATACAGCGCAATCCATCCGGCGCGACCATCACGGGTCAACACCTGAACCCACTGCCCATCCTCGCTTTGGCCCGTAATATCCAATTCCGACCCATCCGCTACCGAGCCAAGCTGCGTATAGAACGTGCCGGGGCCAGCCCGCAAATTTGCCACCGCCGTCACCACCACCGCGTCGCCGTCGCCTGTGGCCCGATATTCGGTCACGTTTTCCTCATAATCATCGGGGAAGACGCGCAGACCCGGACAACTGGCCGCCACATTCACCCCAAAGCCTGCCCCGGCAATCCAGCCAAAGCCGCCCCGGAATGGCACACGATACCATTCGCCGTTTTCGGTAATGCCGACCAAACGGTTAATCTCACCGGGCGCAATCGAGCCAACCCGTGTAAACGTCAAATCTGGCCCCAGTCGGATGTTGGCCCGCACATCAGCATCGGTCTGGAAGGTCGCCGGACAGCCATCCAACGCCGCGTCCAATTCCTCAAACGTCGTGGCGGGCACAACCTCGCTAAACCGTTCATTGACCGGTACGCGCAGACCAAAACCCGCTGGCACATCGGCGTCTTCGCTTTCGTCATTCACGGCCACGTCGCCGTCGCTGGTGATGACCGAACTGCGGCCCGTCTCCTCGACGCGCACCGCAAAGGTCGTCCCGCGCACCGTCATATCCACCGCCGGGGTTTCAATGGCATAAATCGAATCGGCCTCCAATGCGCGTAAAATCTGCTGACGGGTGATGCCTGCCAACATGCGCAGCGAGATGTTGAAGCGGCTGGCATCGCCCCGAAATTCGAGGATCGTCACTTCCGTGCCCGGTTCAAGTGTGAGTTCCGTCCCGTCGGTAAAAAAGATGATGCGGGCCGTCCCCGTCGCGTCGGTGCGGATGCTGTCGCCTTCGCCGATGATGCTTTCGACTTCCACCGCCACCCATAACTGGGTATTCACCCGCTTAACTTCGACCCCCGGCTCAAGCACCTCCAACGAGGCCGCCAATTCCCCCTGTGCAAAGGCTTTCGGCACGGGCAACGCAATCAAAACGAGAATGAGTAAACATGAGGCCCATTTCATAAACAGTCTGTTCCTTGAGGGCTGGTGATGGCGGGTTGTAGTGTCCTCAACCCGCACTTCCGTTATAAGTTGCTGCGATGTATGCTTAGTTGGTTCATTATAGTAAGTCGAGCCATTTTCAGCCACCGTCCGCTTTGGCAAAATACGTTCGAGGCACAATGGGGTTAGGGGAAAATTCGCATCCATAACCGTTAGCTTTTGGATAATCCCCACCCTATGCCGCAACGACTATAACGGCCTGTTAGGGACCATATGGAAATAGCTTTCACAAGCATCCCTGCCAATCGGAAAACAGCTTATTCAAGCCCTTCCCTTTGTTAGGGGAAGGGTTTGGGATGGGGTACTATTCACCCGAATTTGGTATGAGTTACGAGATGCAGAAACGAGTCGCTCGACCAAAACGTTACCATTCGAGGAAAAAATGATGCTGAAAAAATTGATTTTCGCGGCAGTGGCACTTGTCATAATTGCCATCATCGGCCTAGTGGTCTATCTGGTCATCTGGTCGCGGCAGGAAGAGGAAACCGTGCCCTATCTAATTTTGCATCAGGATAGGATAGTTAACGCCGACTTGTGGTCGAATCAGCCCGAAATCCTATCGGCGGGGTTCGGGTTTGACGGCATTATTGGGGTGGATGGTGGCGAGGCCGAGGTACGGGCGGCGGGCGGCGCATGGAACACCGTCACCTGTACCAATGGCGCAGAACCGGATCGGCGCGTGCTGACCTCCTCATCCCAAACAGAGGGCATGACCAACGGCTTTGACGCCACAGCGAAAAATGCGGATGGCTTGCCCGTCGTGTTTAGTTATCCGGTGCTGCCCAGTACGATTGACCACACCGATTTTAGGGTGACGCTCAACACCGGGGACGTATTGACACCGGACGCAGCGGGGATCGTGCCCAATTTGGAATATAACGAGCGGCATGTCGTCGTCATTTTTGGTGATTTCGGCAACCGTCTGCACCCCGATGAGGACGGCGCGATCTATCCCATTTTGGTCGAGATTGTGCCAGATTCAACGCCCCTGATGTTGGTCGGGCCGGATGGCTTGGTCAGTGCGGTGGGCCTGTTCAAAGTGAACGACCATACACCGTATGAACCCAATTATGGGCCGTATCTCGTCGCCGCCAAACTCAACCGCATGTCCACTGAAGGCGAAGGCGCACCCCGTCTGTTTTCCCAAAATCTGCCGAATGATGGCCGTGCATTGTACGGGGCGGAGGCCCAATATCGCCTGCGCATCTATACCAGCGGGGGTTTTTCGCCCGATGGGGTAGCGGGGGTACGGCCCGATGAATTTTCGCGCTACTTCCGGCTGCATGTCCAGTTGGCTTCCGGCGAAACATTGATGCTCACCGAGACCGGGGTAGATTATGAGGTGGATGGCGGTGTCATTCGTGTCGTCGGACTGGCTGATCTGGGCGAAAAAGCCGATGGCGAGAACATCTTCTACGATGATTGTTATCTGGAAGACCACGACAACTATATTGACATTATCCTTGCGGGCGACGAAGCAGCCATACGCCAGATTACCTATTTGGAAATCCCGGCAGCAGGGGAGTACGACCCCTTTTACAAC
>JAIOHL010000279.1 GCA_019913005.1 Anaerolineae bacterium | reverse complement strand
CCCTCCCCATTGCATGGAGAGGGGCTTTACAAGGCCGTTTTGCGGCTTGGGGGATGAATCGCGCAACGCGATCACCCGCCGGAGGCTTCCTCAGTCGCTTCGGGAAGCGGGACATAATCAATCGTGCCGTTAATCGAGAGTGACAACACGATGCTGTCCAGCGTGCTGAGGGTTGGCGTAAACAATTCGCCGTCCTGTGCATTCAAGGCTGCCACCGTCTCGTTCAGAAAATTCATATAATCGTTGGCGAAGGCCTCATAGTCAAAATCTTCGGGATAGGTGGTTGGCAGGAGGCCGCTCAGAATCGGGAATTGCACGCTGACATACGTGCTGCCGTCGTTGCTGATACCCTGAAAGGTATAAAACAGGTCTTGATCGCGCAGAGGGTTGACGGCTTGGCTGTAATACGTGATATAGCGCACACCCCAACCATCATCAAAGGGGATGAATTCGGCTTGGGTACGGAAGACCTGCGCGGCATTGGCAACAGGCAAATAAGGCAGTTCCAGCGAATCTGGCATTCCCGCCGTCGCCAGTTCGGTATAGGGGGTAAGGTCAGGTTGTTCTTCGAGCAGCGCGTTCAGGGCGTCCAGTTCAATCCCATACCCCCATGGAAAATCGCCTTCGCGTTCGGTATAGGTTTCAAAATCGGCGGTGGGGTAGAGCGAGATGACGGGCGTATAATAAGTGCCTTCTGGGGCCGGGTACTCCTCAAAAATATACTGGCTATAGGCAGGATTGGCGGCCCAGAGTGGCATGGTAGTGCCATCATACGGCACGGCTTCAATCGGCGTTTCGGTGATACTGGTCGCCAGTTCGGTGGGATAGACAAAACGGACATTGCCGGATACAAATTCGGTCAATTCAGTGCCGTCTTGGGCTTGGGTGGGAAGCGGGGCGAGGGTCGCAGCGGTAATAGCGACAAGTACGAGCACAACAAAAACAGTTGGCTTCAGCAAACGCATATTTTTGGCTCCTTGTGTGGAAGAGGGAAAATTCAGAATCAAAACCATCTTCTATTATAGTCGTATTTGGACAGGAAAAGGTGTCGCCCTCACCCGCTTGACGCCCATTCATAAAACATCCACAATCAGCACTGGCGATAACCGTACACCTAACAAATGAGGGGCGATAGACAATTATGAAATCTGGCAAGTGTCCAAAATGTGGCTCAACCGAGGTCTATACCAAACGTAGCGGGATGCAGTCTGGCTATACCGTCGGCATGGGGTTTGCCAACACCAAACACATGGAGGCCGATGATTATATCTGCATGGCGTGTGGCTATTTTGAGCAGTATCTGGTGGACGTGTCGAGCAAACTTAAAGACCTGCCGTCCAAGTGGAAAAAAGCGGGGCAATAGACACGCATCATGAAAAAATCCATCTCCACCGACCTCACCCCATCCAACATCGCCGCTGTGCTGGAGATACTGAGCGGCATCCCGTCACGATTGGAGCAGTTAAGCGTGACCCTGACCCCCGATCAGCTTCATCAACCACTGGGGGACGGCGAACGATCTTTCATCGAGAACGTGGCGCATTTGATTAACTGCGAGTCCCGTTCCGCCGAGACGATTGTCGCAGCGCTGACCCTGACCGAACCGCTGATGTTGAGCATCCACCCCGAACGGCAATATGGCAAATTGCTGCATTTGGAAGCCCTGCCACTGGCTGATTTGCTGGCCTATTTTAAGTTTCGGCGGGTTGTCTTGCTGCGGGTGCTCAATGGCCTGACGGATGCGCAATGGAAACGGGTCGTGCGGACGGAGGGCAAGGAGCGCAAGGAATCGGTGTATTGGCAGGTACGTGGATTAGCCCTGCACGAATCCGAACACCTGACGGATATGGAGGCGAAGGTGAACAGTATTTTCGGCGGTGGGTGATGGAAATCAAGCTCATCCCAGATATAGGGAAGTTGACCCATTTGAACACGGGGCTAAAGCCACCGTGCTGAATCTAGCTTGCCACGTACTCATCTCCTAGAGGACAGGGCTAGGTTTTTTCACAGGTCGCAATGCTGGGATGGCACAGGGCCATCCCCTACGAAAGGTATCCGTATTAACGGAGTTGAATCGGTGGTGGGAATTAATTCGACCGTGCCCCCTCGACCAGACGCACATAGGCATCTTCAAGGGTGGGTTCGCGCACCGTGACCTTGCTGACCGACTGCCCATTCAAGGTCGCCATCAAATCGGGGATGGCCTCTGAGCCACGCGGCGACTGAATTAACAATATGGCGTGGGGGTCGTGTTCTTCCACCGAAACGGCCTCGACATACGACTGGGCCTTCAATTTTTCCACGGTGTCGGGGCGCAGATCAATCACCTCAAGTTCGATGACCGACAAATCGCTGACGATCTGCTTCAGATTTTGCGGCGTATCGAGCGCAACCATCTTGCCCTTGTTAATCACGCCGATGCGCTGGCACAGTTCGTCGGCCTCAAACATATAATGGGTCGTCAGCAAAATGGTCTTCTTTTCGGATTGCAGATTTTTGACCATGCCCCGCAGTTCACGCGACCCCACCGGATCAAGCCCGATGGTCGGTTCATCCAAAAACAGCAGTTCGGGGTCATGCAGCAGCGTGCGGGCGATGTGCAGGCGCTGTTTCATCCCGCGTGAATAGCCTTCGACCTTTTCGTTGCCGCGTCCGGTCAGACCGACGAGTTCAATCAGATAGGGGATGCGCTTTTTGGAAACATCGGGGTCAATGCGGTAGAGGCTGGCGAAATAACGCAAATTATCCTCACCGGATAGCCGCCAATAGAGGCCGCGATCCCCACCGAAAATAAAACCGATGCGTCCACGCAGGGCATTGGCTTCATGCTCCACGTCATACCCCAAGACTTTGGCCGTGCCGCTGGTGGGGATGAGCAAGGTTGTCAGCATTTTGACGGTGGTGGTTTTGCCCGCGCCGTTTGGCCCCAACAGACCAAACAACTCGCCCTGCTTGACCTCGAACGAAATGCCATCCACCGCGACGACCAATTTGGTTTTGCGTCGGATGACCCCCATCTGGGCGTGATACTCGCGCCGCAGGTCTTTGACCTCAATCGCATTCGTCATAGAGAAATCCCCCTATCGGCATAGAACAACGGTTCATATCCAATTTACCACAGGTTTGAATTGGTGGTTGTGGGACGTTCAAAAATTCTCATAAATCGAATGGTGTGGTTGAACCTCAGGCGGCGGTAGGTGGGTGTCAAACGGCAGGCAATCCCCACCCCAACCCCTCCCCATTGCATGGTTGATGGGGGGACACTTTTTGGGAA
>JAIOHL010000278.1 GCA_019913005.1 Anaerolineae bacterium | reverse complement strand
GGGTGGGGACTTCTCGATGGCCGCTACACCTGCTTCCCATACAACCACGCCCGATCCACCACCTGCATCCCTAGCGACTCATATACACGAGTCGCCGCTGGATTGCCCGACGTGGAATAGACAATGGCCGTTTCTGCGCCGCGTGCCTTTAAGCGTCGCAGCCCTTCGGCCATCACCTGCCGCGCGAATCCCTTACCTTGATGGGCTTCCCGCACGCCAACTGGCTCAAATTCGCCCACCTTATTGGCCTGATCGAGCCAGCAAATGCAGAACGCCGCGAAGGTATTTTGTGGTGTCACCAACACCAAGTCCAAACCGGGGTTATAGCGCGGCGCGTTGCGAATCCGCCGATACAATTCCAGCGTCATGCGCGACGGCGCGAAGGCATCCCGATGCACATCCACCCGTTCGGCCATCTCGTGTTCCAAAAACACATTACGCACCGCCCACCCTTCTTTGATGGGAAAATCAGGCAGCGGGTCAAGCAAACTGCGTTGGTGAAAATTGGTATAAAAACCATCGGGGTCGCGCTCAAATCCCCGACTCAACAGGGCCTCAGTCATCAGGTCATCATGTTCAAACGCTTTCATCCACAGTGACTCTTTGCCGTTGCGTTTAACCTTATCCGCCCCCCACGCCACGATTTCATCCACCAGCCCCGCGTCATCCCGATAATTGAGGCCGATCTGGGTCGTCATCAAATCCGATTCAACCAGCGCGAAGGCGGCAATCTCCCCTGCCCCATTTTTCCACACCTTCAATTCGGCGGAGGGGTCAAAATAGCGGGCCGTATAAATCCCCCACCACAAATCGCCGACGTGGTCAAAATGAAAGGGCAGCCCTCTCGCTACCGTCTCGGCCCAATTCGCCTGCAAGAATCTGTCCAGCGCCTCAAATTCGGCTATCTTTGTATCATCCACAAGGGCACTCACTAATTTGGCCCGTTGGGTATGATTTTGTTCTCGGTTCATCTCATATACTCCAGTTTATTGCTATAAATCAATAAAGACTCACGTCCCCACCGTTTGGTGAGGATGCTTAATCCGCCATCATCGGCTCGATCACATCTACCCGTAGTGCTCCGTCAGCCACATACCAGACCGTCGAAGCGTACTGCTCGACAAAATAGCGATCATGCACCACCGCGATGACACTGCCCTCAAAATTGCGCAATGCCCGTTCAAAATTCTCGCGCGACGGCACATCCAGATGGTTGATCGGCTCGTCCAAGATCAACAAATTCGCGCCGCCTGCCACCACCCGCGCCAACATCAGCCGCGCCCGTTCACCAAAACTGAGTTGATGAATGGGCCAGAACACCTCATCGGCCCTGAACAAAAACAGATGCAGGAAATAGCGGGCTTCGTTGTGATTAAACGGCGCGGTGGCCTGAATCACATCAAAGGGGGTGCTGTTGGGGTCAAGGATTTCCTGCTCCTGTGCCAGATACCCAACCTTCACACTCGGCCCCATGCGCACCCGGCCCGCCAGCGCAGGCAATTCGCCCACGATGGTTTTGATCAGTGTGCTTTTGCCGTGACCATTTGGCCCGATCAGTGCCACCCGTTCCCCGACCCGAATACTGAGATTTAAGTCGCTGAGTAGAGGCAATTCGGGGGTATATCCCACGCTCAACCCTTCCAGATATAACACATCCTGCCCGGTCAACGCGGCCCCGCTCAAATCCATGCGCATATTCCACCCCGGCACCGGCTTTTCAACCCGTTCATCCGAGGCCACATAGCGGTCAAGTTTGGTTTCCCGCGCTTTCATGACCCGCATAGCTTTTTTGGCTCGATCTTCGGAAAAGCTCTTGGCCCGTTCGTGGCCCTGCATCTTGTTCATCATCCGTTGTATATCCGCTTTGATTCGGGCGATTTCCGCCTGCTGCTGCTGCCATGCCGCCCACTGCTTATCCAATTCCGATTGCGCCGCCGCCACATAATCCCGATAGTTGCCTTCATAGGTTCGAGCCGAATGTTTGCCGTCGCGGTCATCAATCGCCACAATTTTGGTGACGATACGATCCAAAAAAGTCCGGTCATGCGACACTAACAGCGCCGCACCCTTGAAATTCGCCAGCCAATCTTCCAGCCATTCCAGTGCGGAAATGTCGAGGTGATTGGTCGGTTCGTCTAGGATCAAGAGTTGGGGATCATTCAGCAGCAGGCCCGCGAGTCCAAGTCGGGTTTTCTGGCCTCCCGAAAGGATTCCGGCGGGGGTGTCCAGCGACAAATCGCCTAACCCTAAACCTGCTAAAATTGCTTCTCCCTTTCCCAAGTCTATTTGACGATGGAGAGCCTCAAATCGTTCCAACGCCTCTCCATAGGCCGCCAGCGCCGCGTCGAAATCGCCGTCGGGATTTGCCATCGCTTCGGCCCATTTTTCCACCTCCCGTTCGGCCTCGTGCAGCGCTCCTATCTGCGGATAGAGTATGGAACGAATCGGCACATCGTCAGCTTGCTCCAACCCCTGTGCCAGATACCCCACGCGCAAATTCGGCGGATTAAATTGCACACTTCCGCTGTCCGCCGTCTCCCGCCCCATGATGATTTGGATAAGCGTCGTCTTGCCCGACCCGTTTGGCCCAATCAAGCCAACCCGCTCCCCGCCATTGACCGTAAACGAGATATTTTTCAACAGGAGTTCATCCGCCCCTGCGTGTTTTTTCGTGATATTGCTTACCACCAGCATCGTCAAACTCCCCTATCATCGCTAATGCCATGCCACCATACTCCCCTCCCTGTGTATAGGGGTGGGGTTGATTTTGTAGTCGTAGGGGCGATGTCTCAGACTCGCCCTGTATTGGGGGAAATCAAAAAACGCCCCACAGGGACGAACCCCATGCGACGTTTTGCATCTTTCAAATCAGTTGTTGTCAGGGGCGATTCACCAACACGAACGCAAGTAAATCGTCACCAAACCGCTGGTACGACACAAGTCAGCATAGATAGTCCCAATTGACTAGTTGTTGACTTGTCCGATCACGCGGCGACCTTTCTACATTAGCGGATAAAGTCTGGGGAGCATCCCTCGCCAAGACGTTTTGATTGTATGATTTTTTATCCCGCCGTGTCAAGGTATACTCCCCTTGCGTGCAAACCATCTCTTAGGGAGCGGAATCAATGAACATTAAACGACTAGGCCGTACTGGGCTAAAGGTAAGCGAAATCTGTCTTGGTACGATGACTTTTGGCAATCAGGCCGATGAACAAACGGCTTTTGCTATCATGGATGTAGCCGACCATGCCGGGGTCAATTTTATAGACACCGCCGATGTCTACCCCCTCGGTGGAACATTGGAGCAGGCCGGGTCAACCGAAGTCATTGTTGGCAATTGGCTCAAACAGCGGGGAGCGCGTAATCGCATCGTATTGGCAACTAAATGCCGAGGCGCGATGAGTGCCGACCCCAACGACGAAGGCCTGAGCCGCCGCCATATCATCAGCGCGTGCGAAGCCAGTCTCAAACGCCTGCAAACCGATTTTATTGACCTCTATCAGGTGCATTGGCCTGACCCCAACACCCCGATTGAAGAAACCCTGCGGGCGCTGGATGACCTCGTAAAATCGGGCAAGGTGCGCTATATCGGCTGTTCCAATTATCTGGCGTGGCAGTTGGCCGAAGCCCTCTGGACAAGCGATAAACATAATCTAGCCCGTTTTGAATGTGACCAGCCGCGTTACAACATCCTCTTTCGCATGATCGAAGACGAAATCCTGCCCCTGTGCCAATCGCAAGGCGTCGGTGTCATCATCTACAATCCGCTGGCGGGGGGTATGTTGACGGGGCGGTATCAAAAAGGCCAAGATTTGCAGCAGGGCACACGCTTTGGTTTGGCGAACAGCGGCGAGTTGTATCGCAAGCGTTATTGGAAAGAGGCCGTTTTTGAAGAGGTCGAGGCGATTAAACAATTCCTTGCCCCGCGTGACAAGAGCCTGACACATGTGGCACTGGCATGGACGCTGCGCAATCCTGTTGTCACCAGCGCGATCATCGGCGCGAGTCGTCCCGACCAGCTAGAGGACAGCCTGCACGGGGTTGATCTGGTACTGGATGACGAGGAAATGCGCTATCTGGATGAAGTCTGGTACAACCTGCCCCGCGAACGCGACACCACCATCGCCCGCCGCTAAAACATCCGCCATCAACTCCCCTCCTCGCTTGTGG
>JAIOHL010000277.1 GCA_019913005.1 Anaerolineae bacterium | reverse complement strand
TGACCGGATTTAATTATTAAAGAGCATTAGCCCCGTGTAATAATTTGAATACGTTTCACGTGACATGCACATGCACAACGGTGTTTTCGCCACCGTCTTCGCGGCGCGGTAAATCGGGATCATACCGCAGGCTGAAACGTTTGTCCTGTGGGCGGAAATGGCGCACATAGCCGTACATCACGCCATAAAACACGTCGTCAGGATACGGTACACGCATGGTGATGATATAGTGGCTGTCGTCCACCTTTTTCACCGCAATTTCACCCGGATCACCGCCCCGATGCCGTTGTTGATAGACGGCAGGATAGGCCATGAGCAGTTGGTCGAGGGTGGCGTTTGCCATTTGCGGCGGCAGATTTTCGATTCCAAGTTGGGCGGCGGCAATCCCAATGCTGACAAAATTGGTGCTGGCGTCGCTGGTTTCGTAGATGTCGTTCATGATATTCAACACACTTTGTAGGGGATACCAAGCGGTAGGGTCAATGTTATCCATCCCATGTTTTTTCAGGATGTCCACGATGTTGTCATGACGAATATTCTTGAGGAAAGCGAGGGCGGTATTGCCATTGAGTTCGGTATCGGCTTCAAACGAAACATAGCGTGGCATGGCAGGTTAGTCCCATAAATCTTATCATTGGATGATGGGCGACCATTATAGAATGAGGGTAATATTATTGAAAGGTGGCGCTGTGCATTTTCCTTAATTTTTCATAAACGGACAGGCCAAAACCTCCCCCTAATACTCAAAGACCGAACCCAGCAGCGCGGCCAATGAATCCCATTTTTGCTCTTGCATGGGGATCCATATCATCGCCGCTGGTGTGAGGTGCTGATCGCTGCCGTCGGGGCCGCATGAAATAACTCGCCTCATCGCCATGTGCTAGTCTCTTTGAAGATCGTGGAGGCCAACAAAACACAGCGGGTGGTAATCTCCTGTGGTGTGTAAGGTCGCCCATGATCTAGCCACCACGTAATGGATTCAATCATCATGGTTGCGATAAGATTGGGTACAAAATCATCGGTGGTCGGGTAGAGGGGGCGATCAGGACTGGCCTGCCATTGAGGATGCTGGGCATAGGTATTGAGTAAATCCATGATAAAGGCCCGCATCTTCAGCACGAACCATGAACTACCCCGCCGACCCAACAGCGCCCGATAGAGCCGTTCATATTCCGCGATATGCTCGAAGAACTTCACCCATATCTGGGGTGGATGTTCTGTACCCTCGACGGAGACCGCATTAAACAAATCGTGCATGGCTTCCCCGAAGATCCGCTCCACTAAGTCATACTTATCGTGATAATTGCGATAGAATGCGGCACGGCTGACCATCGCCCGCTGCGTAATCTCACTGATCGTGAGGGCCTCAAAACCCCGCTCCTCAATCAACTCGATGAGCGCCTCGCGCAAGAGTTTTTGAGTTCGTCGTAAGCGCAAATTGTTTATCGGCTGAGACATCTTCCCCGCTTTCGTCTCATTTGAGACAAACCCGTTCGATTGAGACTTGTTTGTGCATACCCCCTCCGGCTAGATTATACGGAATTCGGGTGGAGCGTAGCTGTATCAGCCCAACAATGGGTTTAAACCCATTGTTTCAAAAACCCATGAATTACCCGAATTCCATATTAGCTATAACGACCCATTTGAGACAGTATGTCTCATTCTATTTTACCTGTCAACGAAAGCTGGGGCCAAAAATGCAGGATTCAAAACGGAAACGCATCATCTGGTACGTCGTGATTTTTTCGCTTTTGGTAACGGGGATCGCGTGGATCAGCCCATTATTGGGGGGCAGCCCCGACTCACCCGGCCTCGGTCTGCTTGTTTGGGGCATGGCGCCCTTACTGGTGTCGCTGCTCATGCGTGCCGTCACCAAAGACTGGTCGGATGTAGGGATACACCCTGCCATCAAAAAAAACGCCCTTGGCTATGGCATCAGTCTACTGGCTTATCCGGTCACGATGTTGCTGGCGATGCTGGTAGGCAACTTGATTTCGGTCTCATCACTCCATGAATTCTCGCTAGGCGGCTTTCTGCAAACCGCGCTCATCGCCTTGCCGGTATTTTTTATTTTGGCAATCTTTGAAGAGGTTGGATGGCGGGGGTACTTGGCGCCAAAGCTGGCGTCGCTCAGTATCAATCGGTACCTTGCATCTGCGCTCGTGGCGGTGGTGTGGGCTTCATGGCATCTGCCCTATATTCGGGAACTGACGTGGGACTATACATCGGAAGGCCTCATGACCTTCATCCCCAGATTCTATTTGGTCTCGTTTGCGTTTTCGATTGTGTATGGGGAGGTCAGAGATATGACGGGGACATTCTGGTCAGCCGTACTCATGCACGCAGTCGGCAATTCATTTGGGCATCCCTTAGCGGCTGAATATATCAAGATTGCGGCGGGCAAGGAATATCTAGGCTCAATTAGCAACGGACTCCTTGAGGTCGCTTTTATGATTGTACTGGGAATTGCCCTCATCCAATGGCGGACGCGACAGACTCGGTTTTCACAAGCGGCAGCCTAGACTCGAATCTGACGATTGCAGGGTGTTCAACAGCGGTTAACACACACGGGGCTAAAGCCACCGTGCTGAATTTAGCCGGAAATTGGGGTCGGTCAACATGCGAACCGCTGTAATATTTTCAGCGCTGGGGTTGTTGGTCAAAACAACAGCCTTTTATTGCCACTGTGATGAGCAACAGACTTGCCACTGCAAGCATTGGTCTTGAACGCCAGTCTTGCGCGTGCATGGGCAGCCACACCGGGTCAATATCGTCGCCGTTGGTGTGGGTCAAGCGGCGCTGATCGCTGCCGTCGGGCCGCATGACATAAATCTCCTTGTCGCCATTGTGCCGTGCCGATACAAACGCAATCCATTTGCCATCGGGCGACCAGACGGGTGTCCAATCAATGCCGCGTGCGGTGGTCAGGCGGCGCAAATCGGTGCCATCGGTGTTGATCCGATAAATTTCGTGGTCGTCGTCGCGCACCGAGACAAAGACTAGGGTCTTGCCATCGGGTGACCAATCGGGCTGCCAATCAATGCCGGGGGCGTCGGTCAGGCGGGTTTCGTTGGTGCCATCGGACTGCACCACATACACCTCGCCGTTGCCATCACGGGCGGTAAAAAAGGTCAATTGTGAGCCATCGGGTGACCAGCGCGGCATCCGATCATAATTGGTGTTGCGGGTGAGGCGGGTTGCGCCTGTGCCGTCAGCCTGCACTAGATAAATATCCCAGTTGCCTTGATCTACGGAATTAAAAGCGATATGACGGCTGTCGGGTGACCAGCGGGGTGTCCAGTCATAGCCGCGTGTGGTGGTCAACTGCTGCTCGTCACTGCCGTCGGGCCGAAAACGATAGAGATCGGTGGAGCCACCGCGCACTGCACTGTACACCAGCCATTCTCCATCCGGCGACCACTGCACATCCCATTCGTTGCCCCGACTGGCGGTGAGTTGGATTTCGCCCGCACCGATGGCGTTGACGCGATATAGATCACCATCCCCGACGGCCCGTTCACGCCGAAAGACCAACCAGCGACCATCCGGGCTGACGGCGACGCCATCTTCATTTTGCGGGGTTTGGGTGAGGGGGCGTAATCCCCGTCCGTCCGGCAAAATGCGATAGAGATCGGATTGTCCGTTGCGATAGGAGACAAACACAATCCAGCCGCTGGTGACATCGCCGCGCCGCGCATCGAGCAGGGCGATACTGAGGAGCAGCAGGGCGCCGCCAAAGGTCACGAGGAATAACTTAACGAGTAGGCGGTTGGGGAGCATTCCGTTAACTTACCGTAATCTCAATCCGCTCTTTACCCTTGCCGACATTTTTGCGCCGCAGATCCAACTTGCCGACCTCGCCCGTCGAACGAAGATGGGTTCCCCCGCAGGCCACCCGCGCAAAGCCTTCAATTTCCCAATAGCGCCGCTGATTTGCTTCATCACTAAACGCGCTGATGATGGGGTGGTTGGCTTCGATGAGGGCGGTTGCTTTTTCGTGCAGCATTGGGAACAGCTTGGACAGATTCTCGCCCCATTCAAAATCAATGCGCGATTTATCCTCAGCGATGTGGGCGCCGATTTTTTGGATGCCGGGCAGGGTTTGATAGACCAATTCTAGGATGATTTCGGCGGCGAAGTGCAGACGCATCAACCGATAGCGCCGTTCCCAATCAATCCGCATGGTGACGGCATCGCCCACTTGTAGGCCGTGTTCGCTTTCGAGTGTATAGACAATCTCGAAGCCCTCGTTGCGGGCCTGTAATACCCGCCACCCATTAATCGTGCCCGTGTCGCTTTCTTGCCCACCGGAAAAAGCATAAAAGATGGTCTCGGCGACGGTAATTTGTTGCCCCTGTACACTGGTGACGTGGGTGGTCAATTCGGTTTGATAGGGGTCTTGCCAGAACAGTTTTTTGAGCATATTTGGTGACAGTCTACCTATGGGGTACATGCCATTTTGAACTAACATCCACCTCATTCTACCCCTACACTGGAGGATAGGGAAAATAGATTCCGTTTGAGAAGGCCGCATTCTTGTATATAACTATGCCTCGGCCCGTTGCAGCATTGAAATCCCGTATCAGTGCGAGCGGTTCGTTCATACCAAATCTGGGTAAAAACACACCCCATCCCAGACCCTTCCCCTAACAAAGGGAAGGGCTTCGGAGAGAGTGGAGAGCCATGAAGAGAGGTCGGCGCCGGAGAGCAGGCAGTCGGTGAGGTCTTTGTCGGCGGTGGGCAGGGAGACGGTGAAGGCCGGATTATCTACGAGGCGAGAATTGAGGTGGTTGGTAAGGCGGATGGCATTGGATTGACCAGCGGCGTCATTATCTAACACGACAGCGATCCATGCGGCCTGCTTTAGATGCGGCCAGAGTGCATCGGGGATGCGGCCTGTCGCGCTACCGAGCGTGATGACGTTGAATTGGTCGGCGGCGATTTGGGCAAGGTTGTCCCGATCTTTTTCGCCTTCGACCAGAATCAGCGGCAGGGTGGGATTGATGATGTCGCCATACCACGTTTGGGAGAGACAACTGCCCTTGATTTGCATATATTTCATCGGGCCGGGAGCCAAATTGAGACGGCGGGCAAGGTCATCGGGTTGGCCGTTGCGGTGATAGGGCAGACGGATTTTCACCCCATAGAGCGTGCCGGATTGACACCAAGGATAGAGGATGCCGGGGGCGACCCAGACGGGGTCAGTTTCACCCGCAATTTCCAAGCGATGCCAGCGCAGATTGAGACCCAAGCCGCGTGCTTCGATGGTGGAGGGGAGATACCCCTGCGATTCGAGATAGGCACGAGCATGATCGCCAGCACGGGTATACCAGAGCGTATGTTGGGTCTGGGCCAAAAAATCGGAGACCGCCGATTGCCATGTGCGGGAGGGTAGGGTGCGAGATCGGTCAGACACGGTAGGGCGGCGTGACTGACTACTGATGTTGGAGTGGCCCTCCAAAAATTGCATGGCCTCGGCGAAGGAAAGGTTGGCGTAGGTGGCGAGAAATCCAAAGAGGTCGCCACTGTCGTCACTGCCGAAATCCTTGTAGCCATCGGCCCAAACGGTCAGGGATGGAGAAGTGTCGCGGCGAGAGGGGGCATGATATTGGATATAGCGTTGACTGCGGCGGGCGGGTTGGCCCAAGATTTCCTCAGCAACAAGCCGTAAATCGGTTTCGGCCTTGTTTTGGGATAGACTGTCCTTCCACATACGAATCTCCGTAATATGGTGGGGCATATCCGCATGAACAAGCCATTCTCAAGCCTTACCAATTTTGCACAATTGCGGGAAAATGCTTGTATAATCCCATGAACTGTGGTATTATAAGACTAGTTGATGACTATACCTGCGGGTATGTCACATGGAAAAAAATCAAAATTCACTACTGGCTTCCTCTCTGCCCTACTAAACATGAGAGGATGCTTTGTTTATACGTCTAGCGCATAAACAAAAGTCGATGACGGTTTTCTGGATGGAACTTCTCTTAAATAACCATTGCCTTCCCCTCGTTTTTCAACAAGGGAGGTCGTCATTTAATCATATAGCTATTATATTGCGATGTTGGCTCAGAGTCAATTTTTCTTAACCTTAAATTTTTCTGGCAAACCCCTCGTGACGCACAATGGCGTAGATAGGCGGGTTTTTGGGGGGTGATGGTTCATTTTTTGTGTGATTCCCCAACTAACTCCTTCTTAAGAACACGGGGCTAAAGCCACCGTGCTGAATTTAGCTTAAAGAGAACCCCATCCCTTGCCCTAACAAAGGGAAGAGCCTTACTACCCCCCTGCGTACAGGTATGTCGTTATTTCCTAGCATAATTGGACTTCGCCGCCGTAACGGACAAGGGGCACCCAAACCCCACCTTACTCCGTCGCGTTGGCGCAGGAAATGGTTAAGGGTAAAATGATGCCCTACACAAGGGGATATGATTTTCATGCGAACTGCCGCACACCGATTGCTTCTATTACTTTTGTTTAGTCTTCCAACGACTGCGATTCTGGCCCAAGACCCACTGACGATTACGACGACGAGCGGGGCATTGAGCCTGCAATATCCTGATGGGTGGCAGGCACAGGAATTTCAGGAGCAGATTTATCTTACCAACAGCCCGGAAGGTATTGATGGGTTGGATGTGACCAATCTGCCGCCAGAGACGATTATGGTGGTGGTCGGGGCGATGGATTTTACCGCGATTGATGGCCTGTCACAGGAAGCGACGTTTGATGACGTGCTGGCGTATATTGACGACACGATTGAAGCTGAGAGCGCCGAGGCCGCTGTTACGCTGAGTGTGTCGGAGGAAATGACGATTCAGGGACGGCGGGCGCATCGGTATATTGGTGAGCAGGCCGGGCAGGAATTGTATTTGTTGGTGATTGAGGTGGATGGCAGCGTGTTGGGATTGCAGGCGCTGACGCTGGCGGGGGAAATGGCCCAGTTTACGCCAATGCTTGAAACGATTGCCAACTCGATTGTGTATATCCCGCCGCCGGAGACGGTCATTACAGGCCGTGTCATTTGGCAGCAGACCGCCGGACTGGATTTTGAGGGGGGCAATCTGACCGAACTCAGCGATTTGACGGTGGGGCCGGATGACACGCTGTATATTGCGGACGAGAACAGTGGAATCGCGGTGTTTGATGCGGATGGAAATTTTCTGCGGCTAATCTTTGGCGGGGAATTGGGCACGGCGCAGGATGTCGTGTATGCACCAGACGATACCTTGTACGCGGTTGGCGGGACACAGGTGGTTTATCATCTCGACACGGATGGCAATGTGCTGAGAACGTGGGGGGAAGCGGGCAGCGAACCGCATCAATTTGGCGAGGCGTCGCCGTTTGAAATCGAGATCATCCCTGATGGTGGCATCGGGCACATTGTTACACTCGATAATCAAAATGGGGAAGATGGCTCGACGGTCATGCGGGTGCAAATCTGGGATGAGGAGGGGCGGTTGTTGTCCCATTTTATCCCCGTGAATGAGGATGGCTCACCGGTGGCATTTGGATTTGCAACACTGGCGGTTGGGCCGGATGGGAGCATCTATCTGGGGGAATTTGGCGAGATTTATCGGTACTCCATTGATGGGATTTTGATGGAGAGCCATATTGGGGCGGCAGCGTTGAGCGAAACATCGGTCAGTGATCTTGAGATTGGCTCGGATGGTTCGTTGTTGTTGGCGACGTATGATGGCATCATTTATCAGCTTGACGCAACGGGGGCGTATGTGCGCCAATTTGGTAGGCCGCAGACTGATCCTGACCCAGAGATAGATGAGCCGATTCCATTTGTGGCGGGCGAGTTCAGTGCGCCGGAAGGGGTGGCCTTGCTGTCGAATGGGGATGTGGTGGTGTCGGATACGAATTTTGATTATTGGCAGGTGGTGCGGTTTACGTTTGAGGGGGAATAGATTGGGAGGTGGGGTGAAGCGGTTTTGGGACACGGGGCTAAAGCCGCCGTGCTGAATTTAGATTAATCCAAAACGATGGGAAGCCTCGCTTTGGAATTCGCTCACAACATTGTTTAACGACCTAATCCCCAACCCAAAGCATTTTCAGACTCCGACACTTTTGGGGGCAATGGAGGAAAAACCAACCTCACCCCAAACCCCTCTCCCACGTGAGAGGGGCTTTAATAGGCCAGATTCGGCTCCCCCTCGCTAGATGGAGAGGGGGCCGGGGGGGTGAGGTCAACACATCTGAAAATCCCTTACTGATGCCCTTTCCGAAAAACTGTCGGCGTAAACCAAAGCATTAGGGAGGGGCTTGAATACATGCGAGAGGCACGCAAAAGAGGATTATGGCAGCGAAAAATATAGAGAAGCGTAAAAGTAAGGACGCGGCGGAACGGCGGGCGATTACGGCGGATGACGTTTATAACATGGTGGGGGTGGAAGACCCCCGCATCAGCCCGGATGGACAATGGATTGCGTATGTACGGGTGACGGTTGACCGGATGGGCAATTCATACCATCGCACCATCTGGCTGATTGCGGCATCGGGCGGGGAACCGATTCAATTGACCCGCAGCGGTAAAGACTCATCACCGCGCTGGTCGCCGGATGGCAAAACGTTGGGGTTTACGTCGGGGCGGGACAAAAAATCCCAAATCTATTTGCTGACAGTGTTTGGCATCGGGGCGGAACCGCGTCCCTTGACCAGACAGCCAAATGGGGCGAACGCATTTAGCTGGTCGGCGGATGGGAAGTGGATCGCGTTTGTGTCGCCGATGTCGGCAGAGGAACGCCGAGATGAACACAAAACTCCACCTCCTCCTCAAGATAAATTGGAGGCAGAACAGCGTGAGGCCCGCCGCGATGCCGATGAGAAGAAAAAATTCGACCCGCGTGTGATTGAACGTCTGCCCTATCGGGAAGGGACGGGTTATCGGGATGGGCGGTATAACCAGATTTATGTAATTGCGACGGATGACCCGGAAGCCACGCCGCGCCGCCTGACCCATCTGGATGTGGATTATGAGCCGCCCAAATGGTCACCGGATGGCAAACATCTCTATTCAGCCCATGCGCGGGATATTGAGGCCGATGAGCCATGGCAGACCAGCACGATTTATCAAATTGCGGTCAAGGATGGCAAAGAAAAGGTGCTGACGGGCGAAGGATTCCGCAATTTTGGGCCGATACCCTCCCCGGATGGCAAATGGATTGCGTTTTATCGGACGCCGGTTGGGTTTGGGGGGCGGGTGCTGACGCGGTTGGCGGTCATGCCAGCGACAGGCGGTGAACCACGTGACCTCAATCTTGAACTGGATCGTTCGCTGTCCGGCCAATATGACTGGGTAGGCACAGCGCTGCGTTTTATGCTGAACAACGCGGGGGCTGTGGAAATTGGGCAGGTCGAGGCGACGGGTGGGCCAATCAGCAAGGTGGTGATCGGGCTGACGGTTGAGGGATTTTCGGTCAATCCGGCGGGGAATATGGCGCTGGCAGTGGCGACATCGCTTGGCCCAGCGGAAATCTACTCTCAAGCGGCGGGCAGAAAACCGCCTACACAGTTGACACATCTTAATCAGAAATGGTTGGATGAGGTGATTGTGCAGCCGACACAGGAAATTCGCTATCAGTCAGCGGATGGCACGGAAATTCACGGTTGGTATATTTTGCCCGTCGGGTATCAAAAGGGGCAGAGATATCCACTGGCGCATAATGTACATGGCGGGCCGCATATTATGTGGGGGCCAGCCGAAAAAGCGGCGTGGCATGAATGGCAGGTGCAGGCGGCACAGGGGTACGTGGTATTCTATTGCAACCCGCGTGGCAGTGATGGCTATGGGGCGGCCTTCCGTGATGGCATTTTTGCGGCGTGGGGGGTCAATGATTACCCCGATCAGATGGCGGGGGTGGATAAGCTGATTGAGATGGGGTTGGTGGACGCAAAACGCATGGGTATCTCCGGCGGGTCATATGGCGGGTTTATGGTGACGACCATTGCTGCACAGACGGATCGTTATGCCGCTGTGGTGGGTCAACGGGGGGTGTATAGCCTGCTCAGTCAGGATGGAACAAGCGATTTCACGACGCTGGGACTGAATGAAATCGGCGTGGCTCCGTGGGACGATCCGCAGAAATTGTGGGCGATGTCACCGCTGGCGCAGGCGCACAAGATCAAGACGCCGCTGCTGCTCATTCACAGTGAAAATGATTATCGGGTGGCGATTTCGGAGGCCGAGCAGATGTTTGTGTATGTGCGACGGAGCGGGGGGACGGTTAAGTTATTGCGCTTCCCACGTGATGGGCACGAGATGACCCGTTCGGGTGAGCCGGAGCATCGTGCGCAGAGCATTGAGGCGATTTTAGATTGGTTTGATCGGTACTGTAAGTAAGCTGAACTATTATTACACGGGACTAAAGCCACCGTGCTGAATTTAGCTCCATGTCAGTCAGTATGAGAATTGCTGTAGGCCTTCCCCAGAGTTGAGGAAGGGCTTTGTTTTTGTATAGGCGGGATGTCGGCTTGGATCTGCTCTGTTGCAAGGTTGGGCATTGAAAGCAGGGCGGGTCATAGACCGCGCCCCTACAAGGCCGTTTTCTGCCGTAGGGGCAAGTCTCAGACTTGCCCAGTTTTGAACTTTGCAACAGAGCAGATTCGATGCGTTAGTTGTTTGTGCCGCCGTTGCCAGTGCCACCTAGACCGCCACCGCCCGAACCACCTGCGCCACCACCACTCGCGGGATCCGCCGGATTCGCCGGGGCAGGGTTGCCGCCAAAGGTAATCCGGACGATTTGGGAATAGGTGAAGTTGGTGTCGGTTACGACGACATCGCCATTTGACAGGACACCAATCGAGGTTGGGGCGGTGAAATCACCCGATTCATAGGGATCGGTGCTGGGGAAGGTGGGCAGGGAAGGCTGAGGACTGCCGAACTGCTCGATATATTGCAGGTCGGGTGAGAAGTGATAGACCGTGCCACCCAGCGCCCCGACATAAACATCCCCATTCGGCGCGACGGTTATTGAATTGGCCGCCGAAATCAAGCGGAAGTCGGTTTGGGAAGATACATCGCCTGTGTCAAAGAAGGTGCGGATGACCCCTTCGGAATTGACCATAATCAGGCTACCATCGGGCTTGAAGTCCATATCCACCGGACTAGGGAAGACTTCGAGGCTGGGGGGCTGGGTGCTAAATTCACCCATAAACTGACCGTCGGTTGACCAGATTTGGATGTAGCCCGCCGCCTCTTGATTATCCCCTGTGAGGAACTTGACATAGATAAAGAGGTTGCCATCCGGCCCAAACTCAATGAGGGAGGGCGAATCGGTGTCAGCACCAAACATGCCGGGGGCGTCGCCGACCTCACCAAAACTTTGGAGGGTATTGCCCCGTGGGTCGAGTTGGACAACCTTATGCGCGGCGCTGTCGGTTACCCAATAGTTGCCATCAGCATCTACCGCCACGTCGAAGGCAAACACGATGTCGGGACTCTTGATAACGCCCAGTGGCTGACCATCCGGCGAGAACAATTGCAGGCCGTTTGGCCCGTCGGCAATCACAAGGGTATCGTCGGCGGTGATGGTCATGCCACCCACCGCGCCTAAGGCTTGATCGCCTGTATAGCTGACGGGTTGCTGATATTGCCAGACGACTGAACCGTTTACGACGGGTGGGGGCGGGGGCACATAGGCCATACTCTCAAGAATTTGCTGCATAATCGGCTCAAAATCTGGCAAGCCACCCGGCCCAACCGAGAAAAACAGCCCAATTGTGCCATAGTCCTCAAGTTGTTTGGCCCAAATTATGGCGTCATAGGTGCTGGTGGAACTGCGCCATTCAGTAACGCCGCCAGTGGCTCCAGCTAGGCCACCACCCCCCACTACCTGTGGGGCGCCAAAGTCATATTCACCGGGTCGTCGGCGATAGAGATAGTCTATGAAGGCGTTAATGCCGTCTTCAACAGGGGCGTCGAGAGGCAGGCCATATTGGTCGGTAAACAGGCTGGGCGAAAAGGCAACGCCGCGCATCATACCGGGGGTAAATTGGGGAGCACCAATGACATCTTTGGTGTTCAAAATGACGGCCTGCGTGTAATCTGCCTGCAAAACCATCCAGCCCACCGGATAATTGAAGGTCATCGCGCCGTCAGTGCTCGTAAATTTCAGGTTGAGAGGCGGATCAAACGCGACTGTCGCCAAAATCGCTTCAATGGTGGGCATGAAGGTGGCTAACTCGCCTTGGGGGCTATAGGCAAAGGCCGCACCAATGACGCCGCGTTCTAATTCAAACGCCATTAGGAAGGTGTCACCACCTGCAGCACTGGCTTCACCGCGAACGGCATCGCGTCCATTAAAGGTGGTCGGCAGCCCCACGCCGGGGTCCGTTGCGCCAAAGTTGCTCACCAAGATGGTAGCGAGAATGTCGTAATAATCGGCAGGCGGGCTGGAAGGCAAAATACCAAAAGTGGACATCAAGTCGGGGTCAACCAAAATATCCATCAAAAATTCACCGGGCAGCAATTGGGATGGGTTGCCGGTGCTCATGGCGTGTTCGGTGTTGCTGAGGAAGATTTCCGGGCCAGCTTGGTCAATCAACCAGTTGCCCGGATAACTAAAGGTCAATGCACCATTTTCCGCCGTATAAGTTTGGGTCAGCGGGTCTTGGGCATGAGCGGCCATTGGTAGCCCCAAAAGGCCAGCCAGTGATAAGACAAGTAACAGTACCCCAATTCGTTGGTGGGTCATAAAATCGTTCCTTTCCCCTCGAAGGTCGAGTGCGGCGGGGGTGTCGCACTCAATATTCATCATATACATCATCAGACGTAGAGCGCAAATAGCTTGTTCCAAGTTTAAAGGCAGTGGTGGATATTGCGCACCGTCAAAAGTCGGATTTTTTGGGAGAGTGCTGTTAAGAAATCCCTCACCCCCCGGCCCCCTC
>JAIOHL010000276.1 GCA_019913005.1 Anaerolineae bacterium | reverse complement strand
TAGGGGAAGGGTTTGGGATGGGGTCAGTCGTTCTCTTATCAGATTGTGTAATTCCTCACAATCTTACCCCCACCTTATGCAAAATATCCCCCTCCACACCACCAACTTCGTGCTACACTCTATCCCCAGTGGGTTTCTCATACAAGGGCAATTGAACTGGGGCAGTCATGAGTCAGCAATTAATGGGCCTCTCCGAATCCGAAGCGCTACGTCGCCGGGCTATCGGGCAGGGCAACGATGTCGAGTTCCACACCAGCCGTTCCTATTGGCAAATCATCCAAGCCAACGCCTTCACCTTTATCAACACCGTCCTCTTTGGCATCGGCATTGTGTTGATTGCATTGGGCCGCGCTGGGGATGCCTTTGTCACGGCTGGCCTTGTCTTGCTCAATGTGATCTTCGGCGTCGTACAAGAGGGTCGCGCCAAACGTGCCCTCGATAAAATTTCCCTGCTGACCCGCCCCACCGTGACCCTCATCCGCGACGGGCACGAAAAAACGGTTGACCCCGCCGAAATCGTCATGGGTGATCTGGTCATCATCCGCCCCGGCGACCAAATCGCGGTAGATGGCACACTATTGGATGACGGCGTGTTGGAGGTAGATGAATCGCTGCTAACGGGCGAATCCGACCATGTGGTGCGGCGCAAGGGCGATTCAGTCCATTCCGGGAGTTTTTGCATCACCGGAACCGCCACTATCGAAGTCACCCAAGTCGGCGCGAACAGCTATGCCAATCAACTAACGGCCCGTGCGCGGGATTTCCGTCTGCACATGACGCCCCTCCAAGCCGATGTCAATTTTATTATCCGCCTGCTCGTGCTGCTGACCGCCATTTTAGGCGGATTGTTGGCCCTCAATGCCGTGCGCAATGATGTCTCCTTTGTGGAAAGTGTGCAGGTCTCGGCGGTGGTGGTCGCCCTTGTGCCACAGGGCCTCTTTTTTATGGTGACGGTTTCCTACGCCCTTGCCGTCATGCGCATGGCGAACACCGGAGCGCTCATTCAACGCGCCAACGCCATCGAGTCTATGAGCAATGTCAACGTCCTGTGTCTGGACAAAACAGGCACGCTCACCTCCAACCATATCCAGTTTCACGACCTCGCCCCTATCAGCATCAACCGCGAACGCTTGGCTGAATTGGTGGGGATTTTTGCCGCCAGCACCCGCGCCACCAATCGCACCAGCGAAGCCCTTGCCGCCGCCTTTAAGCACGACCCCACGCCAATCGTGGATGAAATCCCCTTTTCCTCCGAACGCAAATGGAGCGCCATCTCCTTCGATGCCAACAATGGTTCACACCTACAAGGCATGTATGTCTTAGGTGCGCCGGAAATCTTGGCCCCCATGTTCGACCCCGCCGTCCAACAGGAGTCCCCCGATGGCAAATGGATCGAGCGTGGTCTGCGTGTCTTGGCTTTTGCCCATGCTCCGAATGTCTTCACCCTGCATGACGATGTGGGCAATATTTTGACCCCCGCCAACTTGACCCCGTTGGGTTATCTCAGCCTCAGTGATGAACTCCGCCCCGAAGCCCAAGCCACCCTGCGTGGGTTCGCTGAAGCAGGTATCCAGATCAAAATTATTTCCGGTGACAATCCTGAAACCGTCGCGGCGTTGGCCCGTCAAGCCGGATTAAAGGGGGATCTGAAAACCATCTCCGGCGTCGAATTGCAGCATGTGGACGACAGTCGCTTGGGTGAAATCCTGAGCAAAACGACCATCTTTGGCCGCATCACCCCGTATCAAAAAGAACAGTTGGTGCGTGTTCTGCAAAAACAAGGTGCATATGTGGCGATGATTGGCGACGGCGTGAATGATGTCCTATCGCTTAAACAAGCCGAAATCGGCATCGCCATGCACAGCGGCAGCCAAGCTACGCGCAGTGTCGCCGATATTGTCCTGTTGAATGATTCGTTTAGTGTCCTGCCCCGTGCTTTTATGGAGGGCCAGCGTATCATCAACGCCATGCTGGATGTAATCCGCCTGTTTCTCGCCCGCACCTTTACCCTGACCCTCTTAATCTATTCGACGGCGGTGGTCGGCCTGCCCTTCCCTCTAACTCCCAAACACAATTCAGTCATCGCCCTACTGACCGTCGGCATCGCTCCCCTGCTCATGGTGACGTGGGCCAAACCGGGCAAACCACGTCGCGGGGTGCTGCGTTCGGTGGCGCATTTTGTCTTCCCCGCCGCCTTTGCCGAAGCCTTAATCGCCCTATCCATCTACGCCCTTTATTACGACACCACAGGTGATCTCGCCCTCGCACGCACCGTCCTGACCGCGACCACTGTATTCATGGGCCTGTTCTTAATTATTTTCGTCGAACCCCCTGCTCCCCATTGGGTCGGCGGCGATGAACTCAGCGGCGATATGCGCCCCACCCGCATGGCGATCTTCCTGATGGCGGTGTTCGGTCTCATTTTGTTGCTCCCCGGCCCACGCGACTTTTTTGAATTGGTCGCCCTCCGTCCCCAAGATATTGGCGCAATAGGTTTAGCGATACTCGTGTGGTTAATGTTACTACGCTGGTTGTGGATTGGCCGCATTTTGGATAAATTCTTAGGCATGGATTTCAGCAGCCCTGCGCGTTAATTCAAGTCACAGTAAGGAGGTAATGATCTGCCGATGAAGATTGTTTACCTAATCATCCACTTGGTGGTTCCGTTATGGATACTTATAGGTGTCACCGGGCCATATGCTTCACAAAATCCAAACCTTTTGGCAATTGGTGTACTCTTCGTTTTCATCTATGTGCCGTCGCTTATTGCTACAGCCATCAGCTATCGCAAATGGATGACTTATTACCGAAACGTCGCCAAGTGTACCTTCTTTGACGTCTCCCATGAACAGCGCCCTCTACCGGAGAACGCCCAGCATTTTCTGCCGATCCTCGATCAACTAGGCTTTACCCGCATGGGCGAAATCCTACGCAAAATGCCCTCCCAACCTGATCAACTCTGGTTTGTATTTGGACAGGCGGATGGTCTCATTACGGCGGAAGTCATCCCTATGCCCAAGCAAACCCTCGTTGCTTTTCTTACCTCTTTTGCAGATCGCGCCTCACTTGAAACGGATTTCCCAGTCGGCGAAGACCTATCAACGCCCTATTCGCGTACCGTCACTGTGAAGGCCGATAAGGGCCTAGCAGGAGCGTATCAAGTCCATCAACAGGCAGGTAAGGAAATGATGCGGCAGCATGGCACACGTGTTGCCGTGAAATCGCTACAAGAACATCTCACACGGACAGAATACAATCAACAGCACCATGCTGTATCAATCAACAACATCATCCATCACCGTAACCTGTGGGCATTGGCCCCTAATGTTTATGTGGCCGTTTGGATTCTGCTGCTCGGTTTATTATTGGCGTGGTTTGGTGGCTATAAGCCGGCAATTGGCTACGTAATGATGTTCTTGTACCTACTGCTGCCAATTCTAATATTCACCCCGCCCCGGTTTATCCATTGACGGAGGGGCATCGCCATTGTGATTTGTAGGTTGTCATCCTAAATTCAGCGCGGCGGATTTATCCCCGCGAAAAAGTGCCGTACTTGCCCGCCGTATCTAAATCCGCTACAGTAGAATTATGAATTTTATGTAGGGGGCAAGAATTGATTGGAAATGCAAAAACGGTCATTTCTACATCTGCTGGTGTTGTTATTCATCCTCATACTCGCCGCGTGTGAAGACCAGCCCGAACAGGATTTGCTGCCAACGGTTGCTGGGGAAGAGCCTCAAGCGGTTGCGGTCAATCCTCCCCGTGTCTGGATAGACAGTCCGCTGGCCGATACCGCCCTAATATTTGATGGCGTCCCATTGCCCGTCATCGCCCATGCCTCATTCCTATCGGGTGATGCCGTCTTGCGCGTCAGTGATGCCGCTGGGGCGACCCTTGAAACCGTCGCACTCGAACAAGTTGAGCAGGTACGTGCTGGATCGGGACTGTTAACGCGACATGAGGGTTTATGGCTGCCCACCCCCCAAGAAGCACCCAACGTCGCACCGGATGGCTCGGTTATCTACCGCCTGACCGTTGAGCTAGGCGGCCTATCATCCGAACCAGTCATCTTGCGGCTCTATATACCTACCCCCACCCCTTCGACGACACCTACCTTTACCCCAACACCGACCATCACCGCATCCCCAACCGTGACACCATCGGCCACCGCCAGCGCGACCTTGACGGCATCCCCCACCGCTACCGCATCGCCCACCGTCACGGGATCAGCTACCTTTACCGCCACACCATCCGCATCGGCCACGCGCACCGCCTCACCAACATTGACGGCTACCTCAACCCCCACCGTGACCATTACCTCCACGCCCACCCCAACGCAGGATGTCACCGACATGCCGGAAATTGTGTTTGTGGACAAAGTGCCGGGGCCGTGTGAATTTACACCGGTTAAGGGAGCGGAAGTCGCTGCACGGGTCGGGCCGGGTGAAAATCGTGCCGCCCGTCTCTTCTTGGATTTTGGCGACACCTATGCCGCGACAGGTTACAACGATGATTTAGGCATCATCTGGTGGGTGGCATCCATCGAAAATCAAGCGCTCTGGGTGGACAGCAATTTGGTCATCGAGACCGGGGCGTGTGGCGCATTGGCCTATGTCGAAGCGCCGCCTATCGTGTACCGCCCGCCCGACGACACGACCACTGATTCAGGTGGCGATGACGGCGTGACACCCGAACCCGGTCAGCCTGTCATTTACTATTTCACCGCCACCCCATTGAACCCCAATTTCTGCACGACCCTTAGTTGGAGTGTCGAATTTGTGGACGCGGTGTATCTCGATGGGCAGGGTGTCGTGGGCATGGATTCGCGGGAGGTCTGTCTACCCGCTGCCACATCTGGGGTCTCGCGTACCTTCACGCTCGTCATCTACAAAAATGGCGTCGCTGTAGACCAACGCAGCGTAACCGTCAGCAGCACCGGACAGCCGCCACCACAGCAACCTCCAAATCAGCCGCCTGTCTTTGCCGCGTTTTCGGCAACAGGCTGCGAAAGTACCGGGGTGGAATTCCCGGCGGTTATTTTCACCGTCAGCGACCCCGAAGGCAACCCGCTACGGGTATCGTCGGCCTATTCCAGCAATACCAATTATGTCCGTATTACGACACAGGGGACAATTGATGCCAACGGACGCGGCAGGGTTGGGTTCAGTTGCGTCTATGATTATGGCGATGGCTTTGTCAGCGTCAACATCATTGTTACCGTGACCGACGGCACGAATTACGTCGCCCGAACCGCCACCATCCGCGCCCTAGATGGTGTCATCCAACTTCGTTAGACTGCCCTTAAAGCCCCTCTCCATATAATTGGGGAGGGGTTTGCCTTGAAAATTCCCCTGCCCCCGCTATACTGAAACCGCTATTGAACTTATCCGTCTTGCAATGCGTGATACCAAATTCGGGTAATGGATGTCTGTTCAACCCCACACCCGACCCCTCCCCAAGCATAGGGAGTAAAAGGCTTTTTGAAGCCCTTCCCTTTGTTAGGGGAAGGGTTTGGGATGGGGTCCGTCTTTAGCCGAATCTGGTATGATACCTAGCCTGAGCGCGGCGGATTTATCCCCGCGTTATATTTGCGCCAAGAACAAGGAGAATTTACCTATGCTGGCGAATCTACCCGCCACCGCCCGCGAATTTGCCAACTTCGGGTGGGATGACATCAAGCCCTATTTTGATGAACTCATCGCCCGCCCCCTGACCGACGACAACGCCGCCGCATGGCTGGCCGATTGGACGCGCCTGCACAACCTGATTGATGAAACCTTTCAGCGGATGCAAGTCGCCACCACCCTCGACACCACCGACACCGCCGCCGAGGAAAAATTGATCGCCTATATGGAGAACGTCTATCCCCACACCCAAACGGCGGAGCAGGCCCTTAAGGAAAAATTCCTCAGCGCCGAAATCGAAGTGCCGGGCATGGAATTGCCCCTCAAATATATGCAGGCCGAAGCCTCCATTTTCCGCGAGGCCAACATCCCGCTAAAAACTGAGGAACAAAAACTCGGCCTCGAATATAACAAAACCATCGGAGCGCAGTCCGTCCATTTTAATGGGCAAGATTACACCCTCAGCCAATTGAAGCCATTTTTGCAGGGGTCAGACCGGCCCGTGCGCGAACAGGTCTGGCGATTGTCAATGCAGCGCTACCTGCAAGACCGCGACGCCATCAACGCCCTCTGGTCAAAATTTATGGGCTTGCGCAAACAAATCGCCCGTAACGCCGACCTGCCCAGCTACCGCGATTACGTCTGGAAAGCCTACCTGCGCTTCGATTACACCCCCGATGACTGCAAGCGATTCCACAGCGCGATTGAGCAGGTGGTGGTGCCCGCCGCCGCCCGCATTTTTGAGAAGCGCCGCCAAAAATTGGGTGTGCCCAGCCTGCGTCCATGGGATGTGGATGGGGAAGCCCCTAACACCGAGCCTCTACACCCCTTTGAGCAGACCGAAAAACTAGAGGCCCTCTCCGAGCAGATGTTTTATCGTCTCGACCCCGCCCTCGGTCAATATATGAGCCGGATGCGGAACGAAAATCTACTGGATTTGACCAATCGTAAAGGCAAGGCCCCCGGCGGCTATTGCACCTATTTCCCGGTGGACAAGACCCCCTTTATTTTCATGAACGCGGTGGGCATCCACGACGATGTACAAACCCTGCTGCATGAGGCGGGCCACTGTTTCCACGCCTTTGAATCCAGTGCCCTCCCCTATTGGCAGCAGACCCAAGTCGGCCTCGAATTTGCCGAAGTCGCCTCCATGAGCATGGAACTCCTCGCCGCGCCCTATCTTAATCAGGAAAATGGCGGGTTCTATACCCATGCCGATGCCGCCCGCGCCCGGGTCGAACACCTTGAGGGCATGTTGGTCTTTTGGCCCTATATGGCAGTCGTAGACGCCTTCCAACAGTGGGTTTATGAAAACCATGACGCCGCCACCAACCCCGCCAATTGTGATGCCAAATGGCTCGAATTGTGGGGTCGCTTTAAGGTCGGCGAGGATTGGTCAGGGCTGGAAACGGAGGCGATGACGGGCTGGCATCGCAAACTGCATATCCATCTCGCCCCACTGTATTACATCGAATACGGCGTGGCGCAGTTGGGTGCGGCACAGGTCTGGGCCAATTCGCTGAAAGATCAGGCGGGTGCGCTGGCGGCCTATCGTCGTGCCCTCGCGCTGGGCGGCACAGTTGGCCTGCGCGAATTGTTCCAAGCGGCGGGCGCAAAACTGGCCTTTGATGCGGACACGCTCGGCAAATCGGTGGCGCTCATCGAAAAGACCATCACCGAACTCGAATCCCAATACGCCTAACGTGAATTAAAGCCCCTCCCTAATGCTTTGCGGAGGGGTTTGGGGTGGGGATTCTGAGCAACTGATTTCTACCGATGCACCCTGAAGGTGCCACGATAATCAACTGTAGGGGCGATGTCTCAGACTCGCCCTGTTTTTATTCCCGCTCCCCAATCAAATCACTCACCCGCCAAATCTCCACATCCCAACTGACCCCCACCGCCAAATATTCCCCATCCGGCGAAAACGCAACGGCGAAACTTGGAGTAGGAATCGTGCCAACTGATTCCCATATCTGAGTATCCAAAATCTCGATAGCTGCATATGGGCCACCCACTACTAAATACTTTCCATCGGGACTAAAACATGCAAACCTGACCCTGCCCACTAAGCTATCAAACCTAGACAACAACTCACGGCTACTTATGTCATATACGGCAGGGTACATATAGTCGCCGGGTGAGGGAGATGTTGCTACAGCCAAACGACCATTGGGGCTAACCGCCAATATTTCCGCATTGTCCCAACTCGGCACAGTCTCAACGCTGCCCTGAAACAGATTCGGATCAATTTCTTCAGTAACTGGTTGTTCCATCTCGACATCCCATACGCCCGTACCCGTCGCAAGAAATTGTCCATTGCTGCCCCAAACCAGACCAAATATCGTGGTAGAGTTTCCTTTCAACACATGAACTGGGCTTTGAATATTAGGAGCAAATGGCAAAGCATCAACAGAGGCTTGATCAGGTAGCCAAGAAACGGTGTTCTCAGTATAAAGCTCACGAAAATATTGCCCATCCGCAGATGCAATACCGGGGATATAACCCACGTCACCTGGCAGTACCAAGAACCAATCCTGACTGGGATGCCATATAATGCGTCCACCGGGATTCGTGTAGAAGGCGCGACTGTCAGGACGAATCGCCGTAATTTCCCCACTGGAAGTGTCCAGAATTCTGGTGCTGTCAACCAACGACCATGCGAGGTATCGCCCATTTGCAGAGAGTTGTGGAGGGCTATAGTAACTAATTCCAAGCGCAAGGGTTTTCACCCGATTTATGGAAGCATCAATCACATTAATTTGTTTCGGAAGTCCATCATACGGCATCTTATCCAATGGAAAAACAATCAAGTGGTCATCGTCTGTCCAGTAGAACTGTTTAAAACGATTATCCGTGTATGCACCGTCTTCAATTGCGATTTTTAACGGCACAATTTGCCCTGTCATGCTGTCGAAATAACTGAGTTCAGCCTGTGGGTTGACAAACGCGAGATAACGCCGTGTTGGAGAGAATTCCCAGCGATTGCTGTACGAATAACTAGAATAAGAGATTTGAGCAAAATGGAGTTGGGGAGAATTTATTGTTAAACACCAGACCCCTTGCACCGTTCGATTACTATCCCAACCGAGAAGAAAAGCGCCATTTCCAGCATCATTCCAAGTCATAACAAAATTGAGGTTGGTTGGAATATTGAGATGGATGGTTCTATTTTGCTGATGTATCAAATCTGTCAAAATAAGGGTTCGGTGATGCAGATGGGCAATCACCCCCTTTGGTAACACCGCATAACTATCCGCCACCGTCCGGTAATACGTCAATTCACCGTTTGGGGAGCGAAGTACAAAAGTAACATCCGCCTTACCGTCCCGATAACGCCAATACCGGAATAAGATGAATTGTCCATCTTCTAGCCATTCGACCTGTGAACTCGTATACAAGTCTTCAAACTTGTGTTCAAAAACCACCTCCTTAGTATTGGCCTGCATATCGGTGAGTGAATATCGGAGATAGTAAAGCCATGAGGGGAGTGCCCTTCCGAAAAATGGCACCCGCAGCCAATTTCTCGCATCCTCGACCAAGATTAGGTCTTGGGTCGGTGATCCAAAAGTAAAATCGCCTGTTGAGGAGTGGGTGACATTGGAAGCATCTGTGCGCCAATACTGCCAGTTGCTATTTTTTGGAGTTGCCCAAGGGTCTTGCTTTGTGTAGGTAGAACTTGACCACCTAAACCATTCTCCCGACGGCGACCAGATTCCAGAGGCGGTATTGGCCTCCTCCATCGCTAACCCTTGCCCCAACAACCGCCGATCTGTGCCGTCCGCCCGTTCGATCACCCACGCATTCAGGTCATCCGAAAAATAATACAAATACGGCGCATCGGAATCTTCACCCCCCGCCTGCCCCCGCACCACCGACGGCCTGAGTGTCGCGGCCTGCATCGCCCCCACCATCACGAGCACGATCACGACCACCGCCACCCACCGTTTTTTCAATTCCATGCCGCACACCCCTAATCGCCATAAATCAACGCATCTAGCATACCTCCCCTACCTCATGCGTCGCCCATATTATTGTGGGGCGCTCGCCTGTCACTTGCCTGATATTTCCCTGACAGCACAATCACG
>JAIOHL010000275.1 GCA_019913005.1 Anaerolineae bacterium | reverse complement strand
ACGGGCATGAATTACCCGGATTCCGTATGATTTGTGAAAAAGCCCTGAAATTGGGGGGGTGATTGGTATCCTGCCCTTGCACTTTGGATATATAATGGACACCATGAGAACTCAACGACGAAAGACCTCACCCCCCTCAATTCCCTGCATGAGACCCCCACCAATCTGTGCAAAACCGCCAAATTGACACTGCCTTCTCTTGTCCAGAGTGTAACGCAGTGCTAGGCTGTACCGCTTGTTATAGCTTGCGGTGGTTCACCGTTGCCCTAAACCAATCATGGAGAATTATTCACAATCATGTCAGCCGCTCGTGAAGTGCGTGAGAAAATCGAAGAAGTTCTGCTTGGCGAACGCCTTGAAACGAAGGCCGTTGCACATCAAACCGCCCCTAATCCTATCGCTTTGGCGGTGTTGGCAAGCGACGCTTTATCGTCGGTGGCCTATGCGACCGAAGAAATTCTGCTTATCCTGAACACCGCTGCCATCAGCGGAGTCGTGCTGTTGGGATTCGCGGGAAATGCGATCTCGATTCCCATTGCGATTGCGATTTCCCTGCTCATCGGGATTGTGACGATCAGCTATCGCCAGACCATTTTCAGCAATCCGGCGGGTGGCGGCGGTTATCGGGTGGCGAAAGAAAACTTGGGCGAGGAATTGGCGCAAGTCACGGGCGCAGCCCTGCTAACCGACTATATTTTGACCGTCGCGGTGAGTATTAGCGCGGGCGTCGCCAACATTATCAGCTTGGAGCATGGCCTTGCGCCGTACCGCGTGCATATAACGGTCGGCACGATTCTGATTATGACCGTGCTGAACTTGCGCGGCGTTAAAGAAAGTGCCCGCTTGTTTTCCGTCCCGACCTATTTTTTCTTGGTCATGATGGGGATTACACTCGTCCTCGGCTATTACAAGATGGCGACAGGGACGCTGGATACCGTTACTGGTGTGGAAAAAATCCATCATGATACGCTGGGTGCGGTGACGGTGCTACTGCTCTTAAGGGCTTTCTCATCGGGATGTACCGCGTTAACAGGGATTGAAGCCATCTCCAACGACACGCAGTTGTTCCGTCAGCCACGTGCCAAAAACGCCGCGAATACCCTGCTGGCGATGGCGGTCATCTTGATTACCTTGTTTCTCAGCATCACGGTGCTTGCCAACGCAGTTGAGGCCGTACCGTCGCATCAAAAGACCGTCATCGCGCAAATGGCCGACACCATCTATGGGCATGGCGGCATCGGTGAAATCGGTTATGTGCTGACGATTGCCGGGGCGTTCGCGGTGTTGTTTATGGCCGCCAATACCCCATTTGCGGACTTCCCCCAACTGGCCGCGCTTGCCAGTGCCGACGGGTTCCTGCCGCGCCAATTGACCTATCGGGGTCGGCGTTTGGTGTTCTCGTGGGGGATTCTGGGGCTGTCGTTCTGCTCGATTGTCATCGTCATCATCACAGGTGCGGTTGTGACGAATCTGATCCCGTTGTATGCCATCGGGGTGTTCCTCGGTTTCACCATTAGCCAAGCCGGGATGACGCGCCGGTTCTATCGTTCGGGTCGCTTGAAACCGGGTGAATATACATGGGGTCTGGAAACCAAGATTGTCTATGACCCGCGCTGGCAGCTTAAATTGGCGATTTCTGGCATCGGGGCGGCCATTACCTTTGTCGTCATGATCGTATTCATCGTCACCAAATTTACGCAGGGGGCATGGGCGATCTGTATCCTGATTCCGACACTGGTATGGATCTTCTTCCGCATCCATCGCCACTATAAAGAGACCGCCGCCAAACTGAAACTGGAACATACGCCCACGTTTGACAAGCAGCCCATCGTATTTGACCCAGCCATCCATAACCATATGGCGGTCTATTTCTGCGATACGTGGTCGAAATTGGCGGTCAAGGTTGTCCAAGCGATTTTGCGGCGCGGGTTGCCGATGCAAATCATCCATGTGGACGTAGACCCCAAACGCCGCACGGCCTTTGAACAGCGTTCCAAGGAGATTGTCGCACTGAATGGCTGGGACCCAGCGGTGATTCGCGTGGTGGACGAGCCGTATCGTGACCTGTATCACGCCATTGGGCGCACCCTGAAGGATATGCAGACCCAGTACCCGGAACTGTATTTCGAGGTCTATATCGGGGCGCTGCGGGCCAAGTTCCCCTTCAACTCTTTGCACATGAACACCGACAAATTCCTGCGGGACGCCTTGTTAGAGGTCGAAAACGTGGCGCTCAACATCAAACAAATTGACCTAGAGGCCCTGCCGCTGCCGCCCGGTTTCAAGGTGACGTTTGAGCACGCCACCGAACACCACCACGAGGATTCGGAACACGTGCATAGTTAAAGCAGTTTTCCATGATGACACGGGGCTAAAGCTGCCGTGCTGAATCTAGCTGGAAAAGCTGGTCAGCCAACAATTTTCATGTCGCACATCAAAAGGGGTCGTCTGGCAACAGAGCGGCCCTTTTCTGCTTTGGGGATAGGCTATTGGTCAGTTGGCATACAGTCGGCATCCGCGAGAAGCCTCAAGCTGTGTTGGAGAGACTTGCTGTGTAAATCAGCCGTTCCGTCAACATGGCGTAAAATATTCGGCAAGTCCACTTCTCGATAGCGCCCTTTTTTCGCTTTGTCCAACCACCCCGCTAGAATCTTAGACGGTTGTTTATGGTCGTCATAATTGACGGGCTTCTGTTTCAGCCATTGGCAGATGCCCGAATCCGCCAATAACCATGCTTCAATTTCGTCATGGGCAATTAAGGCTATGACATCGTCCGCATATTTTTGGCAGATTTTGGCGATGGCCTCATGGTCATGGCGCTCATGTGGAAGGGTAAATTCGTCCGCGTCGTGCAAGACCGCGATACAATCCTGTGGATTCCGCTGCGACAGTATTAATTTGATGAACCCTTCCAATTTATCGACTAGATCGGAGATGCCTTTGGCAAAACGCACCTGTATGTGGAGGGATGGGTACTTCAATTTGAGGATTTTGGCAGTAATTTCAGCACCTTTGCGATCTTCGGCAATCAACCATAAGATTTGGCTCATAGGGGCATGTCTCCAAAGGCGTTGGTCATCCAGACCTCACCCAACGCGATTGGGTCTTCCCAAATGGTTTTCAATTGTTCGGGAATGGCTTGGACATGAGAAATTCCCTGCTCATCACGGGTGACAAGGCGCACTTCATCGGGTTCAAAATAGTCGAGCAGAGCCGGATTGTGAGTCGTTAAGATGAATTGACGCGGATACTCACCTTCAACCGCACGTCGCAAGAATCCCACAAAATCACGCAGGATCCAAGGATTCAAGGCCGTGTCCGGTTCTTCAATCACCACCAACCCCGGCATCGAGGCACGCGGGCCAATATCAAGGGCATAGTAAGCGGTTAACATCGCTACCAATCGTGCCGTGCCTGCCGAGATGGTGGGGGCTTCACCATGTAACTGATTTCTTTCTTGGATATAAAACCGAGTCTCGCGGTCATTGGCCTGTACGCTTAACTTTTCTATATGACCAACTAACAACTGAACATCGGCCAGCAGCCGACGATATGTGTCAGGGTCGTAGCGCAGCATAAAATGGAGGATAAAGGGCAAATTGTCAGCGTCTCGGTTAATCAGACGAGGATTTCCTGAATAACGCGACGGAACGCTTATACTTGGCCCGAAATTTTCGGCTAGCATCTGCCAACGATCTGCTATAAACGAATAAATTTCACTTAATTCAATAGCGGTATCTAGCCCGCCATATGTTCCCAATAGCGTTTTATCCAAATCCACTCGTGTTGGCAGAACGACAAAATCTCGATCTGCCCTGTCAACAACTTGTACTGAGTTATGTTTGGACGACATTTCAAATGTCCGGGTCCCGTGATGTAGCACTTCGTGTGACTGGACAATGGTTTTGCTACTTGGCGTAAGCGCAATGCTATATTCAATTTCAGGGATGTTTGCACCATGTTGGTAAGTAATGGCGATCTCAAGAGGGTCGTCAAGATTTACACCAAGTGTATGGATTTTTTCCAGTCCACCTCGGCTTTCCACGCTTTGAAGTAGAGTAGTGGTATTGGCCTCCCGTAAAAAATATAACCCATCAATGACATTGGTCTTGCCGGATGAGTTCGCCCCAATCAATACCGTCAGCGGGGTCAAATTCTCAATCGTCACATCCTGCAAACTACGCCAATTTTGGAATCGAAGTTTGGTCAACATTGCGCCCGTCCTTTGCTGCTTCCGACCCTATTATACGCCGCTGGACTAGTTTACCGAAATGACTCATTGCTTTGATGGTCGCTTAAAGCAGGGTTCGGTTGGGTCGCCCTGATTTCACGATCATCCACCCCAGCGGCCCAAGGGATAATATGCCCATGAGCAGGAGGGCTTCAAGCGTGGCCTCCCCCTGCAATTCGATCAGGAGCAAGCCCAACAGTAGCCACCCGACGGCATAGGCCCCCAACATGACACTGTGGACGGTGCGACGAAAGCTGGCCCCCAGCTTGCCCGACTGGGTATAAAGCTGGCGATAGCGCACATCCCACGCCAGATAGGTTGGCATGTCCCGAATCGGGATGGGCTGACCATGCTCCAAAATCATCTCCCGCCCAATTTCGATATGCCGTTGGAGGGCGTTGGAGAGACCACCGCTCACCCGCACCGAGCGATAGTTTTCCGCCGATAGGTTCTCCCCAAAGGGATAACTGGTTTCGAGGACGGCGTGATCGGCAAAAACGGTGTTGAACTGCACCGCCGCTCCCATGACCGCCACCAATTCGGCGTTGATTGTGCCATCCGCGTTGATATAGAGCCATGAGAGCGTTTCATGTCGCCCCGGCAATGCGGTATCTGTCTCGCCCAAACGCTGAAAACCCATTTGCAGCAGGAGCGTGTGTAAGCGCAGCGGCAGACCGGTGACAGGCCGATTCTTCGCCGAAACATCCACCACACGCCGATTGACCGCGCCGCGATAGATGATCCAGTTGGGGATAAGGGCCAACAACTGGGCCGCCGCGAAGAAGCCTGTCAGGATCAACAAAAACTGCACACTTCCCAATGCACTGTAATTGTTGACCCATGCAACGAAGGCTATCCATAGCCATAGGAATGGCAGCAGAAGCGCCGCCGCCACACGCCGTATCATGCCCATTCGAGTTTCTCCTGTATTGCCCCAAAATGTGTTTACCTCACCCCCCCGGCCCCCTCTCCAT
>JAIOHL010000274.1 GCA_019913005.1 Anaerolineae bacterium | reverse complement strand
CTCCCCATTGCATGGAGAGGGGAGCAACGCCTGTCCTGAAGCCCTTCCCTGTCTACGGGGAAGGGTTTGGGATGGGGTTCTTCGTCACGGAATTTAGAGGAGTCCAGCGATAAGACTCCCACCCTGACAATTAGGCCGATTTGCACCCGAAAAACCGTGCATTTTGCACCCCAAAGGAGTATCTCGGAGGGGTAAATTGGACGATAATTGAAGATGTATAGGAACACTGTCAGGGCTGGAGGCAATGATGGACATTCAAGAAAAAGACCTAAACGGCGTGACCCTCTTCACGGTCAAAGGTCGAGTAGACAGTGAAGGGGCGGTAGACCTCGATTTAGCGCTCCGTAGTGCAATGACGGAAGGTAAGTCCAAAATGGTGTTGGAACTGTCGGATGTGCGCTATGTCAACAGTTCCGGTCTGCGGACACTGGCGGATATATTGACGCAGGATCGCGCTCATGGCGGCGATCTGAAACTGGCGAATATGAATCCTAAAGTGCTGCGCGTGTTCCAGATTATCGGCTTCGAGAAGTTCTTTAGCATCTATCCGAGTGTAGATGACGCAGTGAAATCCTTCTAGGGCCTGCGTAGACGATACAATTTCTAATCATAAAGTGGGGCGGGTGATGAACCTGCCCTTTTTTGTCCCGCGTGGTTAACCACATGAATTCCCCCCTTCGATAACCCCTTATAATACTAGATTCGGGTAAAGACGCACCCCATCCCAAACCCTTCCCCTAACAAAGGGAAGGGCTTCAAAACCGCCTTGACTCCCCTCCCTATATTTGGAGGCGTGGGGTGGAACAGCCATGAATTACCCGAATTCCGTATTAATCGTCAAGGCTTTTAGCATTTTGCATCGCTTCCTGCATCAGCTTGGGCACATCAAAGCCTAGCGGCAACTGAGCACCTTTGACCTGAATAACTTCACCGGCAACGACATTGCCAACGGCGAGCGCTTGGCGTACCGAGAGACCCTGCCTTCTGGCGACGAGGAACGCCGCGAGGAAATTATCGCCTGCGCCAGTGGAATCTACCGCTTCAATCTTCTGTGTAGGCATTATCAATTCTTCGTCGCCGAATCGAGCAAAGGCGCCACCTGCATCCAAAGTAACCATCGCATCAATGGACGTCTCAGCGAGCTTGATCCTCACCGCTTCGAGCGATGCCTCTGGCTCAAGGCCTACCAGAACGGCTGCCTGCTCAAGGTTGCCTGCCACCATCTGAGCTTTTGGCGCAAAGTGATCGAAGAAATCTCGGTAGCTATCAACGATTTCGATACCTGCAAGGGCAAGTACAAAAGGCACATTGGCCGCCTCTGCTGCTTGTACACAGCGCAACATTGCTGTTTCGGATTCTGGGCCAAAAGAGAGCGCAATACCATCTAGCAACACAAGCTCTGAGCGCTGAATGGCTTCGAGATCAATTCGAGCAGGACTCAACAGGGCGTTGGCACCATGCGTCAAGATGATCGTGCGCATATCGGCATCATCATAAAGATAAAAGTCATAACCTGTAATAGCGCCATCTTCGAGTTTGGAGAGGAACTTAAGCGAGGCCCTCGCACAATTGGCAACAAAAATTCTACCGAAGGGGTCGTTTCCACCAACCCCCATAAATCCGCAGCTTATGCCAGCACGCGCTAATAGGTTTGCGGTGTTGCCAACCGAGCCACCGCTCGTGGGATGGGGAAGTGTTCCGCGATTTTTTTCAAGCGCACGACGAATCTCCTCCATGCGTTCCACAGGAATAATTGAGGCGGTACCGGGCGTAAGGCCAAGTTCGCGTAGCTCCGCGTGGCTAGAGGGAAGGTCAATACCAACCGTAACAGCACCAAGTGCTACGATAGAAGTCATTCAGAATCCTTATCCAAGTTAAGTTAGCATCAATTATTATTATAACCTGAGTTTTGGCTAAAGCGTCTGGTCTGGGTCGCCATCGGCTCAAAGCTAGGTCGTAGGGGGAAGCTGACTAAAGCGGTTTTCAAGTAGCTTATTATTACACGGGGCTAAAGCTGCCGTGCTGAATCTAGCTTGAAAAAGCAGGTCAGTCAACATGAGAACCGCTATAAAGCTGCTCTGTTGCAAGGTTGGGCGTTGAAAGCGGGGCGGGTCATAGACCACGCCCCTACGAAGCGGCATCCGCAAGCAACTTGGTAGGGGCGTACCCCGTGTGCGCCCTGAATTGAAATGCGGGCTGGCACAGGGCCATCCCCTACGAAACCCCTTCGTTACACCATTGGCTACGGCTCAGACCTGCTCAATTTTGGACTTCGCAACAGAGCAACGAAAGCCAGCTAGGGAATTCTGTGAGCCTCATGATGCAGTTTGACAAAATTAGGACGGATAGTAGGGACGGGTCGCCGTGCCCGTCCATCTTTTGGGCTGGCACAGGGCCATCCCCTACGAAACAGGCCCGTATTGAATCGGAAAACGGCATCATGAGGCTTTTCTCCTTACAATAGCCAGATGGTTTGAATGCCGTGTCCGTACCCCAAGTTACGGTTTGTCCGTATTGAATCAAGCCCATTGTTGGTCTTTAGAAATTCATGGCCCCCGCATTCAAACCATCTTCAAACACGCCTGTGAAAATAGAACATAGGTTTTGCTTTGGATTTAGGGAAAAATGTATAGTGAACGCATGATAATTTTCCCTAAAATCTTGGGGGTGAGATGGCAGGCAAAGTAACGAAGGCAAAGGTGAAACAATCACCGCTGGAAAAAATCCAGACCCTACTCGATCAACTCGAACCTGAGGAACTGACCGCGCTGCAAGAGCAGATTGAAACCCATCTGACGGCCAGCAATATGCCCTCGCCCAAAAACAAAGGGGGGCAGGTGGGCATAACCCAGCCAAGCATGGCAGCCGGACACATTGAATTAAAGATGATTAACGGCTGTGGCCCTTATAAATATAAGCGCGTCTTGGTGGGGGGGCGGCTGAAATCGGTCTATATTGGCAAAGCGACCCAAGCCGACATCCGCAAGTATGGGGTGAAAAAGAGCCGGGGGTCAAAGAAGAAATGACCTTCTGGCGGTGGGTATTGGGCCTGATGGCGAGTGGGATGCTGCTCATTGGGGGGATGCTGGGGATGGCGCGACGGGCTGACCCTGTTCCGCATGTGATCGTCACCACCTATGAGGGCATGGGCATGGCGGCCTATATGGTCGAAGTAGATGATGGCACGGTGCGGCGACTCAATGGGTTGGATTTACTCGATATACGGCTCATGAGTGTTTCGCCGGACGGCAAATGGCTGATCTATGCGGCAGGTGGGCGTGCCTATCGTACCACGTTGTGGGGGACGCGGGCGCGTCAGATCAAGTTTCCCAAAGTGGATATACAGGTGGCTTCGTATGGCTATCATCAATGGTCAGGGGATGGCAAGTGGTTGGTTGTGGAGACGATTGATCTCGATATGACAAAACTCACCCCTGAGCAGCATCTGTATCGAATCAATATGGACACACTCCGCCCCGAACAGCTTTCGCAACACCCCATTCATCGGCCTCACCACAGCGACGTATTTTTCTATCCCACACCCGACCAAAACGGCATTGTATATTATGGCACGAATGAAGAGGATGAAGAACCGGGCATCGAACTTTATGTGGTGGAGATTGCCAGCGGACGCGAAACCCGCCTGACGACAATGGCAGATATTGAATATCCCGAGGGGTGGTTTGGGGAGTGGCTGATTTATTGGTCATCTACCAATCCGACTCTGTTTCGCGTGCGGCGCGACGGCACAGGGGAGCAACCCTTGCTTGCCGATAGCAATTTTGAATGGTTGGTACATGAACCGATTGACGGGTGGGTGTATATCGGGTCGTATCGTGACGACTCGGATGGTGGTGAATTATATCGGCTGCGCTGGGATGGCACTGAATTGCAGCGGTTAACCACCATGAAAGATTATGAAAACTTTATTGCCATCACCCCCGACGCGACGTGGATCTATTTTGTGAATGGCGAGACGGTCTATCGGATGCGAACAGACGGGGCAGCATTGCAGACGGCAATGGAGGGGGGCGCGGTTGGACAGCGCATAGGGTGGTCAGATGATGGGTCGGCCTTCTATTTTCTGGATGGACAACATTCCGTGACCGGGCTGTTGCGTCGCCTAGTACCTGCGACTGCGACCATTGAAACGCTCGGCGCAGTCCACACTGTGCCAATCCCTCTGTCCTCGGATCACCATTGGTTGGCGTATGTAGGGGCAACGGATGGGCAGTGGGGTGTTACGGTCATGGAGACGGCGACGGGCCAGAAAAAATTGCTTGAACTGCCTTTTGCGCCGTTTCAACTTTTTGGTTGGATGCCGTTGGCAGAACAAGAGTGGCAGCCTAATCTGGCAATCGTGGGTGGATTGATAGGGTTGATGGGCAGTGTCGGTTTGGGCAGATTGCGAAAACGGTGATAAGAGGCTATAAATGGCCTTAGTATTCCTTTACTGATGACAAGGGGGGAACCAGTATGCCCCGTATTTTTATCTCCTATCGGCGGGCCGACAGCCGCACCATTACAGGCCGCATCTCTGATCGTCTGGCCTATACGTTTGGCGCGGACAATGTTTTCAAAGATGTAGACGATATTCCACTCGGCAGCGACTTTCGAGATGTGATTCACGACGCGGTTGCCAAAACCGACGTGTTGTTGGTGATTATCGGGCCGCAGTGGGCCAACATTACCGATCCCGTCAGTGGCAAGCGCCGTTTGGATGACCCCGACGACTTTGTGCGGATCGAGGTTGAGTCCGGTCTGCGGCGCGATAATCCGGTAACGGTGATTCCGGTGCTGGTGGGTGGGGCGACCATGCCAACCGATGCTGATTTGCCGGATAGCATTGACCCGCTGATTTATCGAAACGCCGCCGTTGTACGTGATGACCCTGATTTTAATGGGGATATGAGCCGCCTAACTGACCAATTGAAACGCAGTTTCCCCGAACCTGTCGCGGCTACTCCATCGCGCACGGGGAGTTTTTTGAGCGGTGTGCCCAATTCGGCATCGGGCTGGTTGCTGCCGGGGGTGCTGGTGGTGCTTGGGGTGATTGTGTTGGCGGTGATTTTGCTACTGTCGGGCGATGGGGATGATGGCACAACCCGCGATAACACACCCACCACGCGGGTGCTCAATCCCTCCCCAAATCCAGCAGGCGTGCTATGCACCATTATCAATCAACGGCCCAACCCCATTTTGCTGCGCGAAGGGCCAGCCGTCACCTATGATCGGGTGGGCGAGTTGCGTGTTGGTGAGATTGGCTTCGTGATTGACCAAGACATCAGCCCCGATACCGGAAAGGTGTGGATGCTGGTGTATATTGAGCGGGCCGAGGGCAACTTGGAGGGGTATCTTAAGGGCGACCAACCTACCGAACAGACCGTTTGCCCTGTTTTAGAGGGTCAACCATCGGGCGATGGCACCGGTTGATAACCGCGTCGCCACATGGTCAGGGCCAAACGCAGCGGGGTTTGTAACAGGCTCAACACCAGCAGGGCCACCAAGAGTTGCAGCAGCAAGGGCAAACGATCTGCGACGACCAGCACTAACGCGGTATAGGTGTAGTGCCCGTGTAGGAGCGGCAATGATGCCAACAACCCACGCCATGAGGTCAGGGTTAACAGCATCCGCAAGTGCAGTGCCCCATACAGGCTGAGGATGAGGCTCAATACCCACACCAGCAGCGGTGGTTGGAAGGCTTGCCATAAATAAACCGTGCCGATGAGAACGGCCATCTGCAAAATCAGGCTGTAGCGGCGCAGGGCAGGCGGAATCCATAGGCCGTCTTCGCCTTCGACCCGTGTGCCGAGCGCGATCACAAAACTGCGTGCGCCATAGGCCAAATCGGACTTGAGGTCTTTGAGGCCGCTGGATACACTGTTCAATAGCAGCAGCCCCATGCCCAAGATGACCGCCCACAGCACCGCCGGGGTGGATGGATGGGGGGTATGCGCCAACATGGTACTGATTCCCAACAATGACACCGACGCTGCTAATGCCACTTCGGGAACAAGGCGGGGTAGGCGTCCCCATTTACTCCACACATCATAGGTGATACTGCATAATAAGCTGGCGACCAGAACTGCCACCGCCAGCCCATTTGGCGACAGGCAAAGTAGGAAAAATCCAAACGCCAGCGGGATTTGCAGCAGGGTAAACACCCACGCTTCCCCGCGTGATAATCCGCCTGTGGTCAGTGGGTGACGTTGACGCGACGGGTGGGTGCGATCTACCGGATGGTCAATTAAATCATTGAGCGCGAAGCCAAAGAGATGGGTGGTCAAACCGAGACCGATTAGCCCCACCCACATGGTTAGGGATGGACGCGCTTCCCCGATGGCATAGGTGCTCAAGATCGGCACACTGATGGTCAGTGGCGACATGGACAGGCGTCCGAGAATGGCGTAATTTTTCAGACGGGTGCTCATGTATTGCAGTCAAACCCGTCACAGCTGTCCATGCCGTCGCAGCTCATATTGTCACCACAGCCGCTCAACGCATCGCCATCGCAGGCATCCAGATTCAAGCTGCCACATTTGAGGAATTCGCCGCCGCTACTGCACAGTTCACCCACACAGGCCGCATCGCTGTTGTATGCCCCATAATGACTGCCACTGCTGCAAAAATAGAGGTCACAGTCGTCGGTACAATTTCCACGTTGGCGGCGGCGGCGACCATCGAGCCGGACGGCTTCACCAAAATCTTCCCCCACATTAACAAAGGTCAGTCCTTTGGCAGCGACGGCAGTCGGCAGAATAAACAGGGCGGCTTTCAAAATATCGGTTTTTTTCCATTGGCGATACTGCCACGTTTGGTGCTGTTCCAACTGCTGATGCAGGGTTTGGATGACCTTATCCAGTGGTTCGGTCAGCAAGGTGGTCAGGGTCGCATTGGCGCGATAGAGTTGGAGGCGGGGCAACTGCTCAACAATCGCGGCGCGGATGGCCTCAAATCGGGATAACAGCCATGTCTGACCAGAAGGCGTTAACTCAAAACCGCCGTTGGTCGTGGTGGTGTAACGGCGCAGGGGGTTAAATGTGCCCTTGACCATATCCTGTGGATAATCGGTATAGGCATCCATGAGGTAGATATACGCGCCATAATTCGCCCCGATCACCGCCAGTGCTTCGGCATTTTCGGGGATGCCTGCTAGATGGGCCGTGTGTGCGAATAACTGGGCACTTATGAGGGCTGAGGGGTGGGCGGGGTCGGCGGAATCATCTTGTTCGGCGGCGGCTTGGGTGGCGGTCAATTCGGCAAAGGTGGCGGTATCAAACCCCAATTCTTGCAGCGCTTGGCGGGCAGCATCGGCGGGTCGGCTTAACAGCCAGTGAGCAAGGTGGGCACGCGGGCCGGGGGCATCACTCAGGTCATCGGCGATTTTGACATCAGCAAGGCTGACGGCGACCTGTGCAGCGAATTCGCTGGCGGTATCCGATTGGGTGCGCACATGGCGGGTCGGGTTGAGTGGACAGCGCCGCATCACGATCTCGGAGGGGGTCGGTGTTTGGGCCGAGGTGAGCAGATTGAGCAAAATCATTTCGCCGCTGGTCAACAGACGCGCCATGTGTCCATAGTGATCGCCCAGTGTATGACACAGGCTGCACATATGCAGGCGATAGTGTTGACGGGCCTCCCCGGTCAATTGGGCCGAGAACTGGTGTTGTTTTTTTAGCATGACTAGTGTCCCAGTTTGGTAGAATAGAATGCAATCATTTTAGACGGAATGAAAATCGGTGCAAACAAGGCGGCAATTTATGAAAAAACAACCCACCCGGACCCATGTGACCAATTTGAGCGACGATGAACTAATTTTATTTGACGCGATGTATGCCGGGAGTATCGAATTTGAGGGCTTGCTGGTGGATAATTTCCGGGAGACAACCGAACTGGATTACATCCACCATTTTAATCATGAAGAATTGGCACAGGTCGTGGATGGCATGGTCGGACGTGGGGTGATGGATTTGCTGCGCACCGCCGATGATGAACTGCGGGTTGGTTTGACCGGGGCAGGGGGTGATTTGTGGGAGGCCGAACGCACGCCGGATTGGGGGCGCTTCGTGGTCTATTTTATGGGCACGGATATGGATTTGGACGGCCATGAAATCTGGTTTGCCGAGGTACAATCGCCTGAATATGACACGGCGGCGAGATTTTTAGAGGTGGCGGTTGAATCGGGCCTGTTCCCCGATGCCAATCTGGATTTGATGGAAACGCAGGAATATTTTAACGAAAATTTGGTGGGGTGGCGGACATTTGAAGTGGTGTATGTGCTGCGTGTGCCCTGTGGCGTGGTTGAAGAAGATACCCCGGTGGATTGGGATTTATATGAACAAAAGCGGACGTGGTGGACAGACCTGATGGAATTGGGAGGACTTATAGCATGACCCTCAGTGACGTGGTTTTTGCGATTGATTTTGAGCAGACCGCCGATGGTGGATGGTTGGCGGATGTCACCGATATGCTTGGCGTGGAGGTCTATGCCCATTCACGCGAGGAGGCGCTGGTCAAATGTGAGGCGTTGGCACGGCGTGTCATCGCTCTGCATCCCATTAGCCGCGAAATCCAATATCGGCCTCTGGTTCGGCGCAACGCTCGACGGGATTGGCAGGGGGATTACGATGTCGTATAACAAATTATTCGGGGAATCACAATCCCCAGTCCCTCCCCAAAGCGTTAGGGAGGGGAGAATTCGCCGTATTTAAGCCCTTCCCAATTGCGATGGGGAAGGGTTTGGGATGGGGACTACTTACCGCATTTAAAGGTTAAATATCACAAGCCGTCGTAGGTAAAAAGGCGGATATTTTGAATCTACCTATCACGAATCGGAAATTCTCCCCTACAATAGAAAGACTTTTCCGTACCACGATTTACAAAAGGATCAATCAGTATGAAATTGCAACGGTTTTTTGCGCTGATGATTGCGCTGGTGTTTGTTTTTGCTGCTTTTGCCCCGGTTCGCGCCCAAGACGACGCCCCACCGACCAGTTTTTTTATCACCGAAGATGGCGCGTTCAGCATCGAACTGCCCGAAGGCTGGTATGCTACTGGGAGCGTTGATGGCCTGCAAGTCTCGAACAATGAAGCCCTGTTGAGTGCTGACAGTTTTGAAGTAACCGAATCCGGCGATCTGGCCTTCCTTGTTCTCCCATTGTCTGACGTTGACCTAGAGGGATTTGGCCTTACCGTTGAATCACCTATTTTAGAAATCGGTACTGCTTTCGCGCCGCTTTTTGCCGATGAAACCACCACTGTCGGTGAACCGGAAGAAGTGGCTGACGGGGTTGCACGCATCACCGTTGCCGACGCCACCAACGACGGGGTGGTGTATGTCGCGGATGACCTTGCCCCCGGTTATATTGGTGTTGCGATCATGGCCGCGTTCACAGGCGAAATGACCGAAGAGGCGGAACTTGAGATTCTCACCATCTTGTCCGATGTCAATTTCAGCCTGCCGCTGGATGAACCATTTATCTCCGGTGATGATGGTCTGAGCTTCTCCTATCCTACCGACTGGGTAATCAATGATGCGGGGGGTGGGGTCGCGCTGGTGTTCGATTCCCAAACCACACTGGATAACTCCAATGCTGAGGCGGACATCGTAGCCGGGGAAACACGGATCGGGATTATCGGCATTCAGCCCGCCAATGTGCCCGCTGAATTGACCGAGGAGACGCTGCAAGCCTTTGCGGTACAGGCAACCACCGAACTGGCCTCGACCAGCGAAAATAATCCAGTGGTGGGTGAACCCGAAGTGCTGGAAAACGAAGTATTTCCGGGCGGTTTTGTGGTGTATGTGCCCGTGACCAGTGATATTGCCGAGGGTGGCGTATTTTTGGTCAACAATGAAGGCGTGCTGCATGTCGTGTTGTTCTCTGGTGCGCTGGATGAGGGCAATCGCGTGTATGGGACGGCCCTGAACATTGCGACCTCGGTTGTCTATACGCCGCTTGACTAGCATGAGTTTGAACAGGCCGATGGCTCAAGTTGCTCTGTTGCGAGGTTCTGAATTGGGCAGGTCTTAGCCCTGCCCCTACCGATGAGTAGCGGCTTCGTAGGGGTCAGACTCAGAGGGTGTTGCAAAAGGCCAACCTCACCCCCCCGGCCCCCTCTCCATCTGGCGAGGGGGAGGCGAATCTGGCCTATTGAAGCCCCTCTCTAATTGGAGAGGGGTTGGGGGTGAGGTGAATTTCTGCTTTTTAGACACCCTCTCCGACTGACCCTGCTTGCCGATATGACTTTGCAACAGAGCGGTTCAAGTCGGCCTATTTCCATACCCCGATTTCCGCCTTTGTACTGACCCCTGACCACCTCAAGCCGTGCTACGATGAGAATTGTGTAACTCAAATTGACCATCAAAAGGAAATACGGTTCTCATGAAACGTCTACTCATGGCTGGCTTGGCTTTCATGCTGGCTTTTATCGCGGTTGTCCCTTCTACCCATGCCCAAGACAATGCGGCGGCTTCGACCCTTTACATTACCCCCGATGGACGCTTTAGTGTCGAACTGCCAGAAGGTTGGGCAGCGATGGGAGATGCCACTGGGATTCAGGTGGCAAATCGGCCCGAAATGCTGACCGATGACTCACTTGAATTGCAACCCGGCGACCTCGGTTTTATGGTGATGGCGATTGGCTGGGAAGATTTGGCTGCCTTTAGTTTTCCAGCCGACGCGACGCTGCTTCAAGTCGGTGAATTTTTGTTGCCCTTCCTGCTGTCTGGAATGGGGGATGCTGTGACGGTTGGTCAACCCGGCGAAGTCGAATACGCCGATGAAACCATTGTCCGCGCCGTCGCAACGGACGCAACCAATACCTATGCCCTCCACCTGTTTGACAATCTAGCCCCCGGCTATATGGGTGTGCGTATCTTCACAGGGCTATCCGGCGAATTTGGTGAAGGCGAAGAAAACGAGATGCTGGCGATTGCCAAGACCGTGCAGTTTGGCCTTGAACTTTCCCAAACCTACACGTCGAACGATGGCACGGTGACGTTCAACTTCCCAACCAACTTTATTGTCGTCGAAGATCAACCCACCGTGCATTATATCTATGACAGCGAAGCCACTCGTGAAGATGCCGAAGCTGACCAATACATCGCCGAGGATCAGGTGGCGATGGCGACCATTGTCGTTGACCCGGCCCAGTTGCCAGAGATCAATGAGGAGATGGTGAAACTGGTCGCGCAGGAAGTTGCCGGTCAGATTGCAGAGGACAGTGACAATAATCCCGTCTTGAGTGAACCAGAAGTGCTAGAAAGCGAAGCCTTGATTGGTACGACGGTAGTAATTGAATCGAGCAGTGCTGTGTCTGAGGGTGGGGTGGTGGTGGTTTATAATGAGGCCGCTAACGTGATCGCCATTGTTGCCTATGTGGGTGATGTGCAGGATGGTGGACAACTGCTGCTGACGGCCCTGAATATCGCCAGTTCGATGACTGCCACCTTTAGCGAAGCAAGCTGATTGGAAAGTGGTGGTTGTGAGGTCGCCCTTCCTCGTGCGAAAATACGACGGGGGAGGGCGCTCATTCTTTTGGGTAATACCAAATTCGGTGAAATGCTGACCCCATCCCCAACCCTTCCCCTAACAAAGGGAAGGGCTTCAATACGTGATAACGGATTCGGGTAATTGATGGGTGTTTGAAACAATGGGTTTAAACCCATTGTTGGGCTGATACAGCTACGCTCTACCCGAATTCCGTATGAGGTACTCCCCTCTTACGTTTGGGGAGATGGCAGGGTTGGGTGGAAGGGTCAGTGTTTGTCCCAATCTGGTAACTGAAGTTATGGGTGAGTTATGAAAAATTTATGAATTTTCTGAAAAATTAACACCTTGTTTATTCACATGTTAAAATGTATGTCACCTAAGAGAGAATATGCGGGCTGCAATAATGTTGGGGGCAATCAGAACAATATTTTCTTACGCCGCTCCACAGGCCTCCGTTTCACCCATTTCTTTTCTTTATTTGTTTTGTACACCAAGATTTTAGGGTGTTGTAAGGGGTGCGCCTGCGCCTTGAGGTTTCCTTACAGATTCTAGAAAGCATTGATAACGTGTTAAAATAGAGGGTTAAACGTTTTACCTGAAAAGAGTGGTGTAAATGTTCGCAGCGGTTGGGAGGGAAGGCCCGGTGAGTGAGCCTATCCAGACATTGATCAGCGGCCTTGTGGAAACCCTACAAGGCGGCAATTCACTCGAGTGGCCTGCGCTACGCGAGCGAATTCTACAATATGGCACGGAAGCCGTTGTACCCCTATTGACGGTGATGCAGAATACCGATTATGCCTTCTTGACACGGGCCGTTGCGGTGCAGATTTTGGGCGAATTACGTGATCCGGCGGCGGTGGATGGCCTGATTGTTGGCCTACAAGACGAAACCATGCGCTATCGGATTGCGCTGTCCCTCGGTCAGATTGGCGACAAACGGGCGTCGCAACCCTTATTGGAACTGCTGCATACGATGAACGTAGATGGCGATGGCTGGGGCACAGTCGCACTGGCACTGGCGAATTTGGACGAACCCAAAGCGATTCCCCTGCTGGTGGATTTTGTCGTGCTGCCCCCCGATGATGAGACCTCCGAGCGTTACCGTGTGGGCTTGGGGCGGTTTGGTGAACAAGCCATTGAACCCCTCCTCAATGAAATCCGTAAACAAGCCTCGAATGAAAATGTCACTGATTCGCCGGCCTATCTGCGCCTCCGCTACGCGCTCAATTTGGCGATAGATCATATGGGGGCAGGCGGGGTTGAGGTGATTCTCAAGACGCTGAACGATCCCAGTATTTTGCTGCAAACCACTGGGCTGATGCTGCTGCAATCCTCGCTGGAAGACCGCAAAAACATGCGGCGGGCGCTTGATTTTGAACTGCAAGAGGGCTATCCGCGCTATTATGTCCGGGGGGAGCCGAGTGCCGAAGTTCGGGAAGTGAACCCTGAATTTCTTTCGGCGTTGGATGATTATCGCCTGCGTGACATGTGTCGGCGGGTATTGACCAGCCCCGACAGTGTAGTGCGCGAATTGGCGGCAGAGATTTTGGGGATTTACGCCGATCAAAATTCGGTGGATGCCTTGCTCGGTGCGTTGGACGATTCCTCGCCATCAGTGCGTTACCGGGCCATTGAAGCACTCGGCATAATCGGCGACAAACGGGCCGTTATGAAGTTGGCCGATTGCATGGGCGACGATGTGGATTTTGTGCGCGAAAGTGCGGCCCAAGCCCTGAAAAAATTAGCCGATAAGCGGGCGACCAGTGCTTTAATCGCGGCGATTGATGATGAAAGCAGCGAAGTCCACGAGGCGGCATTGGATGCACTGGGCGAACTGCGCGACGACAAAGCCTTCGAGTCTATGGCCGACCATATTTGGAACGATGAGGGTGCGCTGGATTTTGCCGTACTGGGCAATTTGATGCGCTATGGGGATAAAGCCTTGCCGGTTTTGGCGGAATTGCTGACTGAGGTGGACGAGCGTATTGAACAGCGCGAACTGTATCGCGGCCTTGTGCCCTTTGCCAATCCAGTGGCCGATGTCTTGGTGCTGGCGCTGCAAGATCGGCGTCCGGTTGTCCGCAAAAACGCGGCCCAATTGTTATGGGCGCTGTGTGTATTGCTGAATGATGACCGCGTGGTGCCGCCGCTGATTGCCGCATTGGAAGACCCACAGGCGGCGGTGCGCCAAGCCGCTGCTGATGCGTTGGGCCTCTTCCAAGACAGCCGCGCCGTTGACCCTTTGATTGGGCGGTTGAATGACCCCGAACGCGATGTGCGCTTGGCGGCGATTCGCAGTCTGGGCATCATCCGCGATATGCGTGCTGTGCCTGCATTGATGGAAAAGCTCAATTCCGCCGATTTCTTGGAACGCAGCCAAGCCTCCGATATGCTGAATCATTTCCAGCCGCCTTCGATTGATCTGCTGTTGGAGATGGTGATTGACCCCAATCGGCCACCTGAATCACGCGAAGAAGCGGCCCGTATCTTGAGCGATAGTGACGACCCGCGTGCCATCGAAACCCTGCGCGGCCTGTTGGGGGATACTGATGCGCGGGTGCAGTTTTGGGCCAAACGTGCCACTGATCGCATTGAGGTCAACTTGGATGAGATCAATCAAAAGCCGGAGTAGAAGGCCGGATGATCCCAGATGAGGCCATCCCCCAATTAACCGCTTGTCATCCTTCACCTTCTCGGTGTCATTTTCATCTGCGCTCTGGCAAAGTCGCCTATTTCAAGCAGGGTCAGGCTCAGAGGGTGTCGCAACAGTCCAACCTCACCCCCCGGCCCCCTCTCCATCTGGCGAGGGGGAGTTGGAATCTGGCGGATTCAAGCCCCTCTCTCTCTAATTCGCTGAGGGGTTTGGGGTGAGGTAAATTCCACTTTTTTGGACGCCCTCTAAGCCTTTCCCCTACAAAATCCCATCATCATGCCGCTCCGTAGGGGCAGGGCTAAGACCTGCCCAATTTCCCCAAACGTACACTTTGCAAGAGAGCGTTTTCATCCATACGCGATGCTTTTATATTCGGGATGGCGCAGAATATAGGCTTTGATGTAGGGGCAGAGGGGCAGAACCTTCAAATTATGGTCTTTCGCATATTCAAGCGCGACCTTTGCCATTTTGCCAGCGATGCCACGCCCCTCATAGGCAGGCGGGACTTCGGTATGCGTAAACGTGATAATGTTCCCCGTGAGTTGATATTTCACCATCGCCACGTCGTCGTCTAATTTGACCTCGAACTGCTTGGCCTGCTGGTTATTCACGACTTCCAAATTGTCAAAATCAATCGCCATGATGTTCTTCCTTATCTGGGCTGTTGATTATTGGTGGCGAAACGCAGGCAGAATCTTACGCACCCCTCAGTGTAGTTCGCTAAGTGGCCCATCCTGTAAATGATCCGGTCAAAATGCACCCCATCCCCAACCCTTCCCCGCAAGCGAGGAAGGGAGTTACTAGACGGACGTATTCCCCCTCACCGTTTACGGGGCAGGGGGTTAGGAGGTGGGGTTATGATTCGGCATGACTTAAGGGATGGGCCACGAAGGGATTTTGTGGACGAGGGGCAAGATCAAAGGTGTCGGCGCTTGCGCATATAAAAGGCGGTGCTGCGAAAGGCTTCCAGTTCGGCGTGTTCGGTAGCGGTCAATTCGCGTTCATGGGCCACGCGGATCAACCTCCGAATGCTGGCAATGGTAGATTCCGAGAAATCAACCAGCCGGAACTCGCCCGTTGCAAGGATTTCAGCGAGAACTTTATGGGGATTGGTGATGCGTGTTGGTGATGGTTCGTTCATGATATTGGCCTGCCAGACTGAGCCGGGATGGATGGTTTTTTTATTATAGAAAGCAGGCGTAACAGTATCGTCACGAAAACGTGACACATTCCAAAATCTGGCGATTTGTGGTGAGCGAGCATGAGGGCCAGAATAGGATAGACCTTGATTGCTAATCCCCACCCCAAAGCCCACGCCTCCATTGCCTAGAGAGGGGCTTTCGATCATCCATATGCGATGCTTTTGTATTCGGGATGATGCAGAATATAGGCTTTGATGTAGGGGCAGAGGGGCAGCACCTTCAAATCGTGTTCCTTCGCATATTCAAGCGCGACCTTTGCCATTTTGCCAGCAATGCCACGTCCCTCATAGGCAGGCGGGACTTCGGTATGGGTAAAGGTGATGACGCTCCCCGTGAGTTGATATTCCACTGTCGCCACGTCGTTGCCTAATTTCACCTCAAATCGCTTGGCCTGCTCGTTATTCACGACTTCCAAATTGTCAAAATCAATCGCCATGTTGTTCTTCCTTATCTGGGCTGTTGATTATTGGTGGCGAAACGCAGGAAGAATCTTACGCACCCCCTAAGCCACTACTCGAAACTTCTTGGCGAGATTGTGAGCCAAACAATGGGCTTAAGCTCTTTAACTTTTAAATTCGGTAATTCGTCCCCATCCCAAACCCTTCCCCATCGCAATAGGGAAGGGCTTCAATACAGGCTTTGCTCCCCTCCCTAAT
>JAIOHL010000273.1 GCA_019913005.1 Anaerolineae bacterium | reverse complement strand
GGGGCTGGGTGGGTGGAGTTGTCCCGCGCACTGGAATAATCAACACTTGGCCCACGTAAATGATATTGGGATTGGCAATATTATTGGCGGTGACAATATCTTGGACAGAAACGCCATAACGCAGGGAAATACGGTATAAATTTTCGCCGGGTTGTACTACGTGAGTAATGGTATTGCCGCCTTGGGCACTGGCACGATCCAGCGGCCCAGAAACGGCCACCAGCATCAAGACAAGCGCCAGCAACAAAATTCCACGCAGATGCCGCTTATTGAGGGGCATTGATATAACTCCTTTAAACTTACCAACCGAATTTAAACATATAGTTCCTTGATGATAATACGATAGTGGATTTTGGGGCAACTTTGCACGATGCGACTACCACGTGCTGCTGACGGTAGCGTTTGAAATCCGATAAGACTAGCGTTGAGACATCGTTGAGTCGCCATCGAGTAGCCTACCCATGACATCCTACCCAAATCGGCTATAATGCTTGGTCGCACCTCGCCATTATCCCGGAGAGAATTGTTATGTCTTCACACTATGATGATTCCAATCAGGAGACACGCCCCAGCCGTCCGGTAGGCAAAACGGGGCCCTTGCGTGATCCACAGGAAACATTACCCAAAGTGGATTGGGAAATTAGTCATGAACGCCGCCCTTTAAGTTTTCCCCGTCCTGATACCGTCACGGTGGGGATGGTGCAGTTTCCAGCCGGGGACGACAAACCGGCCAATATCCAACGGGCACTCGGTTTAGCATGGCAGGCCGCCGACGCCGGAGCTGAAATTATTGCTTTTCCAGAAATGTTTATGCTGCCGTGGGTGTTTGGTGAACCAGAAGCGCACTATCAACATCTAGCAGAATCAACAGACAGCGGCATGTGGGAGCCGTTCAAAACGCTGGCCCATGATAAAAAAGTGGTCTTGGTCTGCTCATTTTTTGAACGGGGCATGGAAGGCCGTTTTTATAACAGCGCCCTTGTGATAGATACCGATGGCACGATTGTGGGTAAATATCGCAAACATCACCTACCACCCGACAATGAACGTCACCATTGGATGCCCGACAGTAGCCCCTTTTCGGCTTTCCCCACCCGCAAAGGGCGCATCGGGGTTTATATCTGCTGGGATAATTTCTTCCCTGAAGGTGCGCGAGCATTAGCACTCGACCACGCCGATATTGTGATTGCACCTTCCGCCGCCACCGAACTAGATGCGGCCTACAAGTGGAAGATTGTCTATCAACACAACGCCATGATTAACGGCATCCCGTGGGTACGGATTAATCGAATCGAGCCGCCCTGCTACCCCGCGCGTTACGTTGCGGATGCGGAGGGCCAGATTACTTATGAAACCAATTCCGCCGAAGAAGGCTTTTCATTGGCGACGGTTGACCTGACCTTAACGGATCGCGTCCGCCAAAAATGGACGTTTATGGCAGATCGCCGCCCTGAAATGTATCGTGTCATTACCGAACGTTAAAGTAGTTGGAGTCCATATGCGTAAAGTTGTGATCGTTTTAGTCGTTTTCATGGGATTGATGAGCCTATCCTTATCCGTCCTGCCCGCCCAAAATTCGCATTTCACGACTGCTCCCGTCAATGCCCAAGATGCCGCCTGCTCAACACAATTAGAAGCCGCTGTCAGCCAAACGCTTGAACTTTGCGGCGCGACCTCACGCGGTCAACTCTGTTGGGGGTCGGGGGCGTTTGATTATAGCCCCAAAGAAGTCCAAATTAATGCGCCGGGGGGCATTGTGCCGCTGGCAGGCATCAGCACGGTGATCAACAATTCTTCGGCTGACCAGCCCTCCATTACCCGCCTCAATTTTGAGGACGCTTTTACCGATGGCGGGTTTGCATCGGCCTTTTTGATTGGCCCAGTTTCGGCGAGTGCTGATACAGAACAAACCCCTCTGTGGTCAGCCCTCACGCTGAGCCGCACGGAAACCGAACTCAGCGAATGCGAGGTGGCAGGCACATCAGGCATGTTGATGCAAGCACCAGCCGGACAATTACTGGTGTTGACCGTCAATGGCGTAACCGTGACCATGAACAATACGGCCTTTGTGCTTGTCACCGAGGCAGGCGAAACGGTCATGGATGTGCTGCGCGGCAATGCCATCGCCCAAATCGGGAATAATGTGCAGGTCGTATTTGCAGGTTTCAGCATTACCCTGCCTGCCGACGCCGATACCCTGCCCGCGCCGATGCCCTATGACCCAACACCGCTGACAGGTCTACCGACCCAACTGCTGCCGAGCATCGTGACTGTGCCGCTGCCGGGGAACGTATCGGCAATGGCCTCCACGTCGCTATATGCCTCACCAGATTTGGGCGCACCCCAATTGGCCCAAGTGCTGCCGGGGACGGTCTTGAATTTGCTTGGTGAAGACCCTACCGCCCAATGGTGGAACGTGGTGCAAGAAGACGGGCAAAGCGGCTGGGTTCCGGCGACGGCGATTGGCGGTATCTTCCCGGCAACCGCACCCCAATACAGCGCCACACCACAGCCCCCCACCCGTCCCTATGGCTTAGTCTTGGGTCGTGGGGCTGCGCCGGGGAACGAAATCAATATGCGGGCCGCACCGAGTACCGACGCCGAAATTCTGGCGAAGCTACTCCCGCTCACCGAATTTAATATTTTGGGGCGGAATGCGGCAGCAGATTGGATTCAAATCCGCTTGGATGCCCCTGATCCAACCACCGGAGCAACGGATGGATGGGTCGCGGTTCGCATTGTCACTTTGCCGAACAGTCTTCGAGTTGCTGATTTACCTGTCGTGCCGTAAGGATTTGTACATCACCATCGTCCAGTTTTATGAAGATTACCAGTTTGGGGGAGTAACCAATAACTACTTATGAGTAATCCAGCATCTTTGGTCATTCAGGCCAATGACGAACAATTAGAAAAAGCATTACAGGGTGACAAACCTGTGCTCATCTGGTTTTCGGCTGGGCAAACCGCCGGGATTGATTTACGCAAGGCGCTCGAAAAAGCTGCTGCGGATTTTCAACGCGAACTGGCGGTGGTGATGGTGGATACCAATGCCTGTCCTATGGCAAAGACGCGCTTCGACGTAGAAAAACATCCGGTCTTGGTCGGCTGGCATAATGGCGAATCTATCAAACGTCGCGCACGCCCTTGGGCGAGTGATGTGGTGGGTTTTGCCGATGTATTGAAGACACTTGCCCCCGCACCTGCGAATCCGAATGGTAATGTCAGCAAGACTGAAGAAAGCAAAAAGGAATTGAAAGTGATCAACAAACCCGTACATGTAACCGACGCGACCTTTGAACAAGAAGTGCTGCAAAGTGAACTACCCGTCTTGGTAGACTTCTGGGCAGCGTGGTGTGGGCCATGCCGCATGGTCGCGCCGATTTTGGACAAGCTGGCTGGCGAATTTGCTGGCAAGGTTAAGATTGCCAAAGTGGATGTAGATGCCAACCCCGGTGTATCTGGTGCGTTCCAGATTATGAGCATCCCCACCCTGATGTTTGTGAAACAGGGCAAGATTGTGGGGCAGGCCGCTGGTGCTGCTCCCGAAGCCGCCCTACGTGACGCGCTCAATCAATTGGTGAATTTGCAAATTCCCGCCTAGTTGTCACAAAACCGACCTCTGAGTCGTCTATAACGAAAGATAGCGCCTATATCCAACTAACGACGGATACGGGCGCTTTTAATTTCCGTTATGATGATTTCTGCAAACCCATACTTGCAAACTTCATCGCATTAGACCGCACTTAAGGGGATACTATGCAAACCCATCGGCGTAAAATTTTCGGCGATATTTTGGCGCGTAAAGTACGCAGCGCCCTTGTCTCAATTAGCATTTTTATCGGCGTGCTTGGCGTCGTAACACTATTTTCAATGGGCAATATCCTCGTCAATCGCATGGAAGAAACTGTGCAAGAGGATAAGCTCGCCATGACCCGTTCATATGTCACCCTGACGGGCAGCCAAGCCCCGGATACACAGGCTAACCTTGATGCCCTCCGTCAACTGCCCAATGTCACGGAAGTGCAAGGCATGGCCCTCTATCCATTCTATTGGAAGATGGAAGGCGATACCGAATTTGAAGAGGGTCGTATCTTCAGCTACTCCGCCCCGTTTGACCAACTGGCGCTTGAACCGACCAGTTTGGTAGATGGGCGTTATCCGATTGCGGGACAGCATGAAATTGCGGTTGAACGCCGCTTTGCCGAAGAACACGGCGTCGGCATCGGCGACACGATTGTGTTGCGCATCCTGACCGAATCATCAGGCAACCAGACCAGCGAAGAAGCATGGACGATTGTTGGCACGGTTTACCAAGCCTATCAATACCCCATCGCGTTGGGTGCGCCTGCTGTCGTGCGTGGCGAAGCGATGGTCTTTGCCGCGCATGAAGACGCCCAATACATCGGTGGTTTCCGAGGCTTTAGTGTGTTGATGGGGCGGTATACCAGCTTTAAGGCGGCGGACGAAGGCAAAGGCGCGTGGGATGCTACCCTCGCCAGCCAAACCCCCTACAGCGCCTCCAGCACCGTCGCGGAAGACCCCGCCAAGAATTCATTCATTGAACAGACCCGTTCTTTCACCAGCGTGTTAGGTCTATTGGCAGTCGTGGCCCTATTGGTATCCGGCTTCCTCGTGTTTAACGTCATTAACTCGATTGTGTTGGAACAGCGCCGTCAAATCGGGGTCATGAAATCACTAGGCGCGACGGGGGGTGATAGTTTTGGCATCTACGCAGGCATGGCCCTCGTGTATGGCATCATCGGCGTGATTCCGGGTGTGCTGCTCGGTATTCCATTGGGCTATTCGGCGGCAGTCGGCATTGGCAAGCAGTACAACATCTTCCTTGACGAATTCACCATATCACCCCCGGCCATTGTCATCGGCATCCTCTTGGGCCTGCTCATCCCAGTCATGGCGGCGATTATCCCCGTTCTGATGGGTATCCGCGTGACCATTCTGCAAGCCATGACCGACCTCGGTATTCAGGGTAAATATGGGGCGGGCCGCTTTGCCAAATGGATGGATAAATTCCCGCTGCCATTGGGAATGCGTCAATCTACCCGCAACGTCATTCAGAAGAAGGGCCGTCTGGGGCTGACCATCTTCACATTGGCGCTGGCTGCCGGGGCGTTCATGGGGATTTACGCCATGCTGACCTCACTCAACCAGACGATTGACGAAATTTACGGCACATTCGGTAATGAAATCACCCTGCTGCCGACCTCGACCCAAGATGAAGAAGCCATCCGCGAAATCATCATGACCAATGTGCAAGGAGTCAAGGCTGTCGAACCCGCCACACAGGTGTCCATCGAGATTGATGGCTTCACCCCCACCCCGGTTGGCAACGCCCCACCTGTGTTGTATGCCATTGGTACGGAGGCCACCAACCGTGACCTGCTCAATTTCCAACTGCGCGATGGGCAGGATTGGGATGATAACCCCGAATCCGACGGCATTGTTGTGACGGCAGGCATCGCGGACAAACTTGGCAAAGAAGTTGGGGATACCATAACAATTCACATTGGAGCCAACACCGCCGACCTCGAAATTATCGGCATCACCACCTACCCCTTTGATACCGTGTGGGCCAAATGGGAGACGCTGGCGGAATTGGGCGGTTTGAAAAATGCCGAGGGTCAACTGCAACCCAATGGCTTCTCGATTATGCTGAACAATCCCGACCCGACCACGCAGGAAGTCGCCGATGTGATTGCCGACATCAATGAAGTGCTGTTGGCGCGGGGTATCAACGCCAGCTTTATCAACTGGACGGAAAACGCCGAAGAAACCGGCAAATTCATTGCGACCTTCGGGGTGATTATGAACACCGCCGCCGCCTTGATTGCCGCCGTCGGGGCAATTGGCCTGCTGTCCACCTTGGCGATGAGTGTGTTTGAGCGCCAAAAGGAAATCGGCGTGATGCGTTCCATCGGGGCGACCTCGGTGGCGGTGGCGCTGCAATTCCTGATCGAAGGCTTGATTGTCGGCGTGGTGGCGTGGGTGATCGGGGTGCCGATTGGTTATATGCTCAATCAATCGCTGGCGGAGAGCCTGAATTTTGGGGACGCCTTTGCCCCCGATTATCCGGTGCTGGTCACGATTATCGGTCTGACCGGAACACTAATGGTCGCTACATTTGCCAGTCTGTGGCCCTCAGCGGGTGCGGCACGTAAGACCGTCTCCGACATCCTGCGCTATCAATAATTTCCCAGATTTTTCTCTCATCCTCGAAAACACCCTTATTTTAGCCAATAGGGGTGTTTTTGATTTCAAATTCGGGCGCAATATCGAATTTACTGCAAATCTTGGGTCAAGTTTCTTAATTCCGAACTGCCTAAATCAACAATCCAGATGTCTGATCCGCGCTCGTAAAAATCTATGAAAGCGATTTGCTGACTATCAGGCGACCATGTTGGGTCAAGCCCTTCCGCCTCGTAAGTACGTTCACCTGTATTTGGATCAAGCACTCCAAACATTGACTTATCATTCTCATCGTAATATCTATAAACGATAAACTGACCATCAGGCGACCATTTAGGCAAAGATAATGTTCCAGAACATTCTCCATCGGTCAAATTCGTTTTCGTTAGTGACGATACTGAAATGGTGATAAGATCGTACCCATCAGTGCAGCCATCCAATGATAAGGCGGCAATCAAATCGGAATTAGGCGACCACACAGCCCCAAAGGAAAGACCCGATGTCAGAAGTTCCGAGTCCGTAGAATCAATGGATTGAATCTTAATCTCAAATACCCTATTTTCAGTATCAACATCTATGTAGGCGATTTGCTGGCTATCAGGTGACCATGTAGGCGTGTAATCGAAAGCAACAAGTTCTTTGGGAGTTAACCTTGTCAAATCAGAACCATCAGGTCGGACTATTGAGATAGTGCCAATTTTGGTCTCGTCACCATACTGTAAATAACCAGCGAATACAATGAACTGACTATCAGGCGACCATTGAAAAAGCGTATCTACATATTGAAATCCACTTGTCAATTGATGCTGGCTTGATCCATCCGCATTCATGACCCATAAATCTTTTCCATCCGAAAATGCGATAAACTGACCATTGGGCGACCATTTTGGAACGCGGGCAAGCGAAAGATCGGGAGTCAAATTTTGCGGACTTGAGCCATCAACATTAATTACCCAAATACTCGCTTGATCTGGGCCAGTAGCGTATTCAAAGATTATTTGACTACCATCGGGCGACCATGATGGATAGCTCAAAACTTTGAACCCGCCGTTTTGTTGCTGGCTTAACGTTGAAAGTGGCTGTTGAAAGGCTACGAGTGGAAAGACCAGTAAAATTAAAACCAGATAACGAGTTTGACGAATTCCTCTCCACATAACTTATCCCTTCACCCCGAAACTATTCAATATGAGTAGTCCCCAATTGTACCCTCCTTTTAGAGCGAAATAACTTACCCATGTCACTTCTAGCGTCCCTCAAAATCATGCTACAATCAGCAAGGTTGTGAATTTTTCCACCAATCCAATACCTCTTACGGGAGGACACATGCAAACGCATCGGCGCAAAATACTCCGCGATCTTTGGACACGCAAAGCCCGCACCGCCCTTGTTTCGGCCAGCATCTTTATCGGCGTGTTGGGGGTTGTCGCCCTGTTCTCGATGGGGGACATCATGGTGGATCGCCTTGAAAAAACCATCCAAGCCGAAAAACTTTCGATGACCCATGCTTATGTCATCCGCGCTTCAAGTGATGACCCCGACAATGCCGCCGATTTAGCCGTCGTCCGCAATTTGCCCAATGTCACCGCTGTGCAGGGGTTCGCGCTCTATCCGATTTATTGGAAAATGGATGGAGATGAACGTTTCAAAGACGCCCGCATGTACAGCTACACCTCCCCGTTTGATGAACTCACTCTCGAACCGCCATCTTTGGTCAAAGGGCGTTATCCGGTGGCGGGCAAAAATGAGATCGCCGTCGAGCGTCGTTTCGCCGCCGAAAATAATGTAGATATTGGCGACACGCTGGTGATTCGTATTCTCAGCGGTGCGGGTGGCAGGAGTGACATTCAAGAGGAAACATGGACAATTGTCGGCACGGTTTTCCAGCCTTATCAATATCCAGTCGCCCCCGGTGCGCCCGAAATGGTACGTGGCGAGGTGATGCTGTTTCCAGCCTATGAAGATGCCCAATACATCGGCGGCTTCAAAGGCTTCAATATGTTTCAGGTGCGCTACACCAGTTATCAGGCCGCGCTGGATGGGGAAACCGATCTAAAAACCGCCCTCACCACCAACACTAGGTATCGTTCAACCACTGTCTTGATCGAAGACCCCCAAGACAACACCTTTTTGCAACAAACCCGCAGTCTGGCAAATGTGATGGCGATTTTGGCGGTGGTGGCGCTGATTGTGTCGGGCTTTTTGGTGTTTAATGTGATTAATTCGATTGTCGTAGAACAGCGCCGCCAAATCGGGGTCATGAAATCACTGGGGGCGATGCCGCAAGATAATTTTGCCATCTACAGTGGCCTATCCTTCATCTATGGCATCATTGGAGTGATTCCGGGGGTACTGTTAGGGATTCCAGCCGGATTCCAAGCCGCCAAAACTGTTGGCTTGCAATTTAATGTTTTTATTGAAGATTTCCAAATATCCCCAACGGGCATTATTTTGGGCATCGTTTTGGGTCTAGTTGTGCCTGTCTTGGCCTCGCTACTGCCCGTCGCAATCGGTATCCGTGTAACCATCCTACAAGCCATGACCGACCTCGGCATTCAGGTCAATTATGGCGAGGGACGGCTGGCGAAAGTGATTGATCGCCTACCCCTGCCGATTAGCATTCGCCAAGCCTTGCGCAATGTAGCGCAGAAAAAGGCACGCTTGGCCCTAACCATAATTACCCTCAGTTTGGCATCGGGAGCGTTTATGGGGGTGTACGCCATGCTGTCGCAGTTGACCGAAACGATAGATACGATTTATGGCACATTCGGCAATCAAATCACCTTTTACCCCACCCCGATACAAGACCGTGAGAAAATTGAGGCGCTGATACAGGACAATGTGCATGGCGTCAAAATGATTGAGCCGGGATCGGTCATGGCAATTGAAATTGAAGGCTACAAACCCAAGCAGCTTGCTGGCGCACCCCCCATCCTCTATGCACTGGGCAACAACCCCAACAACCGTGAAATCCTCAATTTCAATTTCCGATCAGGCACGGGTTGGGAAGATGATCCTAATCGTGAGGGGGTGGTCATCAACACAGGGATTGCTGATGCGACGGGCAAAGATGCAGGCGACATTATCAACATCCGGGTTGGCAATACCGACACCCAGATGGAAGTGATCGGGGTCGCCATTTATCCTTTTGATACGGTGTGGTTTCGCTGGGATACACTCGCCAAATATGGGGGAATGCTGGACTTGCAGGGGAATGCTCGCCCCAATTCCTACCATGTCATCATGACCGCTGATGATCCCACCGTCAAGCAGGTGGACGACGAAATTGATGAAATCAACGAACTGCTGCTGAAACAGGGCATCACTGCCACCTACAACAATTGGGTGCAGAGCGCGGAATACACGGGTCAGGTTGTCAACACCGCCGGGGGCATCTTGAACACCGCCGCCGCGTTGATTGCCGCCGTCGGGGCGATTGGCTTGCTGTCTACCCTTTCGATGAGTGTGTTTGAGCGCCAAAAGGAAATCGGCGTAATGCGTTCAGTTGGTGCGACCTCCTTCACCGTCGCGGTGCAATTTTTGGTGGAAGGGTTGATTGTCGGCCTGATTGCATGGTTGATTGGCATCCCGATCAGCTATTGGCTGAACGGCGTATTGGCGAATGCCTTCAATTTCGGTGATGCGTTTGTCAAATCATATCCGCTTTCGACACTGGTCATCGGCTTTGTTGGCACAATGGGCATTGCGACCATCGCCAGCCTGTGGCCCTCCATCGGTGCGGCCCGAAAGACGGTATCGGATATCCTGCGCTACCAATAGGAACATTTCGCGGCGTCCTGCCGTCCTTTGAGAGAATTAGATGGTCAACGCCATCTGATTCTTTCCATCGTTTGATATGAGGAACTTCGCTATGCTACGTCGTCTGTCCCGAAAAACAATCATCATTTTTTTCGTCCTCATTTTCATAATTTTGGGAATTGGTACCTTTTACACATTCGTCGTATATGATCCCGTTTGCTGTGCCCTCCCACCTACCCCTACTTCCGAAGTTTCATTAGAGGTCAGTCCGGCGACCCCGCGCCCGCCTTTTTCACCAACTAGCCCAAACAAAATGGGGGTACATTTGTTATTGGATGATGGGCGCAATCAATGGCCCGAAAGTATATGGCGGGAACATCTCGAAGCGGCGCGTCAGGTAGTTGGCGAATGGGGCTATGTCACACAACTGGTGCGGTTAGATGATTTGAATGTGGGGCGCTGGCAAAAATTCATGGACATCTGCGCGGAACTACACCTTACGCCGATTTTGCGCCTTGCCACGCGGGGAAATTTTACCTCCTCCGAGCGAACTCAGTTTCTAGGATGGGCTGCTCCACGCCGCGATGGAGATGGTACCTATCGCAGCACAGCGAACCGTTATGCCGATTTCGTGACGAAATTGGAATGGCCCACCAACCAACATTTTGTCATTGTGGGCAACGAACCCAATCACGGCGCGGAATGGGGCGGTGGTCTGCCCGACCCGGCTGGTTATGCGCGATTTTTGATTGATGTCGCCGACGCCCTGCACGCACGCGATGAACATGCGGTGGTCATGAACGCCGGATTTGACCCCTACGCGCCAACCACTCAACGCTACCCACCTGTCGCCTATCAGGAACTCATGGACGAAGAGACATTTCTCGATCAGATGGTAGCGGCCTATCCCGATGTATTCTTGCGGATTGATGTTTGGGCCAGCCACAGCTACCCCCTCGGCCCATTTTCACAGCCCCCATGGGAGCAAACTTTCCAGATTGATGTCATCAAAGCAGATTGGGTAACAGAACCCATCAACCCCGATCATCAAGACCCACCCGACGGCATTTTTAATCGCGGGGTGAATGGCTACGAGTGGGAATTATGGAAATTGAGTACCTATGGTGTGCCGCCGCTGCCTGTGATGATTACCGAAACAGGTTGGCGTCACTCCGAAACTAGCGACCCCAACGCCAGCGATACTGGCCCAAATTTGCCCGATGCTGCTACTGTGGCCCTCTATTTCGATCTGGCACTCAATGGCAACAATGGGCGCTATCCCGAATATCCCGAAACGGGGTGGACGGCATGGCAAGATGACCCGCGTGTGATTGGCGTGACGGCTTTTGCATTTGATGGCAACCCCGCCGAATGGGGACATACCAATTGGCTGGAATTGGACGGAGATGGCAAAATCTTGGCGACCTATCCGATAGTTGAGGGTTTATCCCCAATCGAATAACCATGCACATCCGCAAAATTGCGTTGAATGAGTTAGAGACGGTGGTTGATTTAATTACCCACCTGCAAGCTGATGAAGAGCACCATATCGGCTATCTTGGAATGGAAGCTGACGACATCCGCCAATATTTGCTGGAATTTACACATGGATGGGAAAACTCAATTGTGGTTGCCCTACACCGGGAGCAGTTGGTAGGCTGTTTGGCAGTGGAGTGGGACACAGAAATCGGACGGGCGTGGCTGCATGGGCCGTGTATTGACCATGTGGCGTGGCATATCATAGCAGATCGCCTTTATACAGGCACACAAACCTTGGGCGTGCTGCCAGTGGGCTTAGAAGAAGAACTTTTTGGCGATGTGGTCAATGTCAAATTAGGGGCATTTGCCCACCGTCATCATTTTCGGAAAATGATGGGACATCAGGCTGTTTTCCGCTTTAGGCGCGACCAATTGCCGACCCTACCCCCTTTAGATGCCGATTTGATAGAACCCCGCTATCACGCGGCCTTCATCGCCCTGCATGAAAAGACCTTCCCACAAACTTATTACACCGGACAGCAAATCCTTGAAAAACTGGTGGAGCAAAATTGGGTCTTCATTGTGACCCAAAATAACATTCTGCTTGGTTATGTCTACGCCAAAATTGATACGGGCGGGGAGGGCTATCTTGATTTTGTTGGAGTGGCAGAACACGCCCGACGGCAAGGCATCGGTAGGCGCTTGGTAGTAGCCGCCACCCGTTGGTTATTGTCATATGAAAATGTTCCGCAGGTCAATCTAACCGTCAGCAGCACTAACCGCGCCGCCATCGAGCTATATCTCAAGATTGGGTATGAGCATTTGTGGACGCTGACGGCCTATCGCAAACGGCCTAGCCCTGAAGAATGACCTTACGGAATGTCACGGATACCCGCCGACCCCGTTTAATGACTTGCCCATGCAATACATCACTTTTTCGTGCCGGAATCCCGTGCATCCATTCGTAGCGCGATTCGCCTTGCATCACGATTAGCGTTCCCGGCGTCAACAAAATCGGGATTTCGCGCTGGGTGGCAATTTCGGTGTAGACCATCACGCAGGCCGACCCTAAGCTGATTGAAATAATGGTGTCGGTAAAACAGGGGATGCAGTCTACGTGCCGCGCAATGCCCTGCCCCGCCTCGTATTCGTTGATGATGGCTTGGTCAGGCACATCGGCGATATAGCCTTCTGAATGGAGGCGCTTGGCTAGAGGGTTTAACCATTCCGGCAGCGGCCCTAGATAAGAATTCTCTTCCACTTTGCGCGTTTTGTAATCATAACGATAGCCGTAATGCTGCACACGGCGTTTGAGATCGGTCAGCCACGTTTGCTGATCAATATGAGCTAATAATCGAACTTGTTCGTCGGGATTCATATAATCGGGGCTATAGGTTAGGCCGGGGATTTCGGCAATCGCGGAGGTCATGGAGGACTATCCTTTCCAATTGAGCATCGGTGTAGATAGTATACAGTAGAATATTTGTTCTATCAATTCCTTTTTTTGAAATCCCTCACGAGATTTTTCCATGTAGCAGTTTCCCCTCAGGCCCATTATCATTACCAGTGTACTCCGATTCACGTGTATATGATGGGATGCCGCATGGGGTCACTCAATCCAAATCTGATTTCTGCCGATTTGACGGTTATCATAAATGAGGCGGTGGAATTGGCCCGCCGCTATATGAAACGCAATATCTATCCCGAACTGGTGCTGTTTGTGATGATTCAACATCCCGAAATTGCTGCTCGTCGGTTAATGGACGTATTCATCGAAAAACGCGGGACTGATCTTGAAAAATTGGAGCGCCAAACCCGCAACGCAATGGAATCGCGCAACGATGCCAATGGCGACCTCGATTTTTTGATGACTACCGGGCAAAAATTCCCCCTCAGCAAACAAATGCTGGTCGCCCTCGATGAGGCCCTCAGCATCGCGCAGTCCATCGGTGAGGTATATATTGACAGCGACCACTTGCTTGCCAGCCTGACGGATCGGCGCTTGGGGACGGGGGCACTGTTGCAGCAAAATGGCATCACCGAAGGGACTGTCTTGGATTTATTGGGAGGGCAGCCCGCCAGCAAACGCCGCCGCGAAGCATCCGGCACATCTATAGACGTTGTGGCGGAGGCCAGAGTTGGCAATTTACGCGCCGTGCATTTCCGCGAAGACCTGCTGCGCGACATGATTAACATTCTGTCACAATCCGTTCACAAACATATCGTATTGGTCGGGCCAGATGGTGTGGGTAAACGCACATTGGCCTATTCATTGGCGCTGTTGATTACCGAGGGCAAAGGGCCCGTGGGACTGGAAAAATTCGTCCAGATTGATGAGAAAGCCTATCTCGATAATTCGGTGGAGGCTATGCAAAGCGGCATTATGCGGGCACAAGGCGGGATTTTGTTTGTACCGCATATCCATCGGTTTTTTGGTGGCCCTGCCAAAGCTGAATTCCCCAAAGCAGGTCAAAATCTGCAAAAAGCCTTTTTGGGCTATGACCCTATCATCATTTGCACCACCACTCAGGCCGAATGGGAAGGCCGCGTCAACAAAGTCAGCGCGATTGGGGAACATGCCCAAGTCTTGCGTGTGCCAGAGCCGACCCGCGAAGAAACATTGGAAATATTGGAGGTCATGCGCCCCCATTTGGCAGGCGATTATCTGATTGATGTAGACGAAAGCGCCTTGAACACAGCAGTGGATTTAGCCAAGCGCTATATCGGCAATATGCCCCTGCCCCGCAGCGCCGAACATTTGCTGCATCGGGCTGCCGCGCTGGTTAGCATGAATAGTCAGCAGCATTTGGCGTTTCGACCCCAATTACAGGACAATGTGTTGGACGCCGAAGATGTCACCCTCGCCGCCGCGCAAATGACGGGTATCCCAGTCAGCAAATTGGACGCCGATGAGCGCACCAAATATGCCCGTATGGTGGAACACCTGCATGAACGCATTGTGGGCCAAAATGATGCGGTGCTGGCGGTCAGTCGGGCAGTGAAAACAGCACGGGTGGGTCTGCGTGACCCCAAACGCCCCATTGGGTCATTTCTGTTTTTAGGGCCAAGTGGGGTCGGCAAAACCGAATTGGCACGGGCATTGGCGGAATTCCTATTTGGCAGCGAAGACGCTATGCTGCAAATTGATATGTCTGAATATATGGAAGAAAACACGGTCAGCCGATTGGTCGGTGCGCCCCCCGGCTATGTTGGCTATGAAGGCGGCGGTCAATTGACAGATAGGGTGCGTGAACAGCCGTATATTGTGGTGTTGTTTGATGAGGTCGAAAAAGCCCACACCCGTATTCTGGATATTTTGCTACAGGTCTTGGAAGAAGGTCGCCTAACCGACGCACAGGGCAAAACAGCGAACTTCAGCGAGAGTGTCGTCATCCTCACCAGCAACCTCGGTGCCCGAAATTTGCAGACGTCGGTGATTGACGAACCGGTGCGTGAGTTGGTCATGGATGATGTGCGCGATCACTTCCGGCCCGAATTTTTGAACCGCCTTGACGACATTATCATTTTCCACGCACTGGATGATGAACACCTGCGCGAGATTATGGAACTGCTGCTAGCGCGGGAGATACAGATTGCCCGTGAACGCGGTCTAAAACTGCAATTTACGGATAAAGCGGTGGCGTGGATGCTCAATCAGAACGATAATCCCGAATTGGGGGCGCGTCCGCTAAAGCGCATTATTCAACGGTATGTACGGGAGACACTGGCGGATTTCCTGCTCGGTGATGCCCTCGCTCCCAACGCCACCATTATCATTGATGCCAAGCGCGATGGGTTGAAATTTGCCGTGAAATAACACGATAGGGGATGGTATATCCGCCCTTATTTCAATCCAATCACTTCATATAGGGTGTGGACGCCCTGTTTGCCTTTGAGGACAAGCTCAAAACGGCTATTGCAGATGACAAAATTTTGCACTTCGGCATAGGTGTCTTCAGAAATCAGCAGGTGCGTGGCAGACTCTTTGTTCGCCGATTCGACCCGTGCGGCAAAATTGACCGCATCGCCAATCGCGGTGTATTTTTTGTTGATTGACCCCAACGCGCCCACAATGGCTTCCCCAAAATGAATACCCACCCCGATTTGAAAATCCCATGTATAGAGGGTTTCGATATAGGGCCGTAGTTGATTAACTGCCTCCAACATTTCCAAGCCTGCTTTGACGGCTTTCAGGGCAGCACGATGGGAATTTTCAGTACCAAACAGTGCCATGATACCATCGCCCATGTGATTATCCACATAGCCGTCGTTGCGCTCGATGATGTGATCCATCGTGTGGAAATAGCGGTTCAGGATGTGGATGACATCATAGGGCAGCAGGGTTTCGGCAAAAGTGGTGAAATTGCGAATATCGGCAAACAGGATAGCGATTTTGCGCTCATCCCCCACCTGCCCATAATTCAAACCCTCTTTAGGCTGTTCATCCACTTCGATGTCTTCTTGATCGAGTACCAAACGCCGCACGACCACATCCCCGGTCACCCCGGTTTGACAGGCCAGACGAATATCCGTGCCAAAACATAGGCGTTCGGCAAGGGCAATTTCACGGTCATTTCGCGGCAGGCAGTTTTCTAAGCCCTCCACCACCATCACACGACAAGTCGAGCAGCGGGCATTACCACCACAGACATGAATATGCGGGATGTTGTGCATCTGCGAGGCATTCAGAATCCGAGTACGATTTTCAACCTCAACTTCGCGGCGATCCGGAAAATAATAGATATGGGGCATGGTCTTATACCTTCAAATTGGAGATCAGGACTCGTCCCGCCAACTACTATTCAACCATTGTAGCAAAAATGGATTATTCTGGCGTTCCTCACCAATCGTCGTGGTCGGGCCGTGTCCTGAACAAACGGTATATTCATCACCCAACACGACCAATTTATCAAAAATGCTGTGCATTAGGGTCGGATAATCACCACCGGGTAAATCGGTACGCCCAATGCCGCCCGCAAATAAGCAATCCCCACTGAAAACGATCTGTTCCGAACGCAGCACATAGCTGACATGCCCCGGGGAATGCCCCGGCGTGAAATAGGTCTCCAAGTTGATTGACCCCACTTCAATGACCGTGCCTTCATCCACTGTCCCATCATGGGTGGCGGGTTCGGGGGCGGTAATGCCATACATCGCAGCGATCTGTTGAGCGTGTCGCAATTGGGGTACGTCGGCGGCATGGAGGCGAAACGGCGCTTGGGTCGCATCTTTGATAGGTTTGGAGGCCAATACGTGGTCAAAATGGGCATGGGTCGCCAAAATCTCGCGCACCTGATAGCCCTCGCGCTGAACGACCTCTAGAATTTTGGACGCTTCGTCGGAGGGGTCAATGATCACCGCCTCGTGCGTATCGGTATCCGCCACGATATAGCAGTTGGTTTGCAGTGCGCCGAGGGGCAGCAGATGAATTTTGATGGGCATGAGGTTTCCTCGGTGAATCCATAAACAAAAAACGCGGGAAGGTGATCATCACCAACCCGCGTTGATTATAGTCAAGTTTAGGCTATTGGGCCGCTTCGCCAATCGTGACGGTTACGGGGACTTCTGTCGTCTCTAAACCGAAGGAGAAGAAAGCCTTTTGCACCAACAAGAGATAAATTTGTCCACCCGTGAGGTTGACATTCAGCGTGGCACTGGTCAGACCAGCGGTGCTATCAAGGTCAAATAAGGTGGTTTGGAAACCAAATTCGTCCTCCCCGCCCTGCAAAATGAAATTGGCATACAAATCCGGGCCGGGGACTTGTGTCAGGGTGATGGCCCATGTGACATCCGTATCGGGCTTCAAAACAGATACACTGGGATAATTCAGGGTATCGTCGGAATAGATGGTCATCTGGGTCGTCGAGCCAACAGTCATCGGGGTGATTTGACTGGCGCGGAGGATATAGTCGCCCACACTTGAGCCATCTGCCCCCAAAGCGCGAGTTGCCAATACCGTATAATCTCCATCGGCAGGTGCTTCAAAAACAATGACCGCCCCCAACCCAACAGTATCATCATCTTCAACCAGCAGTGCTCCTGAGCTATCACTCAATTTGAGAGCCGGGTCAGCATCAAATGTGCCCAACGCCGGATACATTTCAATCAGAACAATATCACCTGCGGTCAAAGTAACCGTATAGGGTTGTTCATATGAATCGGCGGTCAACGTACCCTCAACCCACTCATTTAACGGCAGTGCCCCACCCTGTGCATGAGCCACTGGTGTCCGCATAACTGCAATTCCACTTACCGCTACAACCACTATCATCAACAGTAAAGACAACTTACGCATGATGGATTTGCTCCTCCAATAGAGCGACTGAATATGAATACCTTCTCCAGAACTTAAGTCGGAACTATGGGCAGACTGTTACAATCGCCTTGCGTTTCTAACCACTGCGGATTGCTGACCACCCAACCCTCTTGACCATTGGCACGCTGTATTTTGAGCCAAGTTCGATTTTGGCTGTCCACATTGCGGCCACTGGCACTCAGCGGTTCATTTAAGTTGAAACTTCCCAATTTGTCAAAATTTTCGCCGGGGCCACTGCGAACATTCAGATTCCCAATCATCACACGGGCATTGCATGTGCCCACCTGCGGAGTAGGTTGTTCGGCCTGACCACTGGCGGGATTATTGGCAATCGCGCCCTCTTCCAACACCTCTAGGCTGACGGTGGCAATTGGGCTGGCGACATTACGATAGTAGGCGACCACTTCTAGGGTATAGGTGCCGGTGCGGTCTGGCAGCCACCCCAACACCACATCGGCGACGGTTGAATTGGCGGGGAGCGATTTACTGCTGCTAATCCGGCCATTCACCGACATTTGAATGCGGCTCACCGTGACGGGGTGTTCGGAATGAACAATAACATCTACCGCTTGCCCCACCGTCACCTGCTGACCATTGAGTGGCTGGATAACTTGGATCGTCGGCGGCGTATTACTAGAGGGGTCATTCGCCACCGCGTTCAACGTTTGTTGGGCCGATTCAGCGGCAGCGGTAGGTTTTTCCTCACCCTCCCCTTTGCGTTGCAGGGACAAACATCCCAGACTCGCTAACATCAGGCCAATCAAGACTAGTGTCGGCATCACCCATAAATTATTCTTCTGGCGGGGGGCAAGCATCCCACTTCTCCTAAAATTCCAAATATCAATAAGGTCTAGTGGGGATTATAGGGTTTTGGTCAAAAATCGCCAACAGACAGTGAGAGATTCACCGATGTTTGGGAGTATGCTGAAAGATGGGAATTGAAATATTTGGAGACAATTCATTATGGCGGTTGGTGGTCGTGATCCTAAAAAAGTAGATTGGCACAAAATTGCCAAACCCTATGCCATCAAAGGCAAATTACGCCAAGTTCGCGTATCTTGCGGAACTCTAATAGTTTGTGGGGGATTTTTATTATATGCGGGCATTGAAGGAGATGATGGTCATATGTTGATGGCTCTTGGGCTTGTATGTATTTTGGCTGGGATTGCCATATTGATTCAATGGGAACTGATCAAAAAAGATTATGCCAAGAACTACAAAAAGAATCTTCGGCAATGGAAAAAGACGCGGAAAAACAACACGGGGAGAAATTAATCAAAAAAGGCGACCCATGTATTTGAGCCGCCCCTTATTATTTTGCTTATTCTAGCCAGACCCCCGGCATATTCTTGGGGACTTCAATGGCTTTGAAAGTTGGTGTCTTGCGTGCGCCATGTGATTGCACCCACGGCCACATGCGGTCTAGCCCCGCCGCCAATGGGGTTTCATAATCCAGCGGCAAATCGAACGCCTCACGCACCTTACGATGGATAGCATACGCATGAACCACTTCATGTCGGGCAGGCAGGTAACGCACTTCGGGTTGTACACCCATCACACGACCCACTTCTTTGACCAGTTGATTGACCGTGACGGGAGTATCCGCACCCAGATTAAAAATCTCGTTACGGGCATCGGGGTTCACAGGCGCATGAGCCAAGACCGGGGCAACATCGCCAATATAGGTAAAGCCGCGACTCTGCTCCCCATCCCCAAACACGGTGACAGGCTTCTCCTGCATAATCTGGTTCATAAAAATGCCGATTACGTTACGATAGCGATCCGCGATATTTTGCCGTTCGCCATAGACGTTATGGGGGCGGAAAATGGTGTAGGGTAGGCCAAACATCTCATAGGACAAACGTAAATCTTGTTCGACTGCGGCCTTCGCCACGCCATAGGGGTCTTCGGGGGAGGGCTTCATATCTTCCGTCATGGGGGGTGGCGCACTGCCATTCACCGCGATAGACGAGGTAAACACAAAATGTTCCGCACCATAATTGACGGCGGCATTTAGCAAATTCACGCTGCCGATCAGATTATTGGTGTAGTTGAAGCGCCGAATAAAATGGCTGAGGCCCTCCGCCGCATATGCCGCCAGATGGTAGACATATTTGGGGCGGTGTTCGGCAAAAATCTTGTTAATCAGGTCGTGGTCTACGATGCTGCCTTGAATGAAAGTGGCTTTGGAATTGACATTATCTTGATAGCCGCCGCTTAGGTCGTCCATCGCCAAGACGTGATAACCCATCTTGAGCAGTTCATCTACGAGATGCGAGCCGATAAACCCGGCAGCACCCGTTACAATTACGGTGTCTGACATAGACATCCTCGCTAAGAATCAAAATGTTGAATTAACGCCGCGCTAGATTACACAAATGTGGAGCAGGTGGCAAGGGCTACTCAAGATAAATATCATTCTTCTGTTGGATTAGAGGGGTACACAAGGCAGGCCTGCAAATCTTCCAATTCAAGCCAATCATAGGCCTGCATAATGCTTTCGAAGGTGTCTCCAGCGGCTAACATCCCAAGTACGTGTTCAACGGCCAATCAGTGGTCACGAATAATGGGTTTTCCGCCATAGATTTTCGGGTCTACCGTAATTCTCTCAAGTAGCTGCTTCTCGTCCAATTGAACCTCCAATAACCGCCACCAACATTGCCATTATACCTTACCTACCCATCCAGCGGCCTGTCTTCATCATGTAAGGCGGCTAATTCTTCCGGCAAAATCCGCACTTCCCGTGCCACCGCCCGCGCAAAAATCAGAAAACCGGAATGGCCGATCATCTCATCATTCGGGCGTACCCGATCAGGAATAGTGATCCAAGGACGCATGATTAATTCTTCGGCTTGCAACAGATACCACGCGCCATGATAAAGTTCACGCAGCACCGTCACCATTTGATTGACCGTCGGCACAAACACACCCAAAAATCCGCCGCCCCGCAAGACTTCCCGCGCCTGCCCAAAAAATGCTTCGGGGTTATGCAGGTCAAGGAATACGGCGTGGACATCGGTTTGCTCAAACCCTTCGGCGATGTCTTTTTCGATAAATGTCACCCGATGGTCGAGGCCCAACATGCGTAGATTTTTGATGGCCCGGTCAAGGTGTTTGGATTTGCGCTCATAGCTGTAGACATGCCCCGATTCACCGACCATCAAAGCCAAGACACTGGTGAGTGCGCCGCTGCCAGCCCCGGCCTCAATCACGTGCATTCCTTCGCGCAGGCCCAATTTCAGAGCGATATAGCCGAGGTCTTTGGGATAGATAATCTGCGTTTCACGCTTGAGTTCGTTAATCACATCATCCAAACTCGGCGGCAAAATATACATGCCCATGCCTGTGTTGGTACGCGCCTGTGTACCATAGGGCAGGCCAATAATATCATCCAGTAGAATCTGGCCGAGATGGGTCTGCAATTTTTCACCCGTGCGAATGGTACGCAAAAAAACACGGCGATCTTTACCTACAAACATCACCGTGTCGCCGTATTGAACGTAAGGAGTATTGGGAAGGCTCACATAAATTCCAGTTAGGGATTCACTAAATAAATGGTCTCGGTGCCAAGCAGACTATAGACAACACGCCGTAAAAACGAATCATTCCAAGCAAGTTTTTCGCCAATTTGACGGATGGTACTCTGTGCATCCACCTGCCAGATAAAAGCCCACTGCTCTGGCGAAAGAGTGTCTTCCGCATTAAAACGGTCTGCTTCGGTATTGGAAAACACCACCACCATATCCAAATTGGGTACAAAATTCGCGGCAAATTGATCGGCATGACTTTGCAGCATCTCCTTAGCAGTTTGGGCGTTGCGGAAATCTGCCGAATTCGGTTTGTTTTGAAAACTACGAATGATACGGTCAAAAGCGCGTTCGGTACGATTATAATCTGTTGGTTTCATAGAACGCCGCAATCCTTGATAAAGCTCACGATAAAGATGTTTTTATCTTACCGCAGTTATCAGGGCATAGTCAAAAGCACAAACCGCATCAAAACCTATTCATCACGCAGCCACAACTCACGGGAATCATAAGGGTCGGACGCGCTCGGTAAGGTCAAAAGAGCCTGACCACGCAGCGCGGCACGCAAAGCCTCGCGGTCATCCCACGCATGTTCAATTTTGCCAAAACACATGCTTTGTTCATGTCCCTTGCCACATGCCAAGACTACGTCGCTCGCTTGTGCCATCTGACAAGCCAGCAAAATCGCCCGTCCACGATCCGGCACAATGAACAACGATTCCCCATCCACTGCCCCTTTGCCGCGTGCGCCTTCGGCCATTTCTGCTAAAATGCCCAAAAGGGATTCGGTACGGGGGTCTTCGGCGGTTAGGATAGAAATGTCAGCATGTTCCGCCCCGATTTCGGCCATCAGGCGGCGCTTTTCGCGGTCACGCAGGCCAGCACTGCCAAAGACCGCAATCACCCTCCCCCCTTCGGGCAAAATCAAACGGGCGGTCTCAAGGGTTTTCAAGAGGGCGTTCGGCGTGTGAGCAAAATCCACGAAGGCATTAAAAGCCTGCCCCTCATCAATGCGCTCCATGCGACCCGGAATCAACGGTAAATCGGCAATTCCCTGCGGAATGGCATTAATCATACGCTGCTGATGGGTAAGTTGGGGCATGGCAGAAATCGCGGCGATAATTCCAGCCAGTGCGTTGGAGATATTGTAAGCTCCTAAGAGTGGCAGACGCACGGCAATATCGCCCGCATTGCCCCGCAGCATAAATGAGGTGTGGGTGGGGGTATAGTGAATCCGGTCAGCATAAAAATCAGCATCCGTCTGAGTTAGACTGTAGAGCATCATATAATCCGCCCCGATGCTGGACTCGGCAAAATCCGGCGCGGAGGGGTCGTCGGCATTAATCACGGCGATTTTCGGCTGTTGGCCTTTGCGATAGGAATTTTTCATCAAGGTAAACAATTGGCGCTTGGAGTCCCGATAATTTTCCCAACTGCCATGCCAATCGAGATGCTCATGCGTCACATTGGTCATCACCGCCACATCTATATCCACCCCGTTGACGCGCCCCTGATCTATGCCAAACGAGGTTGTTTCCAATACACAGTGAGTCATACCCGCTTCGACCATTTGACGAAGGTAATGCTGGACTTCATGAGCGGGGGGAGTCGTCACGTGCAAGCCGGTTGGGATTTCGGTGGCGCCGATGACCGCGCTGACCGTCGAGATGAGGCCGACTTTGACACCAGCCGCTTTGAGAATGTGATAGGCAATGGTTGAGGTTGTGGTTTTGCCATCCGTCCCAGTAATCGCAATAACTACTAAACGCCGCGATGGGAAGTCCTCATAGGCCGCCGCTAGATAACCAAAGGCTTGATAGCCGTCCGCGACCTGTGCATAGGGTATGCCCTGTAAATCGGCCTGTACTTGATCTATAGGCAGTTCGCCGACTATCGCTGCCGCACCATTGGCAACCGCCTGTGCAATATAGCGATGGCCGTCGGTACTGCGGCCTTTGCGTGCAACAAACACCCCACCGGGTTTAACTTCGCGGGCGTTTTCGGTGACGGGGGCCGTAATAATAGGATTGCCAGCGGGGGCAGAAAATTCAAATGGTAGGGCGCTTAACAAATCTGAAAATGTACGGGACATCTCAACCTCATCCAATGGAAAAGAAAACGGCGCGAATTGTAGCGAGGTTAACCAATAGAAGCAATAAAAGTAGACGGCAAAAATCAAAGCAAGTACAATTTGAATATCGTGCTTGTCATCGTTCATCCCATCACGAAAAAACATTTTATCTCCGAGAGGCCAGACTTAGATTAACCTATGTCTCCAAACGTTGTAACGCTCTATGGTCTGCTGAGTAATGCGCTTGCGGCCATATTGGGGTTGTCGGTGATGTTTATCGCCCTGTGGCAAAACGCCCGTGCTCGCCTCAACCAATATCTGGCGATCAGCATGGGCATGTTAGCAGGCTGGGCATTTTTTACATCCTTAACGTATGTAGGGCAATTTTTGGAACTGGAGGGGCAAGACCTCGTTCACATCACCACCAGTTTTTATATGCTCGCCATTGCGGGGTTGTTTTTTTTCATCACGGAATTTGAAAGCGAAAATCGGCGGCGTTTATTCGAGGGGCGGATACTGGCAATCTTCTGGCTCGTGGTCATTTTAGGAACGACATGGGGCAATGAGTTTTGGCGAGACGCCATAGCCGGAAATCATGGGGAATATAGTTTTCAGCCAACCACTTGGGGTATCGTCATATGGGTGTTGGCGACCCCCTCATTAGCGTTTGTAGCCTTTGTGCGCGACCCACAACCCAAAGATGCCTTTTCGCCGATCCGTCGGGCTATGGTGCCCATTGTGATTGGCAGCGGGTTTTCAGTATTAAATCTTCCATTGGGTGAGCTTATCGAAATCACTTTGGTTCAAATCAGTATGATCTGGATTGCCCGGTTGATTTTGAATGACCAGCTATTTAACCCACTCGTCCAGTTGTATAACCAGCTTGCCAGCAAAAACGCACAACTGGAAGAAGCGACCCGCCGCAAAAGCGAGTTTCTTGCCAATATGAGTCATGAACTCCGCACCCCACTCAACAGCATTATTGGCTATACGGAGTTGGTGACAGGCGGAACTTATGGCCCACTTAACAAAGTCCAAACGGATCGCATTGATAAGATCAACCAGAACGGCAAACGGCTGTTGGCTTTGATTAACAATGTGCTGGATTTGAGCAAAATAGATGCGGGCAGGTTGGATATTTTCCCAACACGGGTCTCACCTACCTTATTGATTGATGAAATTATGAATACCCTGCAACCTCTTGCCGATCAGAAAGGGCTGCATATATCACGGGGCTATTATGGCCTGCCAGCGATTTTTGTAGACGAAATCCGTGCCCGCCAAATCGTCTTAAATGTCATCGCCAATGCCATCAAATTTACACCAGCCGGGGGAGTCACCATCGGGGGGTATCTGGATGCGACCCGCAATCAGGTGGTCATTAGTGTGCGGGATACCGGGATCGGGATTCAATCCACCGATGCCGAAAAAATCTTTAAGGCTTTTGAGTATTGGAAATCTCCCCAAGAAAATGAAGGCACAGGGCTTGGCTTGGCCGTAGCACGACGTTTGGTTGAACTGCATGGAGGTCGTTTGTGGTTTGAAAGCACCCCCCAACGTGGCAGCACCTTTTTTATTGCCTTTCCAGCGGCGGTTGAACGCGATGAACAAAACAAAATCCAGCAAATCATCGCGCAAAATACCATCTTGGTAGATGGGCGGCGGCCTTTGGTGCTGGCAATTGATGATGACCCCGAATCTATTGAGGTCATTCAAGGTTATTTGAGTCGAGACGGATTTCAAGTCTATGCGGCTTTTTCGGGTCGAGAGGGCCTGCTGCGGGCACGTGAACTAAATCCTTCGGTCATCGTGCTCGATATTTTTATGCCGGGAATGGACGGTTGGGGTGTTTTGGAGACGCTAAAATCCGACCCTGACCTCAAAAATATCCCGGTGATTATTCTCAGCATGGCCGAACACGGCGGCATCGCCAAAGATATGGGGGCGTTTGCGTCGTTGAGCAAACCCGTCAGCCGTCGAACTTTAGTGGGTGTCGTGCAGTTGGCCTATTTACAAGGGGCACAAGCCTCTTCCCCTCTGTTGCAGGAGGCTTAATGGAGCAGGTCTCAACCGTTTCGTTGATTGTTACAGGCGTCAACAGCATCACCGCGCTGGTGAGTGCCATCATGCTGCTCTTGGTGTATTGGCAAAACCCATACAATCGGCTCAATCAGATTTTTTCGGCGATGGTCTTCTCTTTGTTGATTTACAGCCTATCGCTGATTATGGCTCGCTACATAGACATCTTTAACATTGACCCCGAAATTACCTTTTACATCAATACCAGCCTATATGGGATTTTTCTGATTCTGCTGCTGGCTTTTACACTGGCCTTCACCAATAGCTGGAAACGCGGTATCCATGCACTGCTTATTACGGCTCTCGCGGTGTTCGCCGTCACCAACTATCTCTCATGGTCGGGCCAAGCCCATGCCAGTATGAAGCCTTCCGCCGAACAAGGGGGGAGTTATGTCATTCTGCTGACGCCCATCGGCTTGGTATCTTCAGGCATCTTCCTAATCTTCCCGGTAATCAGTGCTGTGCTGTTGTGGAAAACCCGTGAACACAATGGCCGGGTTCGGCATCTTTGGGTCGCGCCGGTGCTCATTTTGTTTGGCATTATCTGGACGATTGTCATCTGGCCGATTTTGTTGATTCCCCTCAATGGCATCACCTTAGCAGTCGCTACCTTCATCTTGGGGCGGGCCGTCCTGATGGATCAACTGTTTAATCCATTGGCCCAACTCAGTGCCGAGCTTGCCATCAAAAATAGCCAACTGCGCGAGGCTGACCGACTGAAAAGTCAGTTTTTAGCCAATATGAGTCATGAGCTACGCACCCCACTCAACAGCATCATTGGTTATACCGACCTTGTAGCCGAGGGAGTCTATGGCGAAGTCACCCCGCAGCAAATTGATCGCCTTGAAAAAGTGACACGCAATGCGCGTAGCCTGCTTACCTTGATTAATGATATTCTCGACCTCAGCCGGATTGAGGCAGGCAGCATTACCCTAAACCCTCAACCGATTCACACCCGCGAAATGCTCGATAGCGTCCTGACCATCCTTGACCCGCAAATCAACGGAAAAAATTTAACCGTTCTACGTGAATACGCAGCGGATGTGCCCCCTATACTTGCCGACCCGATGCGGGCGCGACAAATCCTGCTGAATATTCTAACCAATGCCGTTAAATTTACGGCAGTTGGGCATATTCGGGTTAAAGCTACCCCCCAAGGTGAGATGGTTCAGTTTGAAATCGAGGATACAGGTATTGGTATTCCCCAAGAGAAACAGGGCCTCGTCTTTGAGGAATTTCGTCAAGTGGACAGCACATCCACCCGCCAATATGGGGGTACGGGACTCGGCATGAGCATTACCAAACGGCTGGTTGAGATGTCCAAGGGCAAAATTTGGTTGCAAAGTCAGCCGGGAGTGGGCACCACCTTTTTTTTCACCCTGCCGATTGCCGAAAACGTTTCCCTCGCCACTCCTCTGTCTATCCCAAGTCCCTATCCGGTCTCACGTTCGGCCTCTGGGAGCGGGCAACAACTCCGTGCCCTGATTATTGACGACAGCCATGATTCCCAATTATTCCTCAAGGATGCGCTACTGGCAGATAACCGCGTATGGCAGGTGTACGCTGCCAGTTCTGGACGCGAGGGCCTACGCTTTGCCCAACAAATTCACCCCCACGTGATTTTGCTGGACGTTATGATGCCGAGTATGGATGGATGGCAGGTTCTAAAAAACCTCAAGGAAGATAACACCCTCGCCACTATACCCGTTGTGATTGTGAGCGCAATTGACAACTATTTCCTTGCCAAAGAAATGGGGGCGAATGCGGTACTGAATAAGCCGATTGATCGGGCCAAATTACAAGAGGTTTTGGAACAAATCCTAACGCCAGCCTAACGAAAACTTGCACAAACGTACCGTTAATTCCCTGTGTTGGCGTTAATTCTCTTATAGTATAATCATCTCTCACACAACTTTGGGGGAATTTCGAAATAGAGCATATTGCCCAAACACCCTCCCCAAATTTAGGAGACAAGGTATGGCAAAACGGATTTTAGTGGTTGAGGATAACCCTGACAATCGCATTTTGATTACCGATGTGCTGACGGCACTCGATTATGAAGTTATTGTGGCCGTAGATGGCGAAGCAGGTGTTCAAGCGGCAATCTCAGATATACCCGATCTCATTTTGATGGACTTATCTTTGCCCAAAATGGATGGTTGGACAGCGACGGGTCAGATCAAGGCTAATCCGAACCTCAATCATATTCCTGTCATTGCCCTGACAGCTCACGCGATGGTCGGTGACCGCGAAAAAGCCCTTCAAGCAGGCTGCAACGATTACATCAGCAAACCGATTGATTTCCGTGAACTGGCTGATAAATTGGAGAAATTTTTAGGCTAACAGGGCGGCATGAATGAAGGTTCTGGTCGCAGAAGACAACGTAGACAGTCGCCACATGATATTGGATGTTTTGGCAGCGGCTGGGTATGACACAATTGCTTCAGTAGATGGTGCGGATGCCTTATCCAAAACCCGCCATTATCTACCGGATATTGTGTTATTGGATATTAATATGCCCGTGATGGACGGATGGGAGGTGTGTGCTGAACTGCGGAAAAACCCGGATACCGCCCAAATTCCTATCATTATCTTAACCGCCCAATCCGATCTTGACAGCCGCATTAAGGGGTTGGGTTTGGGGGCAGACGATTATCTCAGTAAGCCCTTTAGCCCGCGAGAACTGCTGGCTCGCATTAATACGCGCCTTCGTACCAAAGCTGAAACCGATAGCATCCGTCAGCAGCGCCAACACATCCGCAAAACGTTTGAACGTTTCCTCTCGCCTGATGTCGTAGAAACGCTGATTCAAAATCCCGAATCCACCCAATTAGGGGGGGCGATCCGTGACCTCACCATTTTGTTTGCCGACCTTGAGGGATTCACCGCTCTATCCGAACGGCTTGACCCGGTGGAACTGCTGCACATCCTCAATGAATATCATGGCCTGATGGTGGAAATCGTGCGGCGTAATGGGGGTTTGGTCAATAAATTTTTAGGCGATGGCATCCTTGCGCTCTATAATGCCCCACTTGACCTCCCTAACCATGCCTTGAAAGCCGTAACGACGGCCATTGAAATCCGCGACGCCCTCGTCGAATTTCAGCAGTATTTTCCGGGCGACCTGCGGATGAACATTAATTTTGGGATCAACAGTGGGCAAGCAGTGGTTGGCAACATCGGGAGTCGAGATTTAATGGACTATACGGCGGTTGGCGATAATGTCAATCTGGCTCAACGCCTGCAAAGTATGAGTCGGGGCGGCGAGATCATGATCAGCGAGGCGACCTATCAACTGGTTGCGCCCTATATAGCGGCTGAGGAGGCTGGTCTGCGCCATATCCGAGGACGTGAAGAACCTGTGCGCGTTTATCTCGTACAAAGTCTGTGGTAACAAATTATTCAAAAGGCACTTATCTGGAATGAATACTATAAAAATTTTAGGTTTCACTTCGCCATCCAGCATAGAATATACCCTTAATCCTGAGCTTTTTGATTTCGAGATGGCCCATCTGCCTAATACCCTGATTGATCTGGCGCATCGTCGTTGCCCGCACGCGGTTCTGGTAGACGCCACTTCGCTTGAAAATGGGCTTGAAGCGATTCGTGCCCTGCGCGATGACCCTTTAACCACTTATCTACCCATTGTCGCACTTGTCCCTAAAGATAAAGCGGCGATGGATACGATTCTGGCGGCAGGGGCCGATGATTTTGTTTGCCCCCCTCTCGAAAGTCGTGAAATCGAAACACGCCTTCGTTCCGTAATTCAAAGCGGCCACTCCACCAAAATGGATACTATTGAAATTCTACACATCACCGCACGCCGTATGAGCGGGATTGTTGATTTGCTGACCCATGATTTCCGCAATCCTTCGGGGATTACAATCAGTAGCCTCCAACTGGTATTGGAAATTCTTCAAGATACCCCCGACGCTTATCCGCCGGAAGTGCTCGTCTTAATGCGTCATTCACTGTTCGCGGCCCAGCGACAGGCTTTTTTGACCGAAGATTTGCTGGATGTCTTTCGACTGGATATGAATGAACTACCGTTGGCGATTGAGTCTATCAGCCTTCTGCCGCTGTTAGAAAATGCAGGCGAGTATATTCGTGAGGCGGGTAAATATAACAATATCACCATAGAGGTACGCCCAGCCGATCAAATTCTCCCTGTCTTGGCTGACAGCGCACTGCTAGGTCGGGTGTTAAATGCCGCATTAGATACATCGCTCAAATTTTGTATGCCGGGGAAAATGATTGTGTTGGAAGCGGCAGCAGAAAATGACGGGGTAGCGATTCGGATTATTGATCCGGGTCGGCCTGTTCTGCCGCCTTATGACCAAGACCGCTTTTTTCAGTTGGAATATCAGAATGAGGCCCGAATGCAAAGCAGTCGCAGTTCGGTTGCAATGGGAATGCCATTTTGTTATCTTGCCCTCCAACGCATGAACGGCACGATTGAAATTAGCACCGACCAATCCAGCGGCCTCACGACCCTGCGCATGTGGTTGCCTAGGGGGACTTAAGGCCAGCGCCAAACAGGATACAGTATCTACAAGATTCAGGACCAGCTTTACCCTGCGGTATAGACAATAGAGTGTTCCTTCTAATAACTGACAACTCCATCTCAATTGAAATAACTACTCAATCCAATGAAAGGCCATTATGACAACCCCCAAATGGTGGACAAACGCTGTGTGCTATCAGGTTTACCCCCGTTCTTTTGCAGACGGGAATGGTGATGGCATCGGCGATTTGCTTGGTATTATTGAAAAACTGGACTATCTTCAATGGCTGGGAGTCACGGTAATTTGGATCTCCCCCTTCTACCCCTCCCCTCAATTCGATGTTGGTTATGACATCTCGAATTATCATGACATAGACCCGGATTATGGCACACTGGCCGATTTTGATCGCCTGATCGTAGAAGCACATAAAAGAGGCATTCGTGTGCTGCTCGACTTGGTTCTCAATCACACCTCCGATCAGCATGAATGGTTTCAACAGTCGCGTTTGAGTAAAGACAACCCCTATCATGACTGGTACGTATGGCGGAACGGTAAAAATGGCGGGCCACCCAACGACTGGGAGTCTATTTTTGGCGGTTCGGCGTGGGAATATGATGAAACGCTAGATCAATACTACTATCACTATTTTTTCAAAGAGCAACCCGATCTCAATTGGCGCAATCCCTCTGTCAAACAGAGCATGTTTGATGAGGTGCGTTTCTGGCTGGATCGCGGTGTGGATGGCTTCCGCTTGGACGCAATTGGCGCGATTTATGAAGACCCCGACCTACCCGATGCCAATGTAGATGTAGGCCTCGAAGAATTGTTCCTCAATTGGACGATGGGAGTATCGGAAGACACAACCAAGCAATTCCGCGCCAAAATTCGCTATCAAGATGATCTACCGGAAAATCATGGCTTGATGAAAGCCCTGCGTGAATTGATTGACACCTATGATGACCGCATTTTGCTGGGTGAAACCGACGATCCACGCTACTATGGAAATGGCACAAATGAACTCCATTCGGTGTTTAATTTTGACATCCTGCGCTTCCAAAAGCACGAAAATTTACAGGCCAGCCAGATTCGGCAAAAATTGGCAGACCGAGCCAAGTTGTTGCCGAATGGAGCATGGGAATGCAACACGGTGGGCAATCATGACATAACGCGCTCATTCACCTTTTATGGAGATGATCGCAGTCGGCATCAGGTTGCGCTGGCAATGGTGACACTGCTACGCGGGACACCCGTATTTTATTATGGCGAAGAAATCGGTATGGCCGATTATCTGATGCAGGAGATCGAATGGTTTAAGGACAATCTTGGTGTATGGATTTATGGAGTGTTGCAGCTCAAACGCCAGCTTTCGTCCGAAAAAGCACTGGCCTTTGCAAATATTATGGGGCGCGACAAATGCCGTACTCCCATGCAGTGGCGAAACGCACCTAACGCTGGTTTTTCGCCTGCCGATATCACCACATGGCTACCCGTCAATCCCAATTATACAAAGGGTATCAATGTGGAAGAACAGCGCGAAAATCCTGATTCGGCGCTGAATTATCTACGCCGTCTCATTCAAGTGCGACAAGCCTATGAAGCGCTGCGTCAAGGGGAACTCGTGATGCTGGATACCGAGGATGTATTATCGTTCTGGCGCAAAACCCCACAGCAAAGTTGCTTTGTTGCCCTCAATATGTCCAATCAACCAACCACGCTGCAACTTGAAAATCAGGCCGTGCGCCCAATTTTCTCGACTCACGCACGCAGCAGTGAATCCGATCATTTGGCTGCGTTCAAACTTCATCCCTATGAGGTCTATATCGGCATCCAAGAATAGGCAATATAAAAGGGTAGTGGTTTTGAGGTCACTACCCTTTGGATATTTGATCTAGAGGCGCAGTAATTAGCCCTTTACTGAGCCGAGTGTCAGGCCACCAACCAGCCAGCGGGAGCTATAGAGGAACAAGATCAACACTGGAATGGTGATGAGTACAGAACCCGCCGCAAACGTCCCCCATTGTGTTTGAAACTGAAGGATAAGCGAGTTCAACCCAAGCGGCCATGTCTGCATAACCTCCGCTTTGAGGATGACATTGGCGACCATGTATTCATTCCATGCGCTGAGGAAGTTGAACAAAAAGATAATGGCGAGCGCAGGGGTAGACAGTGGCAGAATCACCCGCCAGAAAGCCATCATACGGGTTGCACCATCCACCATCGCGGCTTCCTCGAGGTCAAAAGGGATCGTGTCATAGTAGCCACGCAAAATCCAGATGGATAATGGAATGGCGGTGGTGGTATAGGCCAGTGCCAAACCCAACACATTGTTCGTCAGATTCAAGCGGGCGACAATGATGTAAATCGGAATCAACAGCATCCCGGCGGGAATCATCTGCGTGGAAAGCAGCAGGAACAGGCCCAAATTACGTCCGGGGAACTTCCAGCGCGAGAAGGCATAGGCACTAGTCGCAGCAACTACCACACCGAGCAGCGCCACCGAAACCGTAATGATAAGGCTGTTCCACACCCACAAGCCAAAATCTTGATCTTCGAATAGGTTTTGGTAGGAATTTAAATTTGCGCCATCAGGAATGATCGCCAGCGAGGTCGAAAGGAGATTTTGGGCAGGGCGCAGTGAAATCGTCACCACACGTGAAAGGGGGTACAGCGTGAGAATGCAGTAGAAAATCAGGAAACCATGCGTTGGGTAGGCCACTGCAATCGCTAACCAAACAGCGCCACCCGCTATAAACAGATTACTGTTGATGAGCGCCAACACGAGTCCCAAGATAAGGACAACGATGCTGCCAATTCCACGCCCGCGCCGATACCACAGGATCGAGGGTGTTTCGAATTCGCGGGTTTCCCAAAAGCGTTTTTTCCAATCTTGCGATATGGTGGTCATTTTTCATAGATTCCTTTCAATGCGCCGCTTTGAGTGATCCAGACCGAAGCAAACAATATGAGGACGACAAAAATCACCAGTGAGAAGGCCGCCGCAAAACCGAGTTGGAATTGCCCATTTGCGCCGAACGCTGCGTTGTAGAGTGCCGTCACCAAAATATTGGTGCTTTCGTTTGGTTCACCCCCTGTAATCAAAAAGATGACATTGAAGTTATTGAAAGTCCATATCACGTCCAACGTAACGATGGGCACCGCTACCGGACGGATGAGTGGAACCGTGATATGCTTAAAACGTTCAAAAGCATTCGCCCCATCCATTGAGGCCGCTTCATAATAATCTGGCGCAATGGATTGCAGCCCACCCAACAGCGTCACCAAATAGAAGGGGACGCCCAACCAGATATTGACAAAAGTTACCGCGACCAGTGCCGGGGTAGGTCTAAAGAGCCACTGGACAGGTTCAAAACCGAGTTCTTGTACAAGGGCGTTGACAAAACCGAACTGGAAGTTGAACTCCCCACGCCACGCCAGCGCGATAATTACCTGTGGGATAGCCCAAGGCAGAATGATAATGGCACGATAGATACCTGTAAATTTCAGGTCTTTTTGATTGAGGATCAGCGCCAAAATCATGCCGAAAAACAAATGGAACAGGACATTAAAGGATGTCCAAATTAGCGTGGTTCGCATCAAGCGTGGGAAGGTTGAATTTTCGGTTTGCAGCAACCGCCCCCAGCCCAAAATTTCGCCTGTTTCGGGGTCTTCATCTACAAACACCCGTTTAAGATTGTTCCAGCCATATTCCAAGCTGTAGAGGACAATTTCACGGTCAGTGGTCACACGCTGTTCCGGCACTGCTTCGACCCAACCTACAAGGCCAGCTTCAGTACGGATTTGATGCCAATAGCGCTGTTCTTCATCTTGTGGGGTAACGGTAACACCATTGCCGACTTCACCCAATGTTTCAGAGAGACGGGAGGGTTCGGTGTGCAGTGGGCCATCTTCAGAATTCGTAAAAATTGAACGCACATCGGCGGGTTCAGCGTTGACCCATCCAAGCAAGCGAGCCTCGTCACGGGTTTGGACTTGATACCAAGGGGCGTCTTGGGTACCGAGTACATTCAGGTCAGTATCTTCGGCAAAGACCGTTACGATTTCACTAGTATCGTTAAAGGCGGCATAGGCGTTGATTTCGGTAGGGGCCGCATAACGTTCGATAACACTCTCTGGCTCGATATTGGTGAAACCAGAGGTGCCATCTTCTAGGCGCAGTTCATACCAAGTCAATTCACCCGTGTCGAATTCTTCAACCTGTGTACCGCCGGGTAGCGTGGCAACGACCAGATTGCTCTCCAAATCGGCAATCAGGGTGGTGGTGTCTGGGACGATCACAATATCCGTAAATGCTTCGGGGGTCGCTTGTATCCATCCTTTGACATTCTGATCGGTCTGAATGTAGTACCAGATGGTGTCCTCAACCGTTGTGCTACTGAGGTTGACCACCAATTCACCAGATTCAACACTGCCCAGTACCTCCACATCCTCACCTTCAGCCGCGCTCAAGATGTCCTGCGATTCTAAAATTTCGAAGGCCTCGACAGTCTCCGGTTGTATATTAACCCAACCACGTTGGCCGACGAGATCACTGACCTCATACCACGTTTCGGTTTGGCGGCTAGCGATACGCGCATTTTGATCGGCAGGGAGAGTGACGGCCTGTTCCGACAAATAGTTGGCTTCGCTAAAAAGTGGAATATCTTCCGACGGATGATATAGCTCAGTAACAGTTAGCTCCGCATTTACCCAAGCTGTGCCTTCGGGTGTCTCAACTTCGTACCAAGTGAGGGGTTGATTGCGCAGCATATTGACTTCTTGGGCGGGGTTGATTTCGCCAACAAGCTCACTTTCAGTGCTCTGGTCATCATAGAGCGTCAAAGTCTCAGCCGGGATATAGAGATTGACCTGACGGGGTTCCGCTGTCACCCAGCCAACCGTGCTATCAGCGGTTTCGATTTGATACCACATCTCACTTTCGCGTTTGACCAAGCGGACTTGTTCACCTGAAGCCACGCTTCCGATGACCTCACCAACCGCCGCTGATTCTTCGTACAGGTCTCCACCTGCCGACATAAAAAAGGTGCTGTCTGGAATCCAACCCACCTCACCATCGGACGTTTTGATTTCCCACCAGTCACGCTCATCTTGGACTTTGAGAGCAGCTTCGGTCTCGCGTTGACGTTGAACACAAGCAGCGTCCAATGGATTACAGACTGTACCCGTTTCAGTGGTCGCAAAACCCGTTATGGTCGTATACCCTACTGCTTTGGAACGCCCCGTCACACGCACTTCTTCGCCGTTCTGTAATGTAAAAGCGACCTCCGCTGTTTCGGATGGTTCGACCCGTACCGGAATTTCATCCAGATTGATATTGACATCTGCGTTGAGCGCCGCCTGCCCCAGTGAACAGGGTGCATTGGTAATATTCTCGTCGGGTATATAACAGGAAATGGTCTTGAGGCGCAAATCCGAAAAAGCTAACTGAATGTTGAAAATGAAAGGATAGACCGTAAAGATCGCCAATGCAATGACTGCTGGAGCCACCAATGTAAAGGGCAGTGCGTACTTCGTTTTGAAAACTTTAGTGAGTAAGAAGTAGAGTGCAGGCTCAAGAATAATAATTCCGAGGACGGTTATACCTATCAGCGGCAGCAGATCAAGCAAGCGCTCTACGGCGATGTCAAATGTTAAGCCTTGCATCACAAATTCCCTATTCTATAGTTCCCTTAACTCTAAACTCGAAAAAACAACGAGTAGGACAAAAAAGGCTGTCCCGCTCGTTGCTTTTTCAAACTATTCAATTGCAGTTGCTGATGAACTTACTGCAAGTCAGCAATGCAGGTTTCAGCGAAAGCCTGTGCGTTGGCACCAGCATCCGTTGGCGTTTCACTACCACTCATCACGGCCTGATATTCCTGTGTAATGGCGTCGAAAATGCAGCGCATTTCAACATTGACGGGTTGAGGCACGCCTGTTGAAAGGGCGGCGGCACTTTCACCAACCAAACGGTCTTCCGCAATCGAGGGGTCATCAAACGCAGCCAATACACCGGGCAGACGGCCTTGGGTAACAGTATAGCCAAGCACGGTGGGAACGTCGGTGGTGTACCACTTTAGGAATTCAACCACCACATCCAGCTTGTCGCCTTCAGTTGCAGCAGGGATCATCGCATAGGTACCAGCCACTAGTGGGGCGGGTTGACCACCTTCGAACATCGGCCATGGGGCCAGACCAACATTTTCTTCACCGAGGGTTGCAATCATACCGGTCTCACCACCAAGGCTCCAGTCACCATTGATGGTCATGGCAGCTTTGCCTTCTTTGAACAGACCATCAAGGCAGTTGTAATCGCATTCGCTGGAAGTCACACCCAATTCCTTGAAACTCGCCAAGAGTTCGAGGGTCTTGATAAGGGAATCGTTATTGAGGTCAGGGGTCACACCATCGGCTGCGAAACCAACAAAGGGAACGCCATCGGGGTTAATCGCCTGCATCCATGGGAGAACCCAGAAGCTCTCACCGTGATTGAACAGGAAGGGGGTAAAGCCTTCAACGTCGGCATTGTCGGCGACCAGTTGAGCGCTCATTTCGATCAGTTCTTCAACAGTCGCGGGTGGAGTTTCAACATATTGCTTGTTGTAGATCAGCATCAGGTGATTGCCTGCGCTGAAGGGGATACCCCATGTCTGACCATCGAGCACGACGGTGTTCAGATAGGCTTCCATATCAAACAATTCGTCAAGAGGTTGGACCAAACCAGCCTCGGTGAAGGGTCCAGCATGGTCAGCAACTGTCCATAGGAAATCTGGCAAACCTTCGCCCGCTAGTGCTGCGGATTGCATATTTTGACGCAGTTCTTCCACATCCAGTGCTTCAATGGTCAGGGTTGAACCGGGAGCATTTTCAGCCGCCCAAGCATCAAATGCCTCTATCATTGCGGTATCCGTGTGATAGGTCTCAGATTCTTTTGACCACATCAACAGGTCAACCGCGGGAAGTTGAGCATGATTAGAATTAGTGGAAGGGACTGAATCGGCAGCCATTGAGGGGGCAATGGCCGTAACAAGAATGATCACAACTAATGTTGCGATGCCTAAATACTTAAAAGATTTATTCATTTGAGATGTCCTTTTACATGGTTGTAGACAACTGGCCTACGAGATACACTAAGAGATTACCACACCCTCGGCAATTCTGCACGGACAATTGACATTAATTTTTGATGTCATTTATATCTTGAAGCACCCCCTATTTACGGAAGAACGTTCCCCATAAACCCACACCATCGAGAGTCTAAGCCTCCGCTTCGGACTAAATTTTTGATCTGGCGGTGGGGCGGCTATAATCGGCCCATCCATGAAAGGGGTGGGGCTATGTCGCATGAACGCAGCTTGTATTTTCAAGGGGGTACACTGGTTCTCAATGGTGTCGGGGCATCAGAGGCCATGCCGGAAGCGTTCCGATGGGTGAAGGGCCATTGGCGCTGCGAAGCCTATCATTATGCACGGCTGCGGCCCATGCTCTCAGGTCTGGAGATTCGGGACACTGTTCCACGCTGGCAGACTCTCGATCTCCGCTTACACGACACACGCGAACCCCACGAATATCAGCTTGCCGCCCTCTCCGCATGGGAACAAGCAGGGCAGCAGGGCAGCATCGTTTTGCCCACCGGTGCGGGCAAAACCTTTGTAGCGATTCATGCTATCCATAATGTCAAACGTTCGGCATTGGTCGTCGCCCCAACATTAGATTTGCTGCATCAATGGTATGCACGGATGGTCAATGCCTTCCAAATGGATGTCGGGGTCTATTATGGGGCGGAAAAAATCGTCCATCCCTTAACCGTCACCACCTATCATTCAGCCGGGGACTTGATTGCTATTCAGGGGAATAGCTTTAAATTGGTGATCTATGACGAGGTGCATCACCTCCCTGCGCCAAGTTGGGGCGAAACGGCCTTGATGACCCCAGCGCCGCTGCGATTGGGCCTGACCGCGACCTATCCCGAAGCCCATGAACAAACCGATGGCCGCTGGCAAATTAATGAGCTTATTGGGCCAATTGTCTACGAAGTGCCAATTAATGATTTGACCGGACAGCAGTTGGCGGAATATCGGACTGAACGTATCCGTATTGATCTGACCGAGCAAGAACGCACCGCTTATGACACTGACTACGCGATTTACTCTGGATTTTTCCGTACCCGCAATTTGCGCCGGGCACACGGCAAAAATTGGCTGATGGAATTGATGCGACTAAGTGCCTTTGATGCGGAGGCCCGCCGCGCTTTATTGGCTCGCCAGCGGATTTTGCGTTTACTGGCAGGGGCGGAAGGTAAATTTGCCATTTTGGACAGCTTGCTGCGCGAATATTCGCATGAACAAACCCTGATATTTACCGAAAATAACGCGGTGGCCTATGCGATTGCTCGCCGCCATCTGATTCCGGTCATTACCCACGAGACCAGCGCCGCTGAACGCAAACATATCTTAGAAGCCTATCAACTCGGCGAGTATCGGGCGATTGTGACCTCGCGGGTGTTGAATGAGGGGGTGGATGTGCCGGAAGCCAAAGTTGCCATTGTGTTGGGTGGAACCGCCAGCGCTCGTGAATATATCCAGCGTTTGGGCCGGGTACTGCGCAAGGTCGGTAATCGCCAAGCCGTGCTATTTGAAGTTATCGCCCGCCAAACCACTGAAGAAGGCAAGGCCCAGCGCCGCAAACCACGTAAAACTGCCCATGCTCACCGCTGATCTCATTCGACCACGCCTGCGTGTACGGGGCGACACCCTGCATGTGGAACTATTGCCGCCGGAAAATCGGCATTGGGAAGGCACCGCCGCCGCCCTCATTGATCTCTTTCAAAACCTGTCCGGTCACACATTCGGGGAATGGGAATCGGCTGTCGAACAATTAGAAGGCGAACGGCTGGATTATGTGGTGCTGCGTGGATTGGCAAAAGTCCTCTCCGACGGGGCGACATGGGTCACTCGTTCAACGCCGCTGCCACCCGCTGACCTGCGCCAATTGATATTTGGGCGTGGGCCAGTTTTGGATGAGACTGATTTATTCCATCCCCAGAGCCGCGCTACACTGTTGCAAAATATTGCTGATGAGCTTGGGGCAGATATGACCACCCTTGAACGAAGCCTATTTGCCGACCTTACCAACGAGTCCGTGTTGGCCGAAGTTGGCCCATCATGGTCCCCCGAAAGCCTCATTACCCGTTATAACCTCGAACTCACGCGGGGTGTCCTCTATTGGGCACGCTTGATGGAGGTCGAGATTTATGATGGCTACCAAGATTTTTGGCGCTATCTAAAGCTGTTTAAGCTGATGTTTGAGGCCAAACCCTATCAAGGCGGCTATTGGGTAACGCTGGATGGCCCGATTTCCCCGTTTGTCAGCACGACTACCCGCTACGGACGGCAGTTTGCAGCGTTTTTGCCTGCCCTTTTGTTGGGGGAGCGCTGGCAGATGCGGGCAACGGTCAAATCTCCATTCGGGGAGGACTGGTTGCATTACGAACTCAATTCGACCTCGTCACTCACGTCGCATTTTAAGCGCAGCGGGGAATTTGACAGCCGCATGGAGGCCGATTTTGCGGCGGAGTTCATTGAGAAATTTGGGGAGGGACGTGGACAATGGCAGTTGAGTCGGGAAGATGAGGTGCTGCTGTTGGGGGATACGGTCATGATTCCCGACTTTGCCTTTACCCATCAAAAGGATGGACGGCGAGCGCTGCTCGAAATCATGGGGTTCTGGCATCCCGATTATCTGCGGCGTAAACTTGCCAAAGTACGGACGGCAGGGCGCTCGGACTTAATTTTGCTGGTCTACGAAGGGGTCAATCTGACCGCCGAACAGCTTACCAATGTCCCCGGCGAAGTCCTCTATTTTAAAAACAAGCCTGTCCTCAAAGACGTGATGGCGTTGGTGGAGCGTGTCGCCAAGTGAGATTTCTAGACCCCAAAGCAGCCCTCCCTAGCCTGTCCTTGAGGGAAGGGCCGCAGTGGGTTTGGCCTTATAAGGAGGGATAATGTCAAGCGGGTAGGATGATTTCGACGGATTGAGTAGTGCCGGACTTAGCTATCGGCAAAAATTCGCCCTGCCAATTCGAACCATTTACCCGACAGCCTTCTTTTTCCGAATCGTGTGCCCGCCGTATCGTGATATCATAGACCGCACCACGATACTGCCGTTTCACGCGATATTGCTTCCATGTGGGCGGCAATTCCACCTTGACGCGCAGACCTTCTAAGCGACCTTCCACCCCTAGCACCCCATCCGTCAGTGCCCGCAAATACCATGCCGCCGATCCTGTGTACCATGACCAGCCGCCTTGGCCCGGTTGTGAGGCCAGTGGGCCAGCGACATTCCCCGGCATGACATACGGTTCCGCCGAATACGCATCGGGGTCTTCACCGCGCACGGTGGGACAAAAGCTGCGCCACACCTGATAGGCCGACACCATGCCGTTTTGTTTGCGTTCGGCCAGCACCGCCCAACACGCCGCATGACAATAGACGCCGCCATTTTCGCGTGTGCCGGGGGCGTATCGTGACAAATAGCCAATGTGGGGGTCGGGGATGGAATAGGCCGGAGCAAGCAGCAGCGGGCCATAGGGAGAATAGAGGTGATCACGGGTCGAGGCCATTGCCAAACGTGCCCGATCCGCATCCGCCGTCCCCGCCAAGATCGCCCATGTTTGGGCATTCAGGAAAATTTGACCTTCGGGCGATTGATGTGACCCGACCAATTTCCCGGCATCGGTGGTGGCCCGCCAATACCATGCCCCATCCCAAGCATGTTGATTCACAGCCGCACAAACAGTCTCGGCCTCTTTTTCAAAGCGGGTCTTGGTGGCGGCGTCTACAATGGGAAGATTGGCCCATTCTCGCAGCAGATAATGGAGGAAATGGCCCATCCAGACGCTTTCGCCTTTTCCTTCTGCCCCTACCGCGTTGAGGCCATCGTTCCAATCGGCTTTGAGGATATAGGGCAAACCGCGTGGACTGCGGCGACTAAGGGCCATTTCAAATGAGCGCATACAGTGTTCGCGGAGTGTACCTACCCCACCATCATAATAAGGAATCTCAGCATCCAAGCAGGCAAAATCACCCGTTTCGTGCATATAGTAGAGGGTGACAAAAGGTATCCAGAGCAAGTCGTCACTGTAATCGGAGCGCATACCCGTATCGGCGATGGGATGCCACCAATGCAGCACAATGCCATCCTGATATTGGTGGGCGGCGTGCAGATGAATTTGGGTCAATGTTTTTTCCGGTTGACCCAACAGCAGCCACACAAGGCTATCCTGCAATTGGTCACGGAAACCATACGCCCCACCTGTTTGATAGTAGGCGGTACGCGCTTTGATGCGGCCCGAAATCGCTTGGTATTGCAGCCAACCGTTGGCGAACACATTTAGGGCTGGGTCGGGCGTTTCGATGCTCAGGGCTTGGGTGATGCCACGCCAATATTTTTTGACCGTCTCTAGGGCGCTTTCGACAACCGCTGCATCCCGATATTTTTGGCTCAGAGCGAGAGCCTGTTCGGGATTATCCGCCGCCCCAAGCGTATAGACAATTTCGCGCTCCTCACCGGGGGCAAGGGTAAGGTCATGCCGCAAGCTGCCAATCGCATCCCCCCACCGGCCTGTATGCTGACTCGATTGACCTGTACGAACGGCGGCGGGGTTATGGGGACTGCCATGCCGCCCCAGAAAATCGCGCTTGTCGGCATCATAACCACTTGGCATCAGTGAGGCACTGTGGAAGGCCATATACGGCCATGAAAGATTCCAATGCGTTTTAGATGGGACGGGCAGTTCCCACATCACTTTGGTCGCCAGCAACACACCCTGTTCGTGATAGCTGGTTTCGATAAATGTGCGGTGAAATTCTCGATGCCAATCCGGAGCGTTACCCAACAACCACTCAAAATAGGTGAATAGTTGCAATTGGCGGGGCGTATTGCCTTCATTTTTCAGTCGCAGCACCCAAATTTCACACGGATCATCTTCCGGCACAAAATAGGTGACGGTGCTGGCGATACCTGCCTGCTGGCCTTCAATAACGCTGTAGCCCATGCCATGCCGCACACGATAATCCTGCAACTTTTCGCCACAGGGCTGAAAGGTTGGCGACCAATATTCACCGGAGGCCGCATCACGGATATACAAATATTTGCCCCATTCATCGCGGATTAAATCTTGATCCCAGCGGGTAATGCGATTCAGGCTGGCATGGGTGCGCCAGCTATACCCGCTACCCGCCTGTGAGATGACGAAGCCGTAATCGCCGTTCGACAACACATTGACCCAAGGCATGGGTGTTTCGGCACAGGTAATGACATATTCAAGGCCGTCATCACTGAAATAGCCATATTTGTTCGGCAGTTGGGTCACATTACGCTCCTACAAAAGTTTCGTTTTTTAGAATATTACGCCGATATTTTGCCAAGTCATCGGCAGCACGGGCTTGCAACGCTTTATCATTGGGAAACAGGTCAGGGATAGATTCATAAATATCTTCGGCATCGCGCAGTTGACCATCGGCTTCATACAATTCCCCCAAGCGCAGATAAATCATGCCGAGATAGGGGTTGGTACGTCCGATATTTTCTTGAACAAATTGTTCGGCGTCTTCGATGGTCAAGCGTTCATAGACAATCTCATGGATACGGTCTTTGGCACGTTGGACGCCATGGGGCACAGGATAGGAATAATCGTTTTCCCAAATGCGCTGCACCTGCATATAGCCACCATATTCAACATATTTTTTCTCTTGGGTATCATATTTTTCGTAGCCTGTCAGTGCGTCCAGATAGTTGCCTGCCTCAAAACTGGCATCGGCATCATCCAAATAATTTTCGGTCAGGCGATAGGCATTCCACCACGCCAGTCCATATGTGCCGATAAAGACCGCAATCAGGCCAGCAAACAGCAGCACCCAGCGATACCGCTTTATCCAACTTTGGGTGGGCTTGACTTCAACGATGGCCTCGGCAAGAGGTTGTTGAGCAAGGCTTGTTTGAGCCATTAATTTATCCCCCTATTTACTCAACGACACGTTGGCAAAGGCTTTGACAAACTGCTCTTGGATGAAAAAGTACACCACCACAATCGGCACGGTGATGATCGTGGTGAGTGCCCAAATCTGCTGGGCATTTTCACCCGGCACAGTCCCGCGAAATTGCAGCAGGCCCAATTGCAGCGTCCATTGTTCAGGCCGATTGAGATAGAGCAACGGCCCAAAGAAGTCGTTCCAACTACCCATAAACGTGAGAATGGCAACCGTCGCTAAAGCCGGGCGGGCCAGCGGCAAAATGATGCGGGTGAAGATGACCATTTCACCTGCCCCATCAATCCGCGCCGCCTCGACCAACTCATCCGGGATGCCCGACATAAATTGGCGAATCAGGAAAATGTTAAACACCGATACAATCGAAGGGACAATTAGCGCCTCAAAGTGGCCCACCCAGCCAATGCGATACATCAACACATAGGTCGGAATAAGGAATAACACGCCGGGGATCATCATGGTCAGCAGCATAAAACCGAAAATCCTGTCGCGCCCCGGAAAGGGAATTTTGGCAAAGGCATAGGCCGCCAACGCGCTAAAAATGGTATTCAGGATGGTGATTGACCCCGCCAAAAACACTGAGTTCTTAAACAGCAGCATCACATCCAGTTCATCAAACACCCCCGTATAGCCCGTAAAGACAATTTTTTCAGGCAGGGCTGTCGGGGAGTGCATGATCTCTTGTCCGGTCTTCACCGAGTTATTAATCATGTAGAAGAACGGGTAGATCACGAAGAAAGCACCCAGTAGCAAAACGGCATAACTCAGAATCATGGTGGGGGAAAATGCTTTTGCGCGTCTCATCATGCTCTCCCTAATTCTCATTGGTGCGGAAGAACTTAAATTGCAGGAAAGTTAGCGCGGCGATGATATAGGCCAGTAGCAGCCCCAACGTGGACGCAAATCCCACATTAGATCGGTCAAAGGCTTGGGCATACAGATAAAGCACCGGCGTCAAGGCTTGGTTATTGATCCCGCCATAGACATTAAAGCCGATGCTAAAGACCTCACCGAACATTTGCAGACCATTGATGACATCCACCACCAATAGGAAAAACAATTGTGGTTTGAGGGTAGGCAGGGTGATATAGGTAAACATCTGCCACCCGTTTGCCCCGTCAACCGCTGCCGCTTCATACAGGCGTGCGTCAATCGAATACATGCCCGCCAGCAAAATGACCGTGCTGATGCCAAACCATTTCCATGTATTGATGAGCGCGATCACAATCATGGGCCATGTTTCTTCGGACTTCCAAAAAAATGGCCCATCGAGCAGGTGCAGATCAATGAGGTATTTTTGGATTGGCCCGCCCGGACTGGCAAGATTGTCCCCAATCGTCATCAAGACCACCGTCGAGGTAATAACGGGCAAGAAATAGATCGTTCGCAGCAACCGTCCACCAAATTTGATATTAAACAGCAGCGAGGCAATCAGCAGGCCCAAGCCATTTTTAAGGAAAATAAACACCGACTGGTTGAGGACGATGTTAAAAATGGCTTTCCAAAATAGGGGGTCTTCAATGCCGCGTACCCAGTTGCCGATGCCGACAAATTGGCGGTTTTCGGGGTTCACAAAAGAATAATTAAAAAAGGTCAAAAAGAATGAGAGAATCAGCGGGTAAATCCCAAAAACGATGTACAAAATCACCCAAGGCGAGACAAATACATAACCCCACCAATTGCGGCGCATCCGATGTAAAAGCGTGGTATGTCGTTTGGTCGAAGCACTGGCGATACTATTCTGGCCCTCGGCAGCAATCGCGCTCATAACGTTTAATTTCCCTTCAACTTCTTTTCCTGATAAGGATGGGCTACAGGCCCATCCCTACAAACGAAAACAGCAAGGGCGATTATTTATCTATCGCCCTTTTTAGATTTGGATTATTCAGTGGCAATGGCCTCGCGTGCTTTTTCCGCCGCATACGAGACGGCTTCATCTAGTGAAACCGAGCCTTCAACCACAATTTCCTGATATGCCCCTTGTACAGCCACCGCAACTCGTTCAGCCGTTGCAAATTGTTCGGGTACATACCCGTGTTCCAGCACCTGCACAAACGGCAGACGGCTGGGGTCTTGGAAATAGGGGTCAGCCTTGAGGCTCGTCAACACAGGCAGATAGCCCAATTCTGTGATGAATTGATAGTTGTTCTCGTCTTCCATAATGAATTTCAAGAAATCCCATGCGCGGGCTTCGCGTTCGGGGTTGGTCTTGAGAATCATCATCGAGCGACCACCATAAGTTGTAAAGCTGGTATCGCCCTCTTCTGGAACAGGCACGGGAGCAACGCCGACATCTTCACCTATGACCATTTCACCACCCACCGCGTTTTCGAGGTTGGGTTTCCACGAATAACCATACTGCATCCACATGCCGATGGCGCGGCCAAAGAAGTTCTTTTCCATTGTGGGTGGGGCATATTGCTGCGCTTCTCGGAGGAAGCCAAAGAATTTGTCCAGCGCACATTCTTCGCGGTCAAACACGATGTCCGTCGCCAGATTGTTCAATAATTGGCATTCACCTTGATTAGCATTGAGATAGATGGGTTGGAGCATGTTCCAATACCAACCGCCCCATTGCAGGGCTTCATTCCACAGCACCGTGCCATAGACCTCGTCGCCGTTTTCACGGTTGGGCAGGGCATCAATCGCGGCGGCAGCGGCAAGGAATTCGTCCCAAGTGACAGGTGGCGCGTTGGGGTCGAGTCCTGCTTCTTCAAATAGGGCTTTGTTGTAGATCATCAGAGTCACATCCGCGCCCACGGGGACATAATATTGATGACCATACAGTTTTTGCAGAGAGGCGGGTTCGATGCGGGCAAACAGTTCATCCGCGCCGGGTAGTTCATCCAATACCACAGCGGCATCTTGTTCTGCCAATGTGCCCAATTGAGGGCCAAACGAGGTGATGATGAGGTCGGGTTGGTTGCCAGCGGCAATCAGCGCTTGGAACTGACCGCCTTCGGGTTCCAGTTCGAGGGTGATGTTCACATCGGGGTTGGCTTCATTATATTTAGCGACAAGGCGGGTCATGGTGTCTTGCATCGCGCCAGCAACAACCGATACACGGAGTTCATCTGCCATTGGGGGTTCATCTTGGGCGCGAGACATGCCCAAGTTCGGGGCAACAATAGCGGCGACAACGACAAGGACAATCAACGAACGCACAAAAAAGCGTGACATGGTATTTTTTATCTCCTCAACTCTTAGCGGTCTTCAGTTAGGATAAACTGGGTAGTGTTTGCTCTAAATTCGACCTGCCTCCTTCTTGTAAAAGCGCTTTTACAATAGGTGAAAATTTTTTGGGGAGCGCTTTCCCCATTCATATCTAACAAGGTGTTTAATCGCCTTGTTAGGGACTTACAACATCAGCATCCACACGATTTACGAACCACCAGCGACGCGGGCAGCAGCATGACACGCGGCGAGGCCAATGTCCGTTCTTCAACGTTCTCCTCTGGCCCGATCATGGCAATCGCACGTTTGGCGGCGTGCCAGCCCATTTCATAGACAGGCTGTTGAATCGTAGTGAGGGCCGGTGAAACATAACTCGACATCGGAATATCATCAAATCCCACCACCGCAATATCTTCCGGGACACGCAGACCACTTTCTTGGATAGCCCGGATCGCATCAATCGCCATCTGGTCATTAGCAGCAAATACGGCTTCTGGCAAAACGGGCCGCTGCAATAATTCCAACATAGCGCGATAACCACTATCTTGCAGATAATCACCCGGCACAATATATTCTGGCCCCATGCTCAAACCATGTTCGGCTAGAACATCCTGCATAGCACGTAGCCGTTCACGGCTGTCAGGGGTGTAATTCGTGCCCGCGATGTAAGCTAGACGCCGATAGCCATGCCCCAACAAATGCTCGGTCATCGCACGGCTGCCACTGTAATTGTCGGCCAAAAATGCCGGAATATTTTTCCCAACGTCCTGTTGGGCCAATACAATCGGTACTCCACGCGCAGCGATTTGCTGAATTTCATGGATGTAGACATCAATCGCTACCAACACCATCGCGTCCACATTGCCCCGCCGGAACAAATCCAAATAACGATGTTCGCGGGCGGGTCGGGGTTGGCTGGCAATGAGTAAACTATACCCTTCGTCTGTCGCCGCATCCTCTACACCCCGAACGATCTGGAAAAAAAACGGATCATTCACTTGAGGGATGACTAATCCCAATGTATTGCTTTCTTGACTGGCAAGCCCGCGTGCGAACGCATTGGCGTGATAATCGAGTTCTCGAACGGCCTTCAATACTCGTTCTCGTGTTGCTGGACTCACCCGGTCTTTATTATTGAGGACTCTGGAAACCGTACCGATTGAGACCCCGGCATGTTTTGCAACATCAAAAATCGTAGCCGCCATGATCTTCCTGCCCAACTGTTTGTTAAAACGTTTTTATTCTAGCAAGCGCCTCCAAAATGTGCAAATCGTTTTTTTGACCCCCCTAATTTTGAGAATTTTCGCCATTTTTGTAAAAGCGCTTTGACAGATTTTTTCTCCCGATTTATACTCATCCTCAAAATAGATTTTTTCCCGCTAGATCAGCGGCAAGTCCTTAAAGGAGCTAGAGGCTATATGTTAAAAAAGCTAGTACAGATCGTGCTATGCGGGGTTATGATTGCCACACTTGCAATTAGCATCCATCCCCCCGTCTCTGTGGCACAGGATGACAGCATTGTCTGGGCGGCATGGGACACCAAAGACGTTGCTGCCATTGGGGACGATAATTCTGGTTCCAGCGTAGCCGTGACAGATGCGGTCACTACCCCGGCTGGTGCCCCAAGTTTGGAAGTCACCCCCAGCGGTACTTCTGAAGAAACCAAAATTGCAGTACCGTTCACAGGTGTAGATTTAGCCGATTTTGCGGCCTACAGCACGCTATCCATCGAAGTCTATTTGCCCGAAGGTAACACCGTAAATCCCAATTCATTCTTCTTAGGGATGGCGGATGTTGGTGGGGAGTGGACATGGGTCGGCGGTATTTTTGGCACGGCGGAAGCCCTAACCACTGGCTGGAATACCATTGTATATCCACTTGACCCCGCCATGCGTGCCCCGGTAGCCGACCACAGCTACATGTTGTATTTCTCTTTCTTTAGTGCCGATGAAGCAGGCACCAAGACCCCGATGGTTGAACCCATCTATGTCGGGAGTGCAACCTTGAGCGGTGCAGAAGCCGCTGCGGGCGGTGGTGAAGGCGAAGGCACAACTGCTGGCTCGGCTGAAGGCAGTCTGGCATGGGCAGCATGGGACGCCAAAGATGTCGCCACCATTACCGACGACAACTCCGGCTCAACTGTCGCTATCAGCGAAGACGTTCAAACCCCGGCGGGCGCTCCCAGTTTACAAGTAAACCCTAGCGGAACCTCGGAAGAAACCAAAGTCGCCATTCCTTTCACAGGCGCGGATTTGGCGGATTGGGCTGCTTACGATCAGGTCGTCATTGAAGTCTATCTGCCTGAAGGCAATACCCTTAACCCCAACAACTTCTTTATGGGCATGGCCGATGTGGGGGGTGAATGGACTTGGGTTGGTGGCATTTTTGGCGAGGCCGCTGAACTGACCACTGGCTGGAATAACATTGTCTATAAACCCGATAATGCCATGCGTGCCCCTGTCGCGGATCACAGCTATATGCTGTATATGTCGTTCTTTAGCGCCGACGAAGCAGGCAACAAAACCGTTCTAACTGAACCCTTCAATCTGGGTGGCGCGATGCTCGTTTCAAGTGCCGCCGTGTCTCCGGTTGCTCCCGAAAGAATTCTGTGGACGGCATGGGAAACCAAGAACCCCGGCATGATCGGCCACGACAACACCGGTTCGTCGTTTGCAGAGGGCAAAGACATCCTGACCACGACGGGTATTTCCTCGCTACAGGTCATTCCTTCTGGCACGACGGAAGAAACCAAGCTGGCCTTCCCTGTCAGCGGTGCCAATCTCCAAACATGGTCGCTGGGCCGCGTTGAATTAGAAATCTACCTCTCCCCCACCAACGCCTTTAACCCCAATCAGGTGTTCATGGGTATGGCGGACATCACGGGTGAATGGGCATGGGTCGGCGGCGTCTGGGGCGTCTTTGAAGGCGACACCGAATGGGCCAAAGTCATTTTTGATCTTGACCCCAACATGCGCAAGCCCAATCCCAACGGCGCGTATTTCATCTACTTCGCGTTCATGTATGCCGATGAAAATGGCAATAAGACTGTCTTGACCGAACCGTTCTATCTGGGCAGCATGTACGCCATGCCTGTCCCCGGTGAAGCCGACCAAACCCTGACTTGGGCACCGTGGGAGAACAAGGATATTGCGATATTGGGCGATGATAACAGCGGCTCGACCTTTGCGGTCAGCAATGATGCATTGACCCCCGATGGCGCTCCTTCGCTCCAAATTATGCCCAGCGGCGAATCAGCAGAAACCAAACTGGCCTTCCCGATTACCGCAGCAGATTTGGCGGATTGGGCCACTTACACACAGGTCGAACTAGATGTCTATCTGCCCGAAGGTAATGCCATGAACCCCAACAAATTCTTCATGGGCATGGGTGATACAACGGGCGAATGGGCATGGGTCGGCGGGATGTTCGGCGGAGCGCTCCAACTGACCACTGGATGGAATCGCATTGTCTATGTGCCCCTTCAACCAATGCGTAACCCCAAAGAAGGCGGGACTTATGAGCTATACCTCTCCTTCTTTTTTGAAGATGCCAGCGGCAAAGTTCCGCTAACTGAACCTATCTATCTAGGCGGGGCTTATCTATCCGCCCCCGAAAAAGTAGCCGCGCCGGGTGAATATTCCCAAGAAAGCGTCTACCAATCCGAGGTGGATTTGCTGCTCTCTTTCGATGATGTGGCCCTGCTAGATTCTGTCGGTAGCGAAACCTTCAGCTTCTTCTGGGAACAAGCCAATCCCGCCAATGGTCTGGTTAAAGACCGCAACACCGCCGATTCACCCGCCAGCATTGCCTCCGTAGGTTTTGCGCTGGCTGGCATTCCAATTGCGGTTGATCGCGGCTGGATTAACTACAATCAAGGGTATGAACGTGCCCTTGTCACCCTGCAAACCTTCGCCAATGGCGGCGTGCAAGGTGATCACGGCTTCTTCTATCATTTTGTGGATATGGAAACCGGGGAGCGCGTGTGGAGCAGCGAAATTTCTTCGATTGACTCTGCCCTGTTTATCGCGGGGGCGCTAACCGCCGGAGCATATTTCATAGATACCGAAGTCGCTGCCCTTGCCCAACAACTCTATGAAAACATGGATTGGGAATGGATGATGGCAGGCGGCAACATGGTCTCAATGGGTTGGAAGCCAGACATCGGCTTCCTATCGGCCACATGGGATCACTTCGATGAAAGTCTGCTGCTCTACATCTTGGGT
>JAIOHL010000272.1 GCA_019913005.1 Anaerolineae bacterium | reverse complement strand
CTTCATCAATAGCGACCTAACTGCCGCTACCGATGTTACACAGGCAAAGCGCCTAGCTGAAAATGCAGACTTAGGGTTTATCGGCCCGCAAAAGGATGGCCCACTTGATATTCCCAACGAGTTAGCCGAAGCCATGTTACGAGCCACAAATGCATCGGGCCACCCAAACTCAGATGTGCTTAGGCCGTATCTAAACGGGAGCGACATCGTTCGCCGTAGCCGAAACTATTGGATCATTGATTTTGGAATTATGTCGCAGACGGAAGCAGCACAATATGCAGCACCTTTTCGCTATATGGAAGAAAAAGTGAAGCCGATTCGGGCAACGAACAACGATAGACAGCGACGTGATAACTGGTGGAGGCTTGGTAGAAGTGGCGAAGATTATAGACTTGCGACTGCGAACTTGAGCCGCCAAATCTTTACGCCAAGAGTTGCCAAGCATCGTGTTTTTGTTTGGGCTGCTGGAAATGTGTTTCCTGACAGCGCAGTGGCTGCCATTGCCCGCCAAGACGATTACTTTTTTGGCGTGCTGCACAGCTATTTACATGAAATATGGTCGCTGCGGCTCGGCACATGGTTAGGTAAAGGTAATGACCCGCGTTATACTCCTACCTCTACGTTCGAGACATACCCATTTCCAGTGCCTCCCGGTAAAGAGGATACGACCTCAGCAGTCTATCAAGCCATCAGCGCCGCCGCCAAACAACTCAATGAGGAGCGCGAAACGTGGCTGAATCCCCCTGATTTAACGGGTTATGGTCGCAATGAAAAGGCTCTCCGTGAACGCACTTTGACGAATCTATATAACGCAGTGGAGGAGTATCGGGCCGTGCAGGGGAATGGCAAAAACGGTCATGCCAAAGAAACCCCGGCCCATAAATTCGCGCCACGTCTTGCCGAACTCCATGACACACTCGATCAAGCAGTCTTGGCGGCGTATGGCTGGGAGGATTTGGTGGGTCGGCTGCGTACCCCGGATGGTGATGAAGAATTGCTGCGGCGCTTGTTGGCCTTAAATTTGCAGCGGGCAGGCGCATAGAACAAAAAACCCCTCTGAACGATCAAAGGGGTTTTCTGTATGGGAGCTAACGACGGGAAATTAGGGCTGAACGACAAACCACTTCTCGCCAACGCCTTGACCCGTTGTGTCACCGGGGGCGAGATCGTCTTTCCAAAAATAGAGCGGCATCCCGTTGTAGGTCAGTTGCAATTCACCCTCGCCGCGATCAATGGTGGCCCATTCGCCATCGAAGCCACTGGCGTTCAAACGACGATTGGCGGGGACGGTGAAGGGCGGCCAATTTTCGGCGCAGGTGTCAAAACAATTGCTGACTCCGGCGGTATCATCAGTAAAGGTGTAGAGGGTCATGCCGTCATAGGACACCATGTAATCACCCAATTCTTCGCTGGTCGCCACGCCTGCCACTTCGGGCACGACGGTAAACCACACTTCACCAACGTTTTCGCCAGTGGCATCACCTAGCGCGACATCATCTTTCCAGAAATACAGCGGCCAGCCATTGTACGTCACCTGATATGTACCATCGGTGCGTTCAATCGTGCCGACTTCACCCAAGAGATTAACACCGGGGATGACGGCATCCATTGATTCGACCAACAGCGGCGGCCAATTGGTGGCGCAGTCATCATAACAATTGCTGACACCGGGTTCGTCATGGGTGAACCTATAGAGGGTCATGCCATTTGGCCCGACCAAAAACGTGCCGAGGTCTTCATTACCCCATGCGTAAACCGTCGCGGGCGCAACCACCCACCACACACGCCCCACGCGATGCCCAGTCGTGTCACCAGCGGCGGAATCGCGGAACCAGTAGTAGAGGGGCAGGCCGTTGTAGGTCACTTGCAGCGTACCATCGGTGCGTTCGGTGGTGCCCAATTCGCCGGGGATGGCGGGGTCTTTGGACAGTTCATCGGCGGATTCGACCAAGAGCGGCGGCCATGCTTCGGCGCAGCGATCATAACAATTGCTGGTGCCGAGGGTATCCGCATCAAATAAGTAGAGGGTCACGCCATTGCCGTCCACCAAAAATGGGCCGAGTTCCTCGGATGAACTGAGGCCGACGGTGTACATACTGGTATCTTGGGCCATGACCGGGGCCACCGCCATCACCACCATGACGATGAGCAGGGTCATCAACAAAGCCTTAGACTTGAACATTTTTTCCTCCATATGATAAGCTATACTTCTTATACCAAATTTGGGTAAAGGGCGGGTCTTAGACCGCGCCCCTACGCATCCGTCTGACCATCAGCCGTAGGGGTCAGGCTCAGACTGACCCTCTTTTTCATCCATGAATTACCCGAATCTGGTATTATTTCATCGGTTCACAGATAGCTTTCGTGAAAATGGGCCGCCGAGTTTTCTGCTAAGATGAGAGTCTGATGAGAACGCATGGGTGCTAATCTCAGCGAAATCGAAATCCTAGAGCGCATCGCACAGGCAGATGAAACCGCCCTATTGATGCTGATTGACCGCTATGGTGATCTGGTGTTTAGTTTTGCCATGCGGGTCGTGCAGCACAGCGGGCTGGCCGAAGAAATCAGCCAAGATGTGTTTGTGAAAATCTGGCAAAAACCGGGGGCGTATATTCCGGGCGCCGCCAAATTTTCGAGTTGGCTGCTGACCATGACCCGCTACACGGCGATTGACCACCTGCGCCGCGAGGTTCGCCAATCCGCGCCGACCTTTCCGTTGGAGGAGGCCGTGCATCTCAGCGATGAGGGACATCTGCCAGACGCGCTGGATGCCGACATGATGCGGATGCTGATGGTGGATTTGCCACCCGAACAGGCCCACGCGATTGAGTTGGCGTTTTTTCAGGGGCTAAGTCGGGAAGAGATGGCGGCACGGTTGCAAATTCCGGTGGGCACGGTCAAGACGCGGCTGCGGTTGGGCTTAAAAAAATTGCGGGTGCTGTGGGATGAAAAAATGCGTGAGCCGATAGAAGATGAACATAAATGAATCC
>JAIOHL010000271.1 GCA_019913005.1 Anaerolineae bacterium | reverse complement strand
GGAGCGGACTGGTCATGGGGCGTGACGGTGGATTACTAGGTCGGCGGGGCGGCGGTGGGTCGGAACTGCCGGGTGGTGTGCTGGTCATGGGAACATCCCTTCGATAGCGCGTCTACCTTTCGCCTAATTGTAACCGGAATTGCCAGAATCAGCCGCACATCGGTCAAGCGTGTTGTCCCGAGCCTAAAGCCGGCTCGCCAACAACATCCTATACCCGAATTCCGTATGAACCCGTGACTCCAAAATCCACCGAAAGTCGGAGACAATTTACCCCTTCTGGCCCGATTTTACGGGAACGGATTGGGCGTATCCTCAGTCTATATCAACATAACTTTCACAATCAAATGCAATCACAGAGGAACTTATCATGCTGTCCAACTCACTTTCGACACTCGCCCCCGACGCGCTGAAACAATTACAGGCCGAACTGGATGGCGAACTGTTTGTTCCCGGCGATGAGGGGTTTGAAGCTGCCCACCGAGGGTGGAATCTCGCCTTCCGCCATACGCCTGCCCTCGTCGTCAAGGCCATGAGCGCCTCCGATGTGGCCGACGCCGTGCGTTTTGCCCGCGAAAATCATTTGGGGATCGCCGTGCAAGGGACGGGTCATGGGCCGGGGCGTGCCGCTGATGGGGCACTGCTCATTAATATGTCTGACATGAACCATGCCTTTGTGGATGCCGAATCACGCACGGCTTGGGTTGAAGGCGGCGCGAAATGGAAAGCCGTCTTGGAAAAATCTGCCCCGCTTGGCCTCGCGCCCCTACTCGGTTCATCGCCGTATGTCGGTGTGACGGGGTATACCCTCGGCGGCGGTATGGGCTGGTTGGCCCGTAAATATGGCATGGCGATTGATGCCGTCAACTGGTTCGATGTCGTCACCCCCGAAGGCCATTTGCTGCGAGCCAGCGCGAATGAACATGCCGAGTTGTTTTGGGCATTACGTGGCGGCGGCGCAGGCAATCTGGGCGTGGTGGTAGCGATGGAAATCAATCTGTATCCCGAAACCGATGTCTATGGTGGCAATCTGCTCTATCCGGGGAGCATGGCCCGTGAAGTGCTGGTCAAGTTCCGTGAATGGGTCAAAGATCACCCTGAAAATCTGACCGCTGCCGTGAGCATTATGCACTATCCACCCATGCCCCAAGTCCCCGACTTTTTGCGCGGGCAATCGTTTGTGCAGATTCGTGGATTGTATGCTGGCCCAGCCGTAGAAGGTCAAGTCTATATTCAAGAATGGCTGGATTGGCGTGAACCAGTCGTGAATATGTGGCGTCCGATGCCCTTTGCTGAAATCGCCACCGTCAGCAACGACCCCGAAGAACCGATGCCCGGCAAGGTGTCAGGGGCGTGGCTGCGCGAACTAAACGACGAAGCGATTGATACCATCCTGCGTTTTATGTTCGGTCAGGATGGCCCACCGCCGGTCATGTTCACGGAAATTCGTCACGCGGGTGGGGCCGTTGCACGGGCCGCCAAGACCGCTACCGCCTATAGCAGCCGCGATGCCCAATTCCTGCTCGGCATGGGGGGACTCGCTCCCACGCCGGAAATCTTTGACCTCGTGGCAGGGTATCAGGCCGAATTTAAGGCCGCACTGGGTTCAGCCCTCGCCGCCCCCTATCTGAATTTCACTGAAGGGCATGAACGCCGCGAGGCCACCCACCATGCCTTCAGCCCAGAAAATCTCCGCCGCTTGCAGGCCGTCAAAGCGCAATATGACGCCGAAAATCGCTTCGACTATGGCTTTGATGTGAAACCCGCGAAGTAAAGGCAGCAATCGAACCTCCCCCCTTGCCCTGTCTCCATCTGGCGAGGGGGAGGCGGAATCTGACCTATGGAAGGCCCTCTCCATGCAAAGGGCTGCGGTGAGGTCAACAATTGCCGGATGATGTATAGGGTGAAGCAACAAGTCGGTGCCAAAAATCCGCCGAAAGTCGGAGACAATTTACCCCTTCTGGCCCGATTTTACGGGAACGAATCGGACGTATCCTCAGTCTATATCAACGTACCATTCAAAACCACCTGCAATCACAGAGGAACTTATCATGCTGTCCAACTCACTTTCGACACTCGCCCCCGACGCGCTGAAACAATTGCAGGCCACGCTTGACGGCGACCTGTTGGTTCCCGGCGACGAAGGGTTTGAAGCGGCCCATCAAGGCTGGAATCTGTCCTATCACCATGCACCTGCCCTCGTCGTCAAGGCCATGAGTGCCTCCGACGTAGCCGACGCCGTGCGATTTGCCCGCGAGCATCATCTGGGGATCGCGGTACAAGCAACGGGTCATGGGCCGGGGCGTGCCGCCGATGGGGCGCTGCTGATTAACATGTCTGGCATGAACCATGCCTTTGTAGATGCCGAATCACGCACGGCTTGGGTGGAAGGTGGCGCGAAATGGATCAACGTGCTGGAAAAATCAACCCCACTTGGCCTTGCGCCCCTGCTTGGTTCGACCCCTTATGTCGGGGTGACCGGGTATACGCTCGGCGGCGGTATGGGTTGGTTGGCACGAAAATATGGCATGGCGATTGATGCCGTCAACTGGTTTGATGTCGTCACCCCCGAAGGCGATTTGCTGCGAGCCAGCGCCAATGAACATGCCGAGTTATTCTGGGCATTACGTGGCGGCGGGGCAGGCAATCTGGGTGTGGTCGTGGCGATGGAAATCAATCTCTATCCTGAAACCGATGTCTATGGCGGCAATCTGCTCTATCCGGGCACAATGGCCCGTGAAGTGCTGGTCAAGTTCCGCGAATGGGTCAAGGGCCACCCTGAAAATCTGACCGCCGCCGTGACCATTATGCACTATCCGCCCATTCCAGAAGTGCCCGAATTCTTGCGCGGCCAGTCGTTTGTGCAGATTCGTGGATTGTATGCTGGCCCTGCTGAAGAAGGTCAAGCCTATATTCAGGAATGGCTGGATTGGCGTGAACCAGTCGTCAATATGTGGCGTCCAATGCCCTTTGCCGAAATCGCCACCGTCAGCAACGACCCGATTGATCCATTGCCCGCCAAACCAACGGGGGCATGGCTGCGCGAGTTGACGGACGAGGCGATTGACACCATCATGAACTTTATGTTTCCACCAGATGGCCCGGCGCCACTCCTGTTTGTGGAAATCCGTCACACGGGTGGGGCGGTCAGTCGGGTCGCCAAAACTGCCACCGCCTATAGCAGCCGCGATGCCCAATTCTTGCTCGAGGCGGTGAGTATCACCCCCACGCCGGAAATTCATGAGATCGTTGTGAAGTATCAGGCTGAGTTCAAGGCCGCGCTGGGTTCAGCCCTTGCCGCCCCCTATCTGAATTTCACCGATGCGCAAGAACGCCGCGAAGCCACCCGTAATGCCTTCACCCCGGAGAATCTCCGCCGTCTACAGGCCGTCAAAGCCCAATATGACGCCGAGAATCGCTTCGACTATGGGTTTGATGTGAAACCTGCGAAGTAGACCACCTAGCAACCTCACCCCCAACCCCTCGCCAACGTGGAGAGGCGGCTCAAATACGCCAGATTTGACTCCCTGTCGCCAGATGGAGAGGTGGCCGGGGGGTGAGGTTGGTTTTCCGCATTTTTTGCAGGATACAGCAATAACCCATCATCCCGCCGAATTTGGTATCAGACATACAGGCTCCGCAGTACAAAATAGAACTGCTGCTGCACGATCTTTTGGCAAAATTGCTGACAGGCCACTACACTCGAAGATACCGCCAACCGTTCCGCATGGAGGTCTGTTATGGTCAAGGTTGCGCCGTGTATCCATCGGATCATGTTAATTGTTTTCCTCCTCGCCATTGCCAAACTGCCCAGTGCTGCGGCTGTTACGCCAAGTCAAGATGCCGAAAATTCGCAACGCGGCTCGACTCCGGTGCGCAATTGTCTTTATGTTCCGGGACTCTCAATTCCCGCGACCATGCCGGAGGAGGTGATTGCAACGGCCTCCCCGACGCCCCTGCCCACATCAACCCTCCCATCTACCACCCCCGTGGACGCCGCCACTACCGCGCAGCAGTTGGAGGTGTTGAATGGCGTGTGGAACGCGGTCAATGACCATTATGTGTATGCCGACTTTCGCGGACGGGATTGGGCCACCATCGGAGCGACCTATCAGGCCATAGTAGAGGGGGGTCTCAGCGATGAGGCCTTTTATCGCCTGATGGGGGCCATGATAAATGAATTGGGTGATGAACACTCCTATTTCCAAAGTCCAGCACAGGTCGCACAGGAAGCCGAGACGTTGGCACGCGGCAATGATTTTGTCGGCATTGGGGCACTGTTTAGCCCGATTCCGCCGGGGGACACCGCGACCATTTTGAGTGTATTCCCCAACAGCCCTGCGGCAGAGGCGGGTTTGCTGCCCCATGATGTCCTGTTGGCGGTGGACGGTGGGCCAATCCGCGATGAAGCTGGCATCAGTCGCACTCGTGGCCCAGAAGGCTCAATCGTGACGCTTACTATCCAACGGGCGGGCACGGTGCCCCATGAGATAACCATAACGCGGCGGCGGGTGATGGGCAGTCTGCCGATTGATTTTTGCCTGATTCCCGATACTCGCATCGGCTATATCTTCTTCCCGACATTTTTCGATGAGAGCATCGCCGACCAGACCCGGGCCGCGCTTGTTGCCATGACTGCCGATGGGCCACTGGACGGGTTGATTTTGGACAATCGCATGAATGGCGGGGGGTTGGGGAGTGTCGCCAGTGCGGTTTTGGGTTTTTTTACCAGCGGCGTACAAGGCTATTTTGTTTCGCGGGAAAGCCGAGACCCCCTCGACATTGTGGGCGAGGATATTGGTGGATCACAGACCGTGCCGCTTATCGTGCTGGTGGATCGAGACACGGTGTCCTAT
>JAIOHL010000270.1 GCA_019913005.1 Anaerolineae bacterium | reverse complement strand
TATCATGACATCGAATACACCATGCAGCTTGCTTATCCGGTGATTGTCTATTGGGATGAGGAAGATCAAAGCTGGTATGCCAAGTTTCCCGATTTGCCCGGTTCGCTGACCGATGCCGATCATTGGGAAGATTTGCCCGCCATGATTGAAGAAGCCAAACGCTGTTGGATTGAAGGGGCTATCAAAACAGGCGACCCCATTCCAGAGCCGTCCCGACCATAAATTCAGACTTTTGGGGCAGTGGCGGGAAAAACCGACCTCACCCCAACCCCTCTCCCACGTGAGAGGGGCTTCAATACGCCGTTTTCGACTCCTCCTCGCTAAATGGAGAGGGAGGACGCGGGGTGAGGTCAACATGCCTAAAAATCGCTTGCCCATGCCCTTGTCGAAATACTGTCGGAGTGTGAACGACCATGATAGGGGGTGTTGTCTTTCGAGATAAGTATCCCACGTGTGGTAGGCCGAGTGGCCTAACGCAAAACCAACCTCCCCGCGCATGTCAGGCTTTGATTACCCACCTAAAATGTCGGTATCGGTATAGGAAAGTGGGTAAGGGCATGGCAATGTTAAAAGATCACTTCGATACGACCCATTCTGAAGTTTCTGAGATTGAGAAGTGCCTCCAATATTGTGAGGCAAGCTGCATCACGGCGGTTGAGGCGGGCTTGTATTATATTGATGTGACAGGCCGTGAACTCGATTCCCAATATTTGGAGCGATTGGGAGCGAGTATCGAAATCTGCAAATTTGGGCCAGATTTCTTGGCGGCACAGGATGTCGAAATGTATAAGCAGATTATTGGGATATGCACCGACGTTTGTGAGAACTGCGCCGATACCTGCCTTGTGTTGGATGACGATGATCCCTTTTTGCAAGAATGTGCCGCGCTTTGCCGTCAATATGCGCAGCGCTGCCGCGACATGAATGGGCAGTTGGATGAGCGCGTCATGGCGTTGGCGCAGTTGGCCCAACCGAACTGGATGGGTGTATATGCGTAGGGCGGGTGTCATACCAATACAAAATTCGGAACCCCATCCCTTCCCCTAACAAAAGGAAGGGCTTCAATACACGGGGTCAACCAACAGGGAAATCGGTATAAGGCAAGGAGGGGAATAGCGTATCCCCATCGTTCACGCAAGCTCTTTGCGCTACTCACGATGTAACTGATAGAGTGTCACCGCTGGGTCATGGGAATTGCTGCGCCAGCCGTTTTGCTCCAAGAGGGTCAGCATTTGGCTAAAGCGATTGTGGGCTTCGGCCTGTAATCCGGCGTTATCGAGATCACGGGTGTCACCCTCCCATGACCAAATTGCGCTGGCGTGCGGATGAAAGGGGGCGTGGGCGTGGCGACCCATACACTCATCGCGGGAGCGCAAGCCGGGATATAACTGCACCCGTGCGGTGGCACCATTGCGAAATTCCAAATAGTGGCGAAACAGCGTGAGGCGATTAGCGTCGGGCGGAATATCCTCGATGCGATAGGGACGCTTGTTGCGGGCTTGGCGTTCCATTTCGCGGACTTCCGGGCCATCATAACGACCCGCAGGGATGGGCGGGTGGTGGGGTGGTTGGCGCATCCGGGGGAGGATGTACGTGAATAGGACAAAAATCAGGACAACGAGGATCACCACTACTTCAAACCCACCGAGCATGGCAAGTCTCCAAAAGTTTGGATTTTTCCCCATTGTACCTCAAATGGGCGTATAGGGCTGAATTAGGCCAGTAGTCGTAACTTCTTGGCAAGGCTGCTAGTCAAACAATGGGCTTATGGCGTTTAATACCAAATTCGGGTAAAGAGTAACCCCATCCCCAACCCTTCCCCTAACAAAGGGAAGGGCTTCAATACGGCTTTTACTCCCCTCCCTATGTTTGGGGAGGGGCTGGGGGGTGAGGACGGCTCAATTTAGCCTGTTTAACTGACTAGCAATCAAGGTAAGAAAATATGATGGGACACGGCGCTAAAGCCGCCGTGCTGAATTTAGATTGGGAAGCCTCGCTTTGGAATTCGCATTCATTGGACTAGGGAGAGATTCTCTTCCTTAGTCAGTTGATGGAGTGTTCGGATTCCATACGCCTATGTTTCGTAGTCCTGTGCCATCCCAAAAAACGGGCGGGCACGGCGACCCGCCCCTACGAAGTCCATCCCCTTGTATCAACTGTATTGCACCCAAAGTTTGAGCAACGATCTTGCCAAAAAATTCTTAGGCCGAGATGATTTCCACGTCGTAGCGCTTGTTCAGAGCAAGAGCGTTTTCTTCTGTCCATTCATCCCGCGCGACGAGTTCCGCCGTCTCTGCAAATGAGCCATCCAACCCACCCGGTACGGCGGTAATCAAAACAGTGGACGGGGTGCTGCCAGAATTGCGGAAGGCATGGGCGGCGTTTTTGGGTAGGACGGCTGCGCCACCCGCCTGCAAGCTGGTGGTGGTGTCGCGGCTACGGATTTCACATTCCCCAGACACGACATACAAAATTTCATCTTCGCGGCGGTGGATATGCAGGGGAGAGCCGACGCCGGGGGGCAGCACGACTTCGAGGACACAGTAGGCATTGTTAACATCTTGGCTGGCGACTTTACAGGTAATGCGGCTGCCGAGTTCCCATGAGGTGCCGCCGTCGTGGGGGGTAAGCAAAAGTTTAGGTTCGAGTGTCATAGATGGCATCCTTCGATGGTGGTGTTTTGATATGTTCGAAAGGTACGAATTCGAGAGGATTACACACTCGGCGGGGGAAAGGTTTGGAATCCCCACCCCTAACCCCTCCCCACTGAGTGGAGAGGAGAAGGGATAACTGCCCGTGAATTTAATTCGCGGCTGTGACCAACACACTCTGGGAGACTTTGAGGGCTTGATCCAAGTCCCACAGGATGTCGTCAATGTCTTCGATACCGATGGCGAGACGGACATAATCGTCAGTGACACCTGTCGCGGCCTGTTCTTCATCACTCAACTGCGAATGGGTCGTGCTGGCGGGGTGAATCGCTAGTGATCGTGCATCACCGACATTTGCCAGATGCGAGAAAATCTTCAGGTTGTCAATGAAGGTGGCCCCAGCTTGTTTGCCGCCCTTGATGCCAAAGCCGATGACCGCCCCCGCGCCTTTGGGCAGGTATTTTTTGGCGCGTTCATAGCTCTTGTGACTGGGCAGACCGGGGTAATTGACCCATTCGACGGAGGGGTGCTTCTCCAAAAATTGGGCGACGGCAAGGGCGTTATCCACATGGCGCTGAACACGCAGGGCCAATGTTTCGAGGCCGATGATGTTCAGGAAGCTGTTGAAGGGCGCTTGTGAACCCCCAAAATCACGCAGGCCGACCACACGGGCACGGATAATAAACGCCGCCGGGCCAGCTACATCTGCAAAGACCGCCCCATGATAAGCGGGTTCGGGGGCGATGATGCCGGGGTGACGACCACTAGCTTTCCAGTCAAATTTGCCGCTGTCCACAATCGCGCCGCCGATGCTTAGGCCGTGTCCGCCAATCCATTTGGTAGTGGAGTGGACAACAATATCCACGCCGTAGTCGAAGGGACGGATGAGATAGGGGGTGCCAAAGGTGTTGTCGGCGATGACGGGCAGTCCGTGTTTGTGCGCCACGCGGGAAATGCCTTCCAAGTCGGGAATTTCCAATTTGGGATTGCCGATGGTTTCGAGGTAGATCGCTTTGGTTTTGTCGTTAATCAGGCGTTCGTAGTCAGCGGGGTTATCGCCTTCGACAAAATGGACTTTGATGCCGAGGCGCTTGAGGCTTTGCGAAAACAGGGTGTACGTGCCCCCGTACAACGCAGCGGAGGAAATGATCTCATCGCCCGCATCGGCCAGCGTCAAAATCGCCAGCGTTTCAGCAAATTGACCGGAGGAGGTCGCCAACGCCGCGATGCCGCCTTCAAGGGCCGCCAAACGCTGTTCAAAAACATCGGTGGTCGGGTTCATGATGCGGGTGTAAATGTTGCCCGCTTCTTGCAGCCCAAACAACTTGGCGGCGTGATCGGTGTCACGGAAGGAGTAGGAGGTCGTCTGATAGATCGGGACGGCACGGGCGCGGGTGGTTGGGTCGGCTTGATACCCGGCGTGGAGGGCAAGGGTGTTAAATTTCGGTTCGTGTTCTTTACCGTTATAGCTCGACATGGGTAAGGCGTCCTTTCAGATTGAATAAGTTTGGCATGATTTGGTAAAACGTGAGCGCTGACTACCCGTGATTCAGTGTACAGGTCGAACGTCACCAGAGCGTCACAAGGCCGTCACAAGTGAAACGAAATTTTGATTTTTTTGCTTACTCCCTCTCCAGTGCTGGTTCAATGCAATTAAAAAGGGCCAACCAGTTCGGTTGACCCTTTTAACGACTTAGCTTTTGTTAGCGTACTCGTGTCAAGACATCGTGCGTCCCGGTTCCTCTGGGCGTGTTAAGCCACACATCATGCAACACATCATACAGGCCATCATCATGGCGGATGAGGTTTGGAAAGAATTGGGACGGAAGAAGTTCATGTTTGACATAGTGCCGATAAGGGTACACGATCTTCGGCGGGGTGGGGTAGGGATTTGGTGAGAATGTACAAGCGTCATGGAAAAATTGGGGAGTCCTACGGAATTCGGGTGGAGCGTAGCTGTATCAGCCTAACAATGGGTTTATGCAATTTAACAAAATAAGCCGGATATGACGCATCGTAGGGGCGTACCCGGTGTGCGCCCGTTTTTTGGGATGGCACAGGGCCATCCCCTACGCAATATGTCCGTGTTTAATCGGAAAAGTGCATTAACCTATTGTTTCAAAAACCCATGAATTACCCGAATTCCGTATGACTCACTGAGTGGAGAGGGGGAGAAGAAGGGCGAGTCTGAGACATCGCCCCTACGAAAGCCATCAAACGAGAGAGCTAGGAGAGGCCAACGTGAAGCTGACACCCAAACACAAAACAATTGAGGCGTATTATCGGAAACGTGAGGCGATTGACGCGCAGGGCGTGACCCACGAGTTGGCGGTGCGGGAGGCGTTTAAGGGCCTGTTGGATGCAGTGGGGGCGCTCAATAAGTGGACGCTGGTGGTTGAGGAGCGCGTGGCGGGGGTCAAGAAGGTGGTGCGGCCCGATGGCACATTAAAAGACGAATATCGCTTGGCGCATGGCTATTGGGAGGCGAAAGACAGCAAAGACGACCTGTACGCCGAAATCGCCAAAAAATTTGAGCGGGGCTATCCCAAATCCAATATTATTTTTGAGGACACGCGGCGGGCGGTGTTGTATCAAAATGGGCGGCACGTGGGTGAGTATGATCTGAGCAGCCCCGGTGATGTAGCCGATCTGCTAAACCAGTTTTTGTCGTTTACCGAGCCGACGATTGAAGAATTTCATGCGGCGGTAGAGAAATTTAAGACCGATACCAAACGCCACGCCGAAAGTTTGGCTGACCTCATCCACGACGCGCACCGCACCAATAAGGCCTTTGAAGCGGCGTTTAACGAATTTTTTGAGCTATGCAAGACGGCGCTGAATCCGAATATCAGCCGGGACGCGGTGGACGAGATGCTGATTCAACATCTGCTGACCGAACGACTGATGCGCACGGTGCTGGATAACCCCGATTTTGCGCGGCGCAACGTCATTGCCGTCGAGGTCGAAAAGGTGATTGATGCCCTGACCAGCAAGAGTTTCAGTCGGGCCGAATTTTTGGGCAAGCTGGACTATTTTTATAAGGCGATTGAAGGCGCGGCGCGGAATTGGACGGATTTTGGCGAGAAGCAGCATTTTATCAACACGGTGTATGAGCGATTTTTTCAGGGGTACGCGGTCAAGGTGGCGGATACACACGGGATTGTCTATACCCCGCAGCCGATTGTGGATTTTATGTGCGCGGCGGTGGAGGAAGTGCTACGTGATGAATTTAACCTGAGTCTGGCGGATGACGACGTGTGCATTATTGACCCGGCGACGGGCACGGGCAACTTTATTATCAATCTGCTGCACCGCATCCACCAAGCTGCCCCCCACCGACTGACGGAGGTCTATCAAAAACGCCTGTTTGCTAATGAGGTCATGCTGCTGCCGTATTATGTGGCGTCGCTCAACATTGAACACGCCTATTTTGATTTGACGGGACAGTATGCGCCGTTTGAGGGGCTGTGTTTTGTGGACACGCTGGATTTGGCGGAGGGGGCACAGATGGCGCTGTCGTTTATCACGCAGAAAAACAGTGAGCGCGTGGAACGGCAAAAACAAGCGCCGATTACCGTGATTATCGGCAACCCGCCGTATAACGTGGGCCAGTTGAATGAGAATGATAATAACAAGAATCGAAAGTATGAGGTCATTGATGGGCGTGTTGGGGAGACATATGTCAAGCACTCACGGGCAACGAATCGAAATGCTCTTTCCGATGTGTATGTAAAATTCTTTCGATGGGCAACAGACCGTTTGCAGGGGCGGGATGGGGTTGTGTGTTATGTCAGCAACAATAGCTTTGTGGATCAAATCGCGTTTGATGGTATGCGAAAACATTTATTGCAGGATTTTTCGCGGGTCTATCACTTAGATTTACATGGGAATGTGCGGCAAAATCCCAAATTGAGTGGGACAACCCATAATGTATTTGGGATTCAGGTCGGCGTCGGGATTACGGTGGCGGTAAGGTCGGCGCAACATACGGAACGGCGGTTGTATTATCATCGCGTGCCGGAGTTTTGGCGCAAAGAGGAGAAGTTGGGGTTTTTGAATGCGTGTTTGACCCCATCCCCTAACCCCTTCCCCGCAAGCGGTGACGGGGAACAAAGGCAGGGTGTCCGGTCTGTTTTCGCGGGTGAGCAAGATCAAGCTGATTACGGGGAGTCTGTTCCCTCCTCGCTTGCGGGGAGGGCTAGGGTGGGGTTGCCGATGACCGATGATGCTGGTGGGCACGGGTTAGAAAAGACCGATGAAACCGCAGACATCAATTGGCATAGCAATCCCGACCTCTGGGAGAAATTGAAGCCATTGGCTCGTGAAATGCGAAAAGAACCGACGGTTGCCGAAAAAGCTCTCTGGCAACGACTGAATCATAAACAATTGGGGGTGAAATTTCGTCGTCAGCACGCCTTTGACCGCTTTATTGTAGATTTTTATGCCCATGACGCCAAAATCGTGATTGAGGTGGATGGCCCGACGCACGATTATACAGAACAAGAAGATGCAGTTCGGCAGGCGTTTTTAGAGAGTTTGGGATTGCGTGTGCTGCGGTTTACCAATCAACAGGTGTTGACCAATATGGATGGGGTATTGGCGGCGATTGTGGACGCGCTGGAAAATCCGCAGGTGGCGTATCGTTGGCGAGATGAAGGAAATGCAGAAAACAACC
>JAIOHL010000269.1 GCA_019913005.1 Anaerolineae bacterium | reverse complement strand
CGGGTGGTCATGTTCAACAGATAAACTGCCCCTGTCTCAGGGCTTCCCGGCAAGGTTTCCGCGACATAGGCCAACGTTACAAAATCGGGGGATGGGGCGGGATAGAGTTCATCCACATCGGGGGTATCGGTGATACGGGTTTCCAGATCAGCAATCAAATCGTAGGCGAAAATATCAAAGTTGCCGTCACGATTGGAACTGTAATACAATGTCGTGCCTAAAACATCCCAATTAGGGAAAATCTCATCGCTGCCCTCAATAGTAATTCGCTCGGCATTGCCCCCGCCGGAATCCATCACCAAAATATCGGCGTCCCCATTGCGCGTCGAAACAAAGGCGATGCGGTCTGCGGAGGGCGACCAAACGGGATGATAGTTTTCTCCATCGGTGTCGGTCAGGGGGCGAATTTGGCCTGTGGCATATTCGCCTAAATAGAGTTCTCGGTCTCCGCCTTGATCCGAATCAAAAACATAACGCTGGCCCTGTGGGTCACACGCCAGCACATATTCGTTACTTTCGGGTGCAAGGACAATTGGCTTGGCGTCTTTATCAAACTCCGGCATAGCCCAAATATCGTTCGTCTCGGCCCGATTGGAATTAAAGACGATGTAATTAGGCTCTGGATTGGAGGGCAGTTCCGGCGTAGCAGTAAAGGTATTGGTCGGGGTCGGCGTGATGGTGGAAGTGGGTGGGGCGTTGGCGGTCATCCCGATTTCTGTTTGACGAGCATATACCGCTGTAGTGGTCAACTCAATCGGGTTAGGCGTGATGGTCGGCGTAATCGTCACGGTTGGAGTGTTGGTGGGAGTATTGGTGACAATCGTAGGGGGCGTTGGGGTATCGGTTGCAGTGGGGGCACGAGCGGTAAGGGTGGCATCAATGATCTGCTGCGGAGGAATACCAAGTGTCGCTGCCACCTCATTGACATTTGCCAACGTTGGCAGCACGTCCACATCATTATCTTTTTTGCAGGCCGCTAATATACCCATTAACCCGATCATCAGCAGGGCTATCATAAAAATGGCCCGATTTTGTTTTGACCCCATACCCTTGCTATCCTCTCTAAATTCCTTCGCCAAAGCCTCCGCAATTTTAAAAGCGGTGGATGCGTGTTGCAAATTAGTGTAAACTACGTTCGCAATTTTTGTCACAAATCTCATGGGTGGTGACACTATGAATTTCAACGCTGATGATCTGCTGCCGCAGCCCATCCCCGAATTACCTCCCCAGATGGTGGTCAAAATTCAGCTAGAGGCATTACAAAAAAATGATGATCCCGAACCGGATTACGGCATTCGGGTCGCCTTTCAATTTGCCTCACCTGCCAACCGCGCCGTGACTGGCCCGATTGATCGCTTTATTCAACTCGTCCGAAACCCCATCTATGCCCCCATGCTCAACTGGGCAGGGGTGGAGTATGGGCCTATCAACGTGATGGATGCCGAAGCACAGCAGATCGTGGCAATTATGAGCGCCGAGGGCAAAACCATCCACTATGTTTTTACTCTGTCCCGTCAAAAACTGCCGCCTTATATGGGCTGTTGGATGACGGATAATGTCTTGAGGATTGATCTTAATGAAGATGCGCTATAGATGGCCTATCTTGATGCTAATGGCCCTCGTTTTGGGGTTAACCGCTTGCGAAGATGACAGCAAAGAAGCAGCCTTTACCGTTGCCGATTTGCCGGCTGAACGCGATGCTGATACGGGCAAGGAACTTTTTGAAAAGGGCGATGGCGATGCTCCAGCCTGTCAATCCTGCCATAAGACCGGCAGCGAAGATGGCGCAACTGGGCCGGGTTTGGGTGGCATTGGCAGTGAGGCAGGGGAGCGCGTAGACGGTGAATCGGCGGAGGAATATCTGCTAAACAGCATTATCGCCCCCGGTAAACATGTGGTGGAAGGCTATCGCAATAACATGTTCTCTCAATATGATGATAAGCTATCGAAACAACAGATTGCGGATTTAATTGCGTATCTGCTGATCCTGAATTAGTGTAGAATTAACAACATCACTCTGGGGTTATAGAGAATTTATTGCTGGGATACTCCTTTTATCATTCTCTATATCAACATATTATCATTCTCTATATCAACATAGGGTGACTATGACTCACTGGCAAGATTATCTACTGGATAAAAACCCGGAGCAGCATACGGTTTCGGGCAATCTCCAAATCAAGACGAATATCTACAGCCCACAGTTGCAAAATACGCGGGATATTTTGGTTTATCTTCCCCCTTCATACGACTGGCCCGAAATGAGCCAGCGACGCTATCCGGTGTTGTATATGCAGGATGGACAAAACCTGTTTGATGCCGCCACCAGTTATGCGGGGGAGTGGCAGGTAGACGAAACCATTGAAACACTGTCCGCCGAGTATGGCCCGGACGCTGAATTCATTGTGGTTGGGATTCCCAACAATGAACAACGACAACAAGAATACAACCCCTTTGACCATCCACGTTTTGGTAAAGGGCGGGGAAATGATTATCTGCGGTTTATCGTAGAAACCGTCAAACCGGAGATTGATCACCAATTTCGAACCCTGCCAGATCGTGCAAACACGGGTATTGCGGGGTCATCAATGGGGGGCCTAATTAGTCTATATGGATATTTCCACCGCGCCGATGTTTTCGGTTATACGGCGGTATTCAGTCCGGCACTGTGGGCAGGAATGCCGCGTATCCAAGAGTTTATCAATGGCCTCTCGTATATCCCCGGCAAGATTTATTTGGACGTGGGGACAAATGAAGGCAGCCGCCGCAAAACCAATATGAGCATCAGTTATCTGATGTATCATGCACGTCAGGTCGTTGAATCGCTGGTCAATAAGGGGTATTCATTGGGCGATGATCTATTGTATTTTGAAGAAGACGGCGGGGCGCACAGTGAGGCGGATTGGGCACGACGTTTCCCCGATGCCCTAAATTTTCTCCTGAGGCTGGGCTAAAATCTCGGTTTGAGAAATCGGCACGGATAGGCCAAATCTCACCCAATATCCATGTTCATTTTTCGGTGGAAGCGACAGCGGGTTAACCGTACAATTCATGCCATGCAAGCTAATGGGGTGTATGGAGCAAATTCCCATGATTAGCCTACTGCCTCCAGTTGAAGAAATGATACGAGCTTTTCAGAATGGTGATGAGTCCTATGATGGCATCTTTTTTGTTGCCGTGCGGACGACGGGCATTATGTGTCGGCCCTCATGTCCGGCCCGCAAGCCCTATCCTCAGAATGTTGAGTTTTTTGCCACTGTACGGGAGGCGCTTTTTGCAGGGTATCGGCCATGTAAACGCTGCCACCCCCTTGAAATCAAAGGGCGGCTACCGGAGTGGGTCGCGCCACTAGTTAACGAAATTGAATGTAATCCTTCGCTTAGAATTCAAGATGGGGATTTGCGAGCAAGGGGCATTGACCCAACACGGGTACGGCGATTTTTCATCAAACGCTATGGCATGACCTTCCAAGCATATTGTCGGGCGCGGCGGTTGGGGGTAGCATTTGAGGCCATCCGCGAAGGGGCGACATTAGATCAAGTCGTCTTTGAGCATGGCTACGAATCACACAGTGGGTTTCGGGAGGCATTTAAGCGCATGTTTGGACAAGCACCGGGGCAAAGTCGAGAGGGTCAATGTATCTACACAGCATGGCTAGAAAGCCCAATCGGGCCATTGATTGCAGCGTCATCCGATGAGGGAATTTGCTTGTTGGAATTCACTGATCGCCGGATGTTGGAAACACAGTTTGAGACCCTGCAACGGATTTTTAAACAAGCGCTTGTCCCCGGCTCAAATGAACATCTGACCCAGTTGCAGGAGGAACTGACCGCCTATTTTGAGGGTACATTGCGCCAGTTTACGGTTCCGTTAGTCTACCCCGGCACGCCCTTTCAACAAAAAGTCTGGTCGGCGTTGCTGGAAATCCCCTATGGCAAAACATGGTCATATGAGGCGCTGGCAAACCATATCGGCGCGGAAAAAGGCCAGCGGGCGGTTGGTCACGCTAATGGCCTCAACCGGATTTCGATTGTCATTCCCTGTCACCGCGTCGTCAACAAAGACGGCAAACTAGGGGGATATGGCGGAGGTCTATGGCGCAAACAATGGCTGCTGGCCCTCGAAAATGGTCAACATCCAGCCGCAATAGATGACCCCAATCAGCAAGGCCAACTCCCCATGTTTTAATGAGGCCATTGTGAGAAATTGCACAGGTGGGTTGACCCGCTAAGAACCCACCTTGTACAATCGGCGTATACCTCATAGCAAAAATCACTACAGGGTTCGCCGTGCCATCCCAAAAACCAATTGTCCAACTCCATGCCCTCTCCAAAAGCTATACTGAAACCGATAACAGACGAGTCATCCTTGACGAAGTGACCGTCAATTTTTACGAAGGTGAGTTTGCCGTTTTGCTTGGGCCGTCCGGCAGCGGCAAAAGCACCATGTTGAATTTGATGAGTGGTATTGATGCCCCCGACAGCGGACAGGTCAGCGTCAATAACACCGACATCACAGCCCTGAGCGAACATGCCCGCACTATCTTTCGCCGCAACCATATCGGCATCATTTTTCAGTCGTTTAATCTCATCCCGACGCTGACCGTCTTGGAAAATGTAACCCTGCCCTATGAATTGCAGGGAAATTCTCGCAAACAGGCCCAAACAAAAGCCACCGAGGTTCTAGGCAAAGTCGGCTTGGCGGGACGTGAAAAAAGCTATCCCGACCGGCTTTCGGGTGGGCAGCAGCAGCGGGTCGCTATCGCACGGGCGATTGTCCATCAGCCGGATTTGATTGTGGCGGACGAACCCACCGGCAACCTTGACCACCACACGGGCGAAACTATCCTGAAATTGCTGCTCGATATGACCCGCAATGCTGGGAAAACGCTGATTATGGCGACCCACAGTATGGACATTATCCCCTATGCGGATCGGGTGTTTCGGATCGAAGATGGCAAATTGATTGAGGATACCGAACGATTACGGGTAGGGGCGGAAATCAAAGCCGAACTCGAAAAGAAAATGCACGCCGAACTTGCGCATTCGATGGCCCAACTCGAAAGTAATGGGAGCGGCCTCTAAAAAATGTCATCCACGCTGCTCCGCATTATGCTGCAATACATCCGGCGGCGCTCCATTCAAAGCGTGCTGCTGATTATCGGGGTGATGATTGGTGTCGCCATGATGGTCGCCATTGACATCGCCAACAATAGCGCCAGCAAAGCCTTTGAACTCAGCACCGAATCCATCACTGGCAAAACAACCCATGAAATTACAGGTGGGCCAAATGGATTGGATGAGAACCTCTATACCCAAATTCGCACCGAGATTGGCTGGCAGAATTCCGCGCCAGTGGTGACAGATTACGTAGTCGTGCTGGAATTAGATAAACAACCCTTACGCCTGTTTGGAATTGACCCGTTTGCCGAACCGCCGTTTCGGAATTACATCAATACCCAAAACGCGATAGACACGGGTACAGATGAGCCGGATATGCTGGCGTTGGGGCGATTTTTTATCCAGCCGAATACGATTTTGATGGGGGAGGATTTAGCCAAGCGATATAACATCCGGCCCAATGACATCCTGACATTGCAATATGGCGATAAGACCTATACCGTCACCGTAATCGGCTTGCTGCGAACGTCCGATTCATTGGCCCGCCAAGCGCTGCAAGGCATGATGATTGCCGACATCAGTACCGCCCAAGAATTGTTGGGGATGCAAGGCAAATTGAGCCGGATTGACCTGATTATTGACCCCGAAATACCAGAAGGCCGTGCCGCAATTATGGATATTAAAGGCATCCTGCCGCCGGGGGCATTGTTGATGACGGCTCGTGCGCGGAGTGAGGCAGTGGGGCAGTTGACGGATGCCTTCCAATTAAACCTGACCGCCCTTAGTTTATTGGCGCTGGTGGTGGGCATGTTTTTGGTCTACAACACCGTCATGTTCAGTGTGGTGCAGCGTCGCCCCGTCATTGGCATTTTACGCAGCATCGGGGTGACACGCCGCCAGATTTTCGTGTTGATTATTAGTGAAGCCTTACTTCTCAGTAGCGTTGGGGCATTGTTTGGCTTGGGATTAGGCATTATTTTGGGACGGGCGACGGTTGAAGTCGTGACACAGAGCATCAATGATGTGTTCTTCACCGTGACGGTGCAGTCGCTGTATGTCTCGGCATTTACGCTGATTAAAGGCTTTGTAATGGGGGTAGGGGCGGCCCTATTTGCGGCCTTTTTGCCTGCCTATGAAGCAACCAATACCCCGCCAATTAGTGCCAGCCGCCGCAGTGACCTTGAACAACGCACCCTCAAAATCATCCCCTATATCACAATTGCGGGCATCGTGATGGCGATTATCGGGGTGGGATTGCTGCGATTCAAGGCCTTGATGATCAATTTCGCTGGGATATTTTCCATCATTAACGGCTTGGCACTGCTGACGGCGCTGGTGGTGCTGCGGATAATGCCCATTTTGCCACCACTGACCGGGAAATTGGGCGGGCTGGTCGGACGGATGGCTCCCCGTAGCATTTTACGCAACCTGAGCCGGACGAGTGTGGCGATTGCGGCGTTGATGCTGGCGGTGAGTGTGATTGTTGGCGTCACGATTATGGTGGGGTCGTTTCGTATTACGGTGGAGGATTGGTTGGGTCAAACACTGCGAGCCGATGTATTTATCAGCCCACCGAACGGTACCGCCAGCCAAAGTGGAACCCCCATCAGCCGCGATTTGATTGAACGGGTTGCCAGTGTGGAGGGGGTTCAGCACGTAGTCTATACCCGGCAGACGGAAGTGGCCGAGGTAGGGGATGATCGGCCTGTGCCCCTGAGTGCGATTATGAGTGATATTTCGGAGGATCGGCGGCATTTTATTTATAAGGTGGATTTGAGCAACGCCGAAATTTATGATCGCGTGGTCAATGGTGATGCTGTCCTGCTGACGGAGTCTTTTGCTAACAGCCGGGGCATCAAATGGCGCGACGATTTGACCATTACCCTGCTGACCGAACAAGGGCCGCATGAATTCGCGGTGCTGGGGGTTTATCAAGATTACACCACCAGTCAGGGCCATGTGACGATGGGGCTTGAAGCCTATCGTTCCTATTGGAAGGATGACAGCATCACGGCGATTGGGGCGTATGTTGAGCCGGGGGCAGATATTGATGAGGTGGTGGCGCGGCTGCAAGATGAACTGGCGGGGTCACAATTGCTGATTCAATCCAATCGGGAACTGCGCCAAAGTGCGATGGAAGTGTTTGACCGGACGTTTGCTATTACGGGGGCGCTGAATTTATTGGCGACAGTGGTGGCGTTTATCGGCATTTTGAGCGCGTTGATGGCCCTGCAATTGGAGCGGCGGCGGGAGATTGGGATTATGCGCTCCAATGGGCTGACGCAAAAACAAATGCTGCGGCTGACCCTGTGGGAAACGGGGATTATGGGCACGGTAGCGGGGATTATGGCGATGCCAGTGGGTTTGGCGCTGGCAATGGCACTGATTAAGGTGATTAATCTGCGGAGTTTTGGCTGGTCTATGGAGATTTTTATCCGGTGGCAGTTTTTCGCGCAGGCGTTTGCTGTAGCCATTCTTGCGGCACTGCTGGCGGGGTTGTATCCGGCGTGGCGCATTGGGCGGATTCAGCCAGTGGAGGCGATACGGTCAGAATGAATGCCTATTCGATTTTATTTGGATAGAGGGGAAAATAGCGTTAGTAGTGGTAGTGAAACGGGATGCACTTGTCAAGTGGTGTCATCGGTTATGGAGCAGGTCCATAATTGACCGTTAGCGAGTGCTATTTGTGGTAAACGAAGGAGTTCTTGACAAGGCTATGTTCAAGGTATTTATTCTCTCGATAATTGTTGTTTTGACATTAACAAAACCTTCTATACCTTCAATTAGCCATGCCCAATCATCCGAAATTAAATGCAGCGGTAGTTGTGGCCTCGCGTGGAATCCACAAAATAACTGGTTGGCGGTGCAGTTTTATGGCGAAATTTCTATTTGGAACACTGAGGCCGACCAAAAAATAGCGACTTTTACGGTGGAATTAGGGATTTCTAAGGCCATTGCATGGAGTTCAGATGGTAAGCTGTTGGCAGCAGGAGCAGGAAGCTATCACGTTTATATTTGGGACATCGAACAACAACGACCCTATAGAATCCTCGATATTTTGAAAGCAATTGAAACACTCGATATTGAAGGCCCTTTTGAAAGTGTGCAAGCGTTGGCTTGGAAACCGGATGGAAGCCAACTTGCTATTTTACATGATGGCTCTGTCAGCCTTTGGAATATCGCCGCGAACACTTTTGAAGTGATACGTTCTGTAGATCGGTCAAGTGGTGCTTACGCCTCCTCAATTTCTTGGAGACCAGACGGGGAATGGCTGGCAATAGCCAATCGGCAAAACTCGGTTGAGTTATATGACAGCGCGACATTGCAACGCCTCGATAATCCCTTAGATTCTGTTTTTGGATATTTTGTTGACGCGGGTGTGCAAAGGTCTACTTGGAGTTCGGATGGTTACTATCATATTCTAGCGGTTCAAACCAGCTATGCACCTGCAACTGCGACATTAATTGTAAGGAGGCCTGATGTTAGGCAGCTTATCGCTATCCAAGATACGGGAAGGCCCTATATCAACGCATTAGAGTGGAATCCTGAAAAGCGTTTATTAGCTGTTGGCTATGGAGACTGGGACTATAAAATTGACCCACAAGGATTTGTTGACATATGGCGTATAGATTCCGACGTTTTACAGGTTATAGAGACAATCCATTTTGAGAATCACGTCTTCTCTGTCTCGTGGAGCTATGACGGAAATCGTTTAGCAATTGCCACTGAAGATGGGATTGTCCATATTTTGTCTCCCAAAAATGGAACAGAACCATAATTGACCGTTAGGATTGGGAATTTGTGATAGGGAACTCAGGTGGTGACTTCGGGGTATAGTTTTAAAGAAAAACGGTGAAAGGTGAAATCGTCATGCAACGTTGTCTCATCGTCACGCTACTTGCGCTACTGATTTTTGTCCCGATGGCGCAGGCCAAATCCGAAATCACAGAATTTCCCGTGCAAAGTGGTTCACATCCCCACGATGTCGCGCCTGCCCCCGATGGCACGGTCTGGTATACGGCTCAACGCACCGGGGAGTTGGGGCGGCTTGATCCCGAAACAGGTGAATTTCATCATATCCCGTTGGGAAGTGGTTCCCAACCGCACGGCGTTATTGTCGGGCCGGATGATGCCGCGTGGGTGACGGATAGTGGTCTAAATGCGATTGTGCGGGTAGACCCCGAAACAGAGGCAGTCGAAGTATTTCCCCTACCCGATGACGCGCCGAATGCCAATTTAAACACGGCGACCTTTGATGGGAACGGCATCCTCTGGTTTACCGGGCAAAATGGCGTGTATGGGCGGGTTGATCCCGAAACAGGTGAAGTTGAGGTGTTTGATGCGCCGCGTGGTCGTGGGCCGTATGGGATTGCCACCACACCCGGTGGGGATGTGTATTATGCGTCGCTGGCAGGCAGTCACATCGCCAAAATTGATATTGAGACGGGCGACGTAACCGTGATTGAGCCACCCACGCCCAATCAAGGGGCACGGCGCATCTGGTCGGATTCAGAGGGGCGCTTGTGGGTCAGCGAGTGGAACGCGGGGCAGCTTGGGATGTATGACCCGGCGGATGAATCGTGGCAAGAATGGCGTTTGCCCGGTGATAATCCTATGCCCTACGCGGTGTATGTGGATGAGCGCGATGATGTGTGGATGAGTGATTTTGGCAACAACAGCCTTGTGCGTTTTGACCCCGAAACCGAAACTTTTGAGACGTATGCTATCCCGAATCCGGGGGCGGCGGTGCGGCAAATCTTGGGA
>JAIOHL010000268.1 GCA_019913005.1 Anaerolineae bacterium | reverse complement strand
GAAGAGGCGGATACGCCCATTTTCATGGCGATCTCTTGCGGGGACAGATACCGCCCCATGTAACGAACCACCTGCATTTGGCGCAGATTCAGTGGATTATCTTCATGATTCTGATTCGCCTTAAGTAAAACACTGGCGACGCAGGGTGAAATAAACAACTCACCACGTGCGACAGGGCGAATAGCGATGAGCAGCATATCGGCTAACTGCTCGTCTTTGCACAAAAATCCACCCGTGCCTAAACCGGCTAACTCCTCAACCTGCTCGGCATTAAAGCTGTTTACCAATAGCAGCACTTTTAAATCAGGAACTTGTTGGCGGAGTCTAGTTAGGTCTTGTACCAGCTTGGAATAAGGATGGGTGTTTCCCAGTACCAGCACATTCACTGGCGTGGTTTGGAAAAATCCATCCACTTCTTCCAAACAAGCGAATTCACCTATGAGTCTGATCTTATCCGACGCTGAGATGATTTCTCGGATACCAATTCGGGTGAGTTCGGCGGTGTCTACTACCGCCAATGTTGTAGTCATAAACCTCTCCTTGTCATAGTAATCTTCTAATATTCAACAACAGAACGTTTGTGCTATGTTTCATTGTAAGAAGAAGATGCAAAACATGCTACTAAAGAGAGGGGTTTAGCCGTTATAGTTTGGGTAGAGACCTGTTTATAAACCGTTAAGATGCAAAAAAACGCACAAGATTTGTTATGCAGGGGCAGATTTTAATACACCAGCGAAGCATCAATCCTATGGTATCGTAAAGAAAGTTAAACAGAGAACAAAAGTTCTGTTTGAGGAAGTAAACCGAAAATATTTTGTGAGGATCACTCCATGTGTGACGAAAACCCACTACCCACCCGTCCCGTGCTATACTCCCCGCCTGCCCCTGAAGCGCTTGATGCTTTTGCGCGGCAAGTCTGTCAACGGCTGGGAACCGAATACATGGAATATGAAATCGTGGAAGGGTTCTCAGCTTTTATTAAAGTGGTCGCGGAAATTCAAGCCAAACACTTGAGTAAACAGAGCGAAATTTCTGAAGCGAGTTGACAATGAAAAACAAGCGGGATAGTCTTATTAGAAATGCGAGTGCCAAGGTGCGAGAACACCTCAACACTCAGGTCGGCGTACCAAGTTCAGTGGCACAGCGACCAATGACAGACTTTACCGTGTGGGCAATCCACAAGTCAATTGCGAATTTTAGTTACTTGATAAGGTAATTCTGTCATGTCCTCGCTGCTTACCCCTAATCACCGATCTGAACGCATAGCTCTCTGTTATATTCGTATGTCGTGGACCCGCGAAGGTGATGAGACCCAAAGCCCTGAACGCCAACGCGCCAATATCTTGCGGAAGTGCGAAGAAGAAGGATATACCCCATTGTGGTTTGAAGACGTAGATGGTCATAAGTCAGGTCGAGACGTGAAAAATCGTCCCGGCTGGCAAGCACTAGTTGCTCAAATCGGGAACCCGAACGTCGCAGCGGTGATTGCTAATGATTTGTCACGTCTGCACCGCAAAGGCTGGCGTATTGGCAAGCTGTTGGATACGTTGGAACAGCGGCGTATCGCCCTTATCACGGCTGCACCGGGCAAGGAAATCAATACCAATAGCGCCATGGGCAAGTTCATCATCAACATCACCGCTACCTTTGATGAGCAGTATGCTGACGACATTGCCGATAAGGTTAAGGATGGTATCCGGTACCGGAAGAGTCGCGGGAAAAGTGTCGGTAGGCCACCGTTTGGCACTGTACGGGATGTCAATGGCTATCTACAACCCAGTAATGAGGGTGCATGGTGGCTGTTAGAGGGTTCCTATCTCAAAGGCAGTTCGGCCATATGCCCAGCCGAAGGAGCGGTGTGGCGCACGTACTACCAGACTGCCGAGTATATTCTTCGGCTCTATGCTGAAGGCGAAATAGGTGCGGAAAAACTCTCCTACCTGATGAACAGTGAAGGGTATCCTTTCCGTGACCGCAAGGGGAATCCTCGCATGTTACTCCGCGATGATATACGGCGAGTGCTGGCGAATTGGCCTGAGTATGGAGGTCTGGTGCTTGGGCAGACGGCCAAAACTCGAACGGTTTTCACGAACGACGAAGTAGAGAGTATCCAACTTGATCCAGATCGAACTGTCTTCCCAGTCGATCTTCTGCAAAAAGTTGCCAAGATACGCAGTGGTCGAGCGTTGCGTCCTGTAGATCGAGGCCATAAGCGGACGTCTTATCCTTACCCCATGAGCTATATCACCCGTTGTGCTCATTGTGAGGCATTGGCAATTATCGAAGGTGATCCGACTAGACGTACCAACTTAAATGGCACGTACTTAAATGGGATCCGCCGTTACCGTCACAAACCGGGTGCGAGTTGCAGTTGCGGGACTCGCTCAGTGTTATGTGATCAGTTGGAAGAGGATTTTGCGCGACTCATCAAGGGCTTGACTGTCAACCAAGAGGCGCTGGCAATGATGGCCGAATTAGCTGCTGATGCAGAGCGTAATGCAACAGGCGATGATGCTTTTGTAGATCCCAACTTGGAACGGCAACGCAGTATCGAACGGATCAAGAAAAAAATTCGCAATACGAAGACCTTGTTTATGGAAGGTCATATCGAGGAAGCCGAATTCCGTCAGCGCCTTGCGGATAGTGAGCGTGAACTGGCACAATGGGAAGCGTACACGACCCAGCGTGAACAGGCACTGCTCGAATTGACACAATGTCTGAACGCGATTGAACAGGTGGCGCAAGTCTGGGATATAGCCGAACCAAAAGAACGGCAAATCATGGCACGCAATTTGTTTGATCACATCGTGTACGACTTGGATAAACAGAGGATTATAGACTTCCGCTTGAAGCCTTGGGCAGATCGTTTTTTGGTGCTGCGGGCGGCTCTGTACGAAGATGGTGCTGCTATTGAAACGCAAAACGCTTCCACTTATGAGCAGAAGCGTAATGTGCCCCATACGGGTGTTCAGACCCCATTACGCCTTCATTTAGTCATGGCGGCTTGTCAGTTGCTTGAAACGATTTTCCCTGGTGTTCCTCGACGCAGAACGTGTCCCAATCCTGCAAAAGTGACTCGGAATGAATTCATCCGTCAGCGGTATGCGGCGGGTGAACTGATGAGTGACTTGTCAAAGGAATATGGGATTAGCTCCCAACGCATCTCCCAAATCGTCCACGACCAGCGGCGCTGACAACATCGGCTGCATATCTTCCATGAACAGAGGATATGCACATGACAACCCCAACGGTCGTATTGACCAATAACAAAGGCGGCGTGGGCAAAACCACGACGACCATCAACTTAGCCTATGGTTTGTGCCAGAGCCTCAAGCAGGCGGGGGCCGCCAATCCACGGGTGCTGATCGTGGACACTGATTCACAGGCCCACGCGACGCTCACTGCGACAGGCAGTAAAGATTACACCCGCCATAATAGCTTGTGTGCGGTACTAGGGGCTGACCGCAAAGAAACGACCGAAGTCCTCAGTCGGGTGATTGTGGCAAGCCACTGGCTGCCGGAACTCCATGTCATTCCCGCCTCAGCCGAACTCGAAGCCACCGAACGTGAATTGTTTAGCACACCGGGTGCCCCCTATCGTTTAGCCGATGCCTTGAGTGTCATTCGTCATCATTATGCGGCTATCGTCATCGATACCCGACCCTCGTTTTCCCTCATGACCGAAATGGGCTTGCTGGCGGCGACGGATGCGGTCATCACGCTCGAACCCCGCTATCTGGAAACAGTTGGTTTGCAGTCAGTCATCAACAAAATCTATGAAATCCGCGAAGGCTGGCGACATCCCGACCTGCGTTTAAGTGGTGTCGTGGTAACCAAATTTGACCGTCGGGTGAAAGGTCATCAGGAGATGATTGAGAGCCTGCGCCAACATCCGAATTTAGGCAAGCTGCTGTGTGGGATTATCCCGGCCAATGAAGCAGTAGCGTATGCGCATCGCAGCCATCTGAGTGTCTATGCCTATGATCCCACCAGCACGGCGAGTGAGGCTTACGCCCAGATGGTGGGCTGGATGCTGAAGCGGCTGTTTGTGAAGGAGGCCGTGTGATGCCCCCTAAACACAATGGCCCCAACCGTACTCTGGATATCCTTTCCAGCATTGGCGATCAGGCGTTTCTGGGTTCTGAAGTGATGCAGAACCTACGTGATCACGGATTACGAGTAGACCGGATTGCCATTGCGCTCATCCGTCCGGATGCAGCGCAACCGCGCCGCGTGCTGCCCGAGACAATTCACCGTGCTTTTCACAATCAGGAAATCACCCCAGTACAGGCACTCAAACAATACATTGAGAAGGTGAGGATCATTTCTCGCCAAAAGGGTCGCCCTTTTGAAAGCCTACTAGATTTGCTGGTTGTAGGTGAGGAGGATGAGGGTTCAACTCAATTAACCGCGCTTGAGCAGGACTTACGAGATTTGACCAATTTAGCGGTCACCCTGCGGCAGGATGGGCAGGTTAATCCCTTGACGATTGTGGATTGCTCGCAAGGGGCGGTACCCAGTTACATCATCGAGACGGGTGAACGGCGCTATTGGGCCAACTACATGGATATGGAGTTCATCCCCGGCTATCAAGGTGATGGGACGATCCCGTGCATTATCCTGCGTTTAGGTGAATCCTCCGTCTTTCGTCAAGCCAAAGAGAATACGTCACGAGCGGGCTTGAATGCCATTGGGATGGCCCGCCAAGCGGCTTTGCTGCTTCTCACCATCCATGATATTTATCCTCCACGGGGTCATGTTTCGCATGATTTCTATCGTGAGGCGCTCGATCTTGATCTTAGGGGCAAGCGCGAATATACCGCCGATGTTTTGGCAGCGATGGGCGGCATCAGTTTGGTTCACTTCAGCCGCCATAAGAAACTGCTTCAGCTTGAAGACGAAGCTCTCGAAATGGCGGATCGCTATAACATTGAGGAAGCACGATTGCGCTACGTCGTGGATATGCCGCTTGAGCAACAGGCGGAAATCATTCGCCAAATTATCGACTTTGGATTAAGTACCCGACAAGTCAAAGACCTCTGTGATCAAAAATTCGATGATGTGCCGAAGTCGGATAAGAGCGACACCTCACCCAAAACAAGGCGTGCCGTTAAGGTGTTTTGTTCCAACAACAAACCATCGGGCGAAGAGGTGGCACGTATTTTGCTCGAAGAAGAAGGAGATGTGCACTTGGCCCGAATTCGTATGGAGAGCATCTTGAATACCTTTTTGGTGGCCCAGCGTTACCTAGAGGAAAACGAAAACATTACCTTGAGGTAATGTTTTCGCCCCATTGAAGGGAAATTAGATGATGTCTGTACGAACACGCAGTCCACCATGATTCTAACTCCGTCCTTCCTAATGTCCGGGTTAGGCGGCACTGGCGTAGCAGCAATACTTGAGTGGTATCTCGTATTGTAGTATGCCCCGCGTCTGACTGCAACAACTATAAGCGTCATTTTTCAGGTTTCCACAATCTGAGGTTAGATTAACTTTGCTTGGAGTCAGCCATGAATAGTACATACAGCGTGCCGGATATCGTACAAGCGGCACAATCCAAAACGATCTTGGACGCGGCCATCGCGTATATGCAAATGGGGTTCAGTGTCTTGCCTTTGAAGGGCAAACGTCCGGCACTGGAAAACTGGAAACAGTATCAAGAAAGGGCAGCCACTCTATTAACGATTCAATCTTGGCATAAAGCCGGCCTGCTGGACAATGTAGGTCTCGTCTGCGGTGCCGTATCTGGCAATCGCGTTGCTCTTGATTTGGATGGGGCGGCGGGCTACGCGGCGTTTGTCGCTACTTTTCCTGCTCTAGCCGAGACCTACACCGTGGCGACGGGGGGAGGCATAGGCAAACATCTTTATTGGCAGGTCGAGCAACTACCGGCAGCCGTCAAAGCGATGGGCACACCACTCGGGAACTTAGAAATGTGTGCAGCGGGGCGGCAGATTGTTGCCCCACCAAGTCTCCATCCCGCCACGCATAATCCTTATGTTGTGGCAAAGACCTTACCCATTCTACCCGTCGCAGATTTGGCTGAGGTCGTCGAATGGATTGAATCTTTCAAGAAAACTCCCCCGATGCCCCAGTCCAAGTGGCAACCGCCACGTAACATGCCCACCACTGGTAGCGATCTCAACCCACGCCTGATTGAGGCCCTCGCCCATCATTTTGCGAACTTAGGCTACCACCGCTATGGGGAGTGGCTGCATGGCCCCTGTATCCATCCGGGTAATCACAAAAATGGTGACCGCCACCCGAGTTTTGGTTTTAACACTGAATCAGGTTACGGCTACTGCTTCAAATGTGGCACGCTGCTTGCCAAAGACATCTGCCATGTTCTAGGGATTCATCCTGACGACTATGGTGGGCTAATGACTCACCCCGAACCCCTCTCGCCTCATCCGCCCGCTGCTAAATCCTTCCCCATGCTCCAGTTACAGCCTGATCCTGTTGCTACTCATACGCCTACGGTTTTACCTGCCACCGAAGGGGATGGTATACCACCGCATGAACCGGCAGCGCCATCGTTAGCGGATTTGAAACTGCCGAATTGGCTACAGCAATATCTGGATTGGGCGGGTCGTACCGGCAACCAAACCCCGATGGACTTCCATCTCGCGGCAGGGTTATGGCTGTTGTCAGTGGCGGTGGGTCGTCGGCTTTTTGGCGAGGCGCCTTGGGGCATCAAGATCTATACCAATCTATACCTGATGCTCATTGCGGATACGACCTACTATCGCAAATCTACCGCCTACAAACTGGCCGAGCAGATTGCGCGTGAGGCTATTCCACACATGTTGATGCCTACACCCGGCTCTCCCGAACGTTTTCAAGAAGCTCTAGCGGGTCGAATGCCGGCTAATTTCGATAAACTTACCAAAGCTCAGCAGGAACGCCTGACCAGAGCACAACCTTTTGCAGCCCAACGTGGACTGCTCAAGGACGAAGTGGCGGGTTTGTTTGGTGCGATTAACCGCAAGGAGTACATGGTCGGAATGAAAGACCTGCTCATGGAACTCTACGACTGTCCGGATTATTCGGATAAAGATACTCAGGCCGGGCTGACGGTAGTAGAAAATGCGGCCTTGTCCATTTTGGGCGTGACCACACCCGCAGGTTTGTCGGTCGCCGTGTCCGATGCGGATTGGGCCAATGGGCTGCTCATTCGCTTTGCCCTACTGACTCCTGAGCTAAATTACGAAGAACGCCCAGCGCTTAAGGCGTTCCAACCACCTCCAGTGGAGTTAGCAGAAGGCTTACGGCGCTTGCATGACAGACTGCCGCAGCCACAAATGACAGAGATGGGGTTAGCTGCCCCTAGTTCGCTTAAGCTGAATGTGCAGTGTTGGGAAGCCTGTCAAACTTACAGTCAGATGCTGCGCGAGATGTGTAATCCCCATCGAGATGTGGAGTTAGATGAACGGCTCAAGGGTGCCTATGGGCGGATGCACGTTCAGGCATTTAAGTTAGCCGCGCTGCTGGCCGCACTGGATTGGTTAGAGACTGAAGAACCCGCTCCCATTGTGACTGAGCAGCACTGGGAGAGTGGCAAAGTGATTGCCGAGATGTGGCGAGGGAGTGCAGCGCGACTGTTGCATCAGATGGATCGCAGTGGGGAAGCTGTACAGGAACAGCGTGACCAAAGTAAGCTGCTGATATTTTTGCGGAAAACGGGCGTGCAGGGCAGCAGTCTGCGTGACATCTATCGCGCGCTTAACCTACCTGCCAAACGTGCTCGCCAGTTGGCGCAAGACTTAGTCAAGGCAGGTTTGATTGTAGATCGTCTCTATGGGCGTGCCGAATGGTATGTGGCAGTGGAGTTTTTGACCGAGGAATAACCTACCAAAGCCTACTGACAATTAAGACACTTTCGACACTGACGACACTTGGGTGAAGACACTCTCAAACCATGAGAGTGTCTTTCTGATCGGTCACGGATTATTTGTTAACAGAGGGAGGTGCCCGATTTGATTTTCATACTCAGTGGATTTGCTAATATATATTTAATTACTTTCATAAGTTCAACATCTCTGTGAGCCCAAATGACACCCTGCATATAGGTTTACCTGCATTTTGAGACAAAGGTTGACCTTAAAGCCAGTTTTCCAACGGTGCAAGTTTGGCTATATGACCTTCTATCTCAAACCTTAAAGTTAGTCATTGCATAGGTACAGCGCCAATTGGCAACCATAGTTTAAGTTGATTAATCATTTTCCTGCTTATCTAATAACCTATCAGACTCTTGCCACCCATGAGAAGTCGAGTTAACATATCATCATATAATGATGTAGTGATTTGATGAGGTTGCTTATGCTGCCCCCTGAAAAGAGCAAATTAGCCCTAAAAGCCAAGTTGTTTCGCGGATTTAGCGATCCTTCACGCTTAAGTATTTTAGAGGCACTCCGCGAACACCAGCGAACGGTGAGTGATATTGTCAAAGCCACTGGCCTTTCACAATCGAATGTTTCCAATCATTTAAGTTGCTTGCGAGATTGTGGCTTAGTCATGGCTGAACAAAACGGGCGATACACCGTTTACCGCCTGAGCGATGACCGGGTAGGAGATTTGTTGACCATCGCCGACCTCTTGTTATCCGACGTAGCACGCGGCATTTATGAATGTACTCGTTATGAGATTGAACAACCTAGCAATAGTTAGGAGCATCAAACAGATTGACATTGGTAGCACTAGAGAAGGTAAATTAAGGAAGTTTTAGAATGTCAAACATCCAGACCATTGAAGTTCCTATTGCAGGGATGGATTGTACGGAATGTACGCAGCATGTACAGCGGGCGATTGCCCTGCTGCCGGGGGTGCAGTCGGCCAATGTGTTTCTTGCCTCAGAAAAAGCCGTCGTACAGCTTGACCCTAGCCAAGTGGATTTAACTTTAATTCGCAAGGCCGTCGAACAGGCAGGCTATCAAGTTCCTGAACAGGCCGAGGCCGAAACAGGCGCTCTGGCAATGGGGGTTAGCCGTTCGGTGCTCAGACTGTTTGGGATCGTTTTTGCGGTAGTGGTCTTTGTCGTGGTTGTTGGGGAGGGGCTAGGGCTGTTTGAAGCAGTAACCGAGTTTATCCCACTGCCTATTGGCGTGGGGTTGGTGTTGATCGCGGGTTACTCCATTTTTCGCAATGTCATGCGGGCAACGCTAAAAGGGCAGGTTATTTCCCATACCCTCATGGTGATTGGTGTGATTGCTGCCCTCGTGGTGGGCGAATGGATTACCGCCATGATTGTTGTTTTCTTCATGCGGGTTGGGAATTATGCCGAACAGTTCACGACGGAACGCAGCCGCAGAGCCGTCAAAGACCTGACCGCCATTGCGCCTAAAACCGCACGGGTTGAACGGGATGGCATCGAGCAGGCTATTCGCGTCGAAGAGGTTCAAGTGGGCGAGGTCGTTATTGTCCGTCCGGGCGAACAAATTCCAACCGATGGCGAGGTCGTCAGCGGGCAAGCAACCGTTAATCAAGCCTCAATTACAGGTGAATCCATGCCAATCGAAGTCGGGGCAGGTTCCCATGTTTTTGCCGCTACGGTTGCCCAGTTGGGGAGTTTACGTGTTCGCGTGACCCGCATTGGGGCGGATACGACCTTTGGTAAAGTGATTCGATTGGTCGAAGAAGCTGAAGCGCATCGCGCCGATGTGCAGCGCATGGCGGACAAATTCTCAGCTTATTACTTGCCCGTCGTGGCGACGATTGCCGCGCTCACTTTTCTCATTGGGCGCGATCCACTCGCAACAGCCGCCGTGCTGTTGGTGGCTTGTTCGTGCTCGTTTGCACTGGCAACGCCCATTGCGATGTTGGCTTCCGTAGGCGCAGGCGCAAAACATGGTTTACTCATCAAGGGCGGCAAGTATATTGAGCTACTCGCAAAAGCAAATGTGGTATTGGTGGATAAGACTGGCACACTCACACTAGGTCGTCCACAGGTCAGTGATATTATCCGGCTGAATGGCATGTCCGAAAGCGAAATTTTGACGCTGGCGGCCTCAGCCGAACGGTATTCGGAACACCCATTCGCTCAAGCCATTCGCAGTGCCGCACTCCAACAGCATCTTCAACTTTATGAACCGCAGCACTTTGAAGCGGTACCGGGTTTGGGCATACGGGCAGAAATCAACGGTCAGCAGGTCGTGATTGGCAACCGTCGCCTGATTCCACAGGCGCAAAGACTTGAGAATACCTTTGACCTCGAAAAACAAGGGAAAACAGCGTTGTTTATGGAGTGTGATGGGCAATTGGCGGCAGTGTTGGCAGCTACCGATACGATCCGCCCTGAAGTGCCAGCGGCCCTTGCCCAATTGAAAACACTGGGTATTGAGAAAGTTGAACTCCTGACCGGAGATAACGCAAAAGTAGCCGCCGCCCTTGCCGAAAGCCTCGGGGTAAGCTATCAAGCAAACTTGTTACCGGAGGACAAAATCGCAGTCGTGAAATCCTATCAAGCGCAGGGCTATACCGTGATTATGATAGGTGATGGCGTGAATGATGCGCCCGCGTTGGCCCAAGCGGATATTGGCATAGCGATGGGTGTGGCAGGGACGGATGTCGCTATTGAAGCTGCCCACGTCACCCTAATGCGGGACGATTGGATGCTAGTACCGGAAGTGCTTCAGATTGCCCGTCGCACGATGCGCGTGGTCAAAATGAATATCGCTTTCACCGCTATCTACAACCTGATCGGATTGTCATTGGCAGCCTTCGGCTTCCTTCCACCTGTACTGGCCGCCGCCGCCCAATCGCTACCTGATCTGGGTATTCTGGCGAATTCGTCACGGCTGCTTCGTTATAAAGCTGATTAAGGGTTTGTACTAGTGTTTTTGCCATCTACTGGTATATTTTGAAATGCAAGCTCAAAACCATTTCGTTCGCGTTTTAAGGAGTATTTATGCGTGTTGCAAAGGCATTTGTTCTGAGTTTGGCGGTAATAGTAGCATTTGCTCTAGCTGTAACTAGTAGCCATTCAGTCGCTGCACATGAAGGACGCCAAGTGGGGCCATATACTATTGAAATAGGTTGGCGGGTAGAACCAGCCTATACAGGCTTAATCAACGGCCCAGAAATCACTATTTTCAATACTCAAGCGGCAGCCGACCACTCTAATGAAACGGAGGAGCATGAGGATGCTGAGGGGGAGCATGTCGAGGGGGCGGAAACTGAGGTCGAAGGTAGCCTTGTTATGAACTTGGAGGATACCTTGCAAATTGATGTTAGCTTTGGCCCTGCAACCAAAACGTTGCATCTGCGTTCTGTCCCCGGCAAAACCGGACACTATGTAGCAGATTTAATTCCGACTCGCCCCGGCGATTATACCTTCCGTTTGGTGGGAACGATTGAAGATTTAGAAGTAGATGAGACCTTTTCGTCAACAGATGGCGAATTTAGTACAGCAGACCCAATTAGTGACCTACAATTCCCTGAGCCAGATGATTTGCAAGATCAAATTGATTCGCTCCGTCAACTTATTGAAGAATTGGAAGCACGTCTTCCCTCCTAACACGCCATATTCTGTCTTCTGCTTAGCCTCCTTAAAATTAAGGCTAGGCAGAATGTCTCTTTGTAGTAAAATATGAACATATGAATAATCATTCAAATGGTAATTTATGGCTGATAATGCTCTTCACCGAAAAACTAATGTACTTGATCGGGCAGTAGCTGATCAGATTAGTGAAATCTTTGCGGCTTTGGGTGACCCTACTCGTGTCCGCATTCTGTCATCACTCTTAAACCAAGAACTGGGGGTGAGCGAGATTGCCAATCTTGCTGAAATTAGCGAGTCGAACGCATCCCATCAACTACGTTTGCTGCGCACCTTACGAATTGTACGTGCCCGGAAAGTTGGTAAACAGGTATTTTATACACTTGATGATAACCACATTCGGGATTTATTAGAACGGGCCATTCAACACACCCTTCACAAATAAGCGATGCTCAGAGCATTAGTTTTTTTGTCGTTTTCATCTGAATATCTGTTCAGTCGTTCATTAATGAGAGGAAGTATCAATTGTGAATCAGAGTACCCAGCTTAACCTTGATATACTGCTCCCAACCCTAGACCCAACTGATGAATGTATCCATTTGTTGACGGATCGCCTTGTTCAAATCAAAGGCATTGAGAAAGCCCATATTGTTGAAAAGAGCGGGGCAGCGCAATTGTGTCTACACTATGACTCCAACCTCATCAGCCTCAAGACTTTAAAACAATTAGCACGGGAAGCTGGGGCACGGATCACAGATCGCTATCAGCACGAAGAAATTCCCTTTGGGGGACTAAAAGTTGCTGATGCCGCTTCAGGAGTTGAAAAGACGCTGCAATCCCTGCCGGGCATGTTGCACGCAAGAATCAATTATGCCGCTGGACTGATTTTTGTTGCTTATGACACCCAAGTGTTGTCATCTGAAACCGTTCGAGCCACGTTGCAGAGGGCAGGGGTAAAGATTGTGCCCCCCAAAACGCAACCTGCCACTTCAGGCGAGCCACATGATGGGGATGATCATGGCAGTGCCCCTTCGTTTTTGCCGCACGCGATACAAGAACGCTGGGCGCTGATTTTGGTAGGATTGGCTGGGGCGTTTTTCCTCATCGGTTGGTTAGGGGAGCAGTTTTTCGATCTGAATCAAACGGTAGCACTGGTCTTTTTTGGCCTATCTTATCTGGCGGGGGGCTATGATGTGACGACCCACGCACTACCGGGGTTGCTCAAAGGTAAATTTGATACCGATGTTTTGATGTTAGCTGCCGCTGCGGGCGCGGCTCTGTTAGGTGAGTGGGCCGAGGGGGCGTTTTTGTTGTTCCTGTTTGGTCTGGGTCATGCCGGGGAACATTATGCCCTAGACCGTGCCCGGAATGCCGTAAATGCCTTGGGTGAGTTACTGCCTCGTACGGCCCATGTCAAACGCGGTGACCAAATCGTTGAGGCCGATGTAAATACATTACAGGTGGATGATGTCGTAGTCGTTAGACCCGGTGATCGTTTTCCAGTAGACGGGAAGATCGCCACAGGGCAAAGCACGGTTGACCAAAGCCCCATCACTGGCGAGAGTGTTCCTATCAATAAAACAATAGGCGATGATGTTTTTGCTGGCACAATTAACCTCGATAATGCCGTAGAGGTGAGAGTGACGAAAGTCGCACAAGACAATACGCTGAGTCGTGTGATGAAGTTAGTTGCCGAAGCCCAAAGTCAGCAAAGCCCAACCCAACAATTTACCGAACGCTTTACCGCATGGTTTGTCCCCGCTGTGTTAGTTGGAACATGCTTAATCATCCTTATCCCCATAGTGGCAGGCTGGTCATCCTTTGAAGCGAGTTTCTATCGTGGAATGCTCTTGTTAGTAGCGGCTTCTCCCTGTGCCTTGGCAATTGGTACTCCCGCAGCGGTTTTAGCGGGGATTGCACAGGCAGCGCGGCAAGGTGTTCTAATTAAAGGTGGCGTCCATCTGGAAAATCTCGGTGGGTTGAAAACAATCGCCTTTGATAAAACAGGTACGATTACCAGCGGTGAATTCAGTGTGACGGATGTGATTTCTCTCAACAACACCCCGCCTGATGAACTGCTTCGCGTGGCAGGATCTGTCGAACAACAATCTAACCACCCACTGGCACAGGCCATTGTGCGGGAAGCGAAGGCTCGTAACCTTAATTTACCTACCGCTGATAGCTTGGAAAACGTCGCTGGTAAAGGTGTGCGTAGTGGTGTTGAAGGAGAACCCGTCTACATTGGCACGCTCAAACTCTTCCGCGAAATAGCCAACATCGCAGTCAGTCCAGAATTAGAACAGGTCGTACAAAAATTGGAGGCGGGAGGACGTACTACCGCGACAGTTAGCCATAAAGGCATGGTCTTAGGTGTTTTAGGGTTGGCTGATACCCCACGCCCTGCCGCTACCGGAGTGATGGCTAGGTTAAAAGCTCTCGGCATTGTAAATTTGGTGATGTTGACTGGTGATAACCAGCAAGTGGCCCAACATATAGCGGCCCAAGTTGGGCTGACCGAGGTGCAGGCTGAGCTATTGCCAGAGGATAAATTGAAAACGATTCAACAATTGCAGCAGCAGCACGGCTCCATTGCCATGATTGGTGATGGAGTGAATGACGCACCTGCCCTTGCCAGTGCTACGGTAGGAATCGCAATGGGTGGTGCAGGCACGGCTGTGGCATTGGAAACTGCCGATGTTGCATTGATGGGGGATGACCTAAGCAGACTCCCCTTCGCTGTTGGTCTCAGTCGAGCGAGTCTTGCCATCACTCGGCAAAATTTGGTAATTTCGCTTGGCGTCATTGGTCTTTTAATGATTACCTCGGTGTTGGCACTCGTGCCTCTCAGCGGGGCGGTTTTCTTCCATGAGGGCAGCACGATTGTGGTGGTCGTGAATGCGTTACGCCTTTTGACCTATCGTGGTGGAGACTAAAGCCATGAATACCAATCGATGGAATCGAGTTCGCTATACCCTCTATGCACCTATTTATGACCGAATCACTAGGGGGTTTGCGCTTGATCGGCAGCGATCTATCGAACTTTTGAATGTTCAAGCGGGTGAAACAATTTTAATTGTTGGCGCAGGGACAGGGGCTGATCTTGACTACCTTCGTAGTGATGCGATTATCACAGCGACAGATATTACCCCTGCAATGGTCGCTCGGATTCAAACAAGGGCAGCA
>JAIOHL010000267.1 GCA_019913005.1 Anaerolineae bacterium | reverse complement strand
GTTCATTTATTCCGCCTCGAACGCGAACGACCCAATCACCGCGTCCAGCAGATTCAACGAGATAACAAAATCATCGGGGCTGGCTCGGTTCAGATCAATAATCGCGTTGGCATAATAGAGACTGGCGTCGAATGTCGTTGGATTAAACGCCTCTATCTCCGCTGGGAACGCGAATGGAATCGGACGGAACACGGCGGAGACATAGTGCGCCCCATCGGTGCTGATCCCCTGAAACGTGTACATAAACTCATACGCATAGGCGGGAGCGGCATCTTCGCGGTAGATGGTCATGTAGACAATCCCTTTGACTTCATCCGTTTCAACATAGGCGGCACGCGCACGCATCACCTGACCCGCTGGCACACCGGGGATGAACGGCAAACTTGGGTCATCATCACCCCTCTGAAGTACCATATGCGCGGCGAGATCAGGTTTGTTTTCCAACAGGCTCTGCAACTGGGCCAACTGTGTTTCATGCCACGCATACCCAGCAAAATCGGCGGTGTTATAGACCCGCACAAAACCGGGGGCTTCAAACGCGGCAGGAATCGGAATACCGCCCCCGCTGTACAGCACAAATTCGGTGTGGTGAACTTCCGGCGCTCCCGCCATCGCAAGGTCAGACGCATCGCCGGGGTACTGCGTGATGCTCACATTATTGGCGACCAGCGCGTCAAAACTGAACGAAAAACCATCAAACGAGATGTGGTGGGTGGTGCTGCCGTCCTCTTGGGCAAAGGCGGGTATGGCGCTCATTGCCAATAACGCGATCAACAGCACGATCCATTTGGACTTCATGGGTAGTTCCCTCCTCTAGGGTGTTCAGTCACAGCGACGTTGGATATTTAGATTAGGCTAGATTGATGACTCGCCGCTACTATACCGATGAGCATAGGCGATTCCAGCTTACCCAAAATCCGCCAAAAGTTGTAGGAACGGATGTGGGCTATCAATCGTCGTGTTGGCGTAGGGCAGGCGAAAATCCACATGACAAAATAGAACATTTAAGCTATCATAAAAACTATGGAAAATTTACTGCGCGACCAAATCCTGACCTATCTTGATTACTGGCTTAGACAACCCAACTATGCCGCTGAAATTATCGCCGCGCACCCCGATGCTCATCAGCAGATGACCGATTTTTTGCTGAATGGCGATGTCGAATTGATTATGGCGACCCGCCTCTTTCTGCAACAAGTGGTTTTGGTCGAGCGCGATGAGGTGGCCGTCCAATTTTCAAAGGGCCTAAGTGATTCCCCGATAGTCCCCGCGCTGGAACGGCTGATTTTGAATCATCCCCAACATATGATCCGTGAGCAAACAAGCATCACGCTCGGTAAACTCTGCCTCTATGATCGGGTAGGCACGTTGATTGAATGTTTTCATCGTTATCGGGAAACCGACCCCCTGCTGCTCGATGCCCTAATATTTGAAATCGCTTGGTTGCAACGTGCATCCGATACGACTGAGCAACTGGCCTGTCTTGAAGCCGCCGCCAACAGTTGGAACTATTTGACCCGTTGGGCGACTGTCCACATGATTGATCGAATGACACACCGCGAAATCACCTCGCCGCGTGTATCCCAAATCTTGGACATGCTTGCCGAAGATGACATGGCAGTCATTCGTAATGAAGTCCAATTTTTCCTTTTCAAAATAGACATTTTGTCACGCATCTATAGCGAGGGCGTGACCAAAAAAGAGCGTCGCTTGATGCGGAAGCAAATTAATCAAGCCGAACCTGCCCTGACGTTTGAAAAGCTGGAGATGCAGTTTTGCAGGCCGTTGTTTGAGGACAATCGGTGCAACTACCACGTCATGGATCTCATGCGTTTCGCCGACCACTTAATCGAGCAACATCGCAGCACAACATCGAGTTAAGCATCAATGACCACGCTACGTGACCAAATTCTCACGCATTATCGGTATGGAGGACAGCCGCAATATACCGAGCGCCTCTTGACCTCCGTCCCGTTGGATGTGCTGTATCAAACCATCACCGACCTACTGCGCTCCAACAGTCCCGGTGAATTTGCCGAGACCTGCTTTTTTATACAGGACGTGGTGATTTCCACTCATACTGAGAGCGCCGAAAAATTTAGCGAGGGCGTCTATACCTCCCCGGTTGTGTCGGCTCTCGAATTATTGGTGCAATACGCGCCGCAATATCACGCCCGCAATCTAGCCACCTATACCCTCGGCAAAATCTGGTCAACCAACAGCGTCGGTACAATGATCGAAGCGTTTTATCGTCATTTTGAGACCGACCCCCTGCTTGCCTCGCGCCTGCTCGATGAAATCAAATGGCTTAATGGCGTCAGGGATGCGCCGCATGATATGACGTGTATGCAAGAAGCCGCCCATAATTGGAATTATCTGACGCGCTGGGCGGTAGTGGATCATTGTTATCGTGGCCCAGATAGCCTAAACATCCCTTGTCTTGAAATTCTGGCGCAAGATGAAAATCCCGCCATTCGTGCCGAAGCCGAATTCACGCTGGCCCTGACCAAAAACGAAGCTGCCATGTTTGACGATTGGCCTGACGATGAAGACCCCATCACACCAGAGCGAGAGGCAAAGAATAGGATACTTGAGGCGGAACGGAATCGAATATACGAATCTCAACCCGACCTCACCTTTACAACCCTTGAGCAGCGCTTTTGGGTCAAGGCCAAGGCGCTTCAGCCCTATGATTATCACGTTATGGAATTGATGCAGTTCGCCGATGAGTTGATTTCCAATTGCTAAACCCATCCAAAGGATAACCGGGGAATACATGCCGAAAAAAACCAAATCCACCAACACCGTCTATCCACTTTCCGCAATCCGTGCGCTGGCGCTGCACACACAAGGACTGGACACGCCGCAGAGAACCGATGACACAATGGCGACCCAAGCCGATTTGTATGCCGCCGTGCAAAAAACGGGGTCACTGCAAATTGACACGCTGCAAATGGCCCATCGCAGCCATTATCTTGCCGCCTACAGCCGCGTTGGACGTTACGACCTTGCCGAATTGGATAAGGTCAGTTGGGGGGACGGTCAACCGAACCACCCTAACCGCAAGTTATTTGAATATTGGCTGCACGCTGCCTGCCTTGTCCCCCTCGAAGACTACCGCTATCTGATGCCGAAAATGCGCTGGTTTCGTGACGGCAATCATCATTGGTGGAAAACGTGGGTCAAGGATAAAGACAATCTCGCCATGACCAATCAGGTGTTGGAGCGTGTCCGCAAAGAAGGCCCAGTTCGGATTAGCGACTTTGAATACGACGGCCCACGCCGTGATAGCTGGTGGGACTGGAAACCCGCCAAACGTGCCCTAGAATATCTGTATGATCGGGGCGATTTGATGATTGCAGGTCGCGTCAAATTTCAGCGCGTCTATGATGTGCCGGAGCGGGTGCTGCCGGATTGGGTGGATACCCGCGAGGCCACCCATGACGAAATGCAGCGGTATTTCTTGGAACGTGCGCTAAAATCGTTGGGAGTGGCCCAATTGATGCAGGTCGCCGACTATGCTTATCAAAAACGCAATGAGGCACGCCCCCACCTCGAAGCGATGCAAAAAGAGGGGGTAGCCGTTGAGATTAAGGCGGAATTGACCGATGGCAAAACGTATCCTCTGGTCGTGCATCAAGATGCTCTCGATCTTTTGGAGAAGGCGGCTGCGGGCGAAATCCAAGCGCGGCGCACCACCTTTTTGACCCCCTTCGACAGCCTGTTTTGGGCCAAAGACCGCGACGAACAGTTTTGGAATTTTGAGCAGATTTTGGAGACGTACAAACCTGAACCCATCCGCAAATGGGGCTACTACTGTCTGCCCATCCTTTGGCACGATCAATTGATTGGCCGCTTTGATGTCAAGATGGAGCGCAAGGAAAAGAATCTGCGCCTCAGAGCCTTACATCTCGAACCGGGGGTTGTGCTGACGGATGAAATGATTGCCGATGTCGCCGCCGCCCTGCGTGATTTTATGGCCTTTCACGATGCCCAAACAGTGGTGATTGAAAAAAGCAATCCACCGGACTTTGCCCAGCGGTTATCAGCCATTCTCTGACCGTATGCTCGTGAGGATGGGTGAGAAATTCGGCCCATCCTCGTTCGGCAAGTTGAGTAGTTTATTGGAAACCTTCCGGTATGGCATCGGGGTCAAAGAAAATCTCGACGGGCGGTGCATCTTCACACTGCCAATAGGTCTCTGGTTTCATATCGCTGAGGTCATAGACATTTGAGACATCCGGCAATTTATCGTCTAAGTCGAAAGTCGGGTCAACCGTCATTTCTTCGGGGGAAATACGCCCAAAAAAGCGCGTCACATAATCGTACTGGTCAATGAATTCCAGTAGCAACGGGTCAGTCGGTGCAAAATCGAGCAGTTCGGTGGTCGGTTGGGCATACTCGGTGATAAACGCCCGCCCCTGATACAAATCTACCGTCTGATCCACCAATTGCAGATAATTGTTGCCACCAAACTGTGTAAAATCGACCCGCAGATTGGCATCATCAATTTTAGGACGGGCATAATTGGTGGTGTAGGCCTGTGCATCCGCGAAAATCCATGTAATCACCGTCATATTGGGATTGGCCGCCACCGCCGTCAGTCGTAACGGAATCATCGGGTGTTGGGAGCGATACGTCATCTTAATCGGCTGAATATCTTGCACACCCTGATCGGGCTGCAATTTCATCGCCAAAAACACCAACCCCTCATCCGTATACACTCGCACCAACGGCTCCATCTCTTCGGTGATGGTGTATTGATTCGTCCGCAGCCATGTAATCAGCACATTCGGGTCAGGACTCGTGACCACATCATACGCATATGGCCCGGCTGTCCCGGATGCCAACACTGTGACACCATCCTCTTCGACTGGGCCGCCACTCCCCGCCGCCATCGGTATAGCCATCATGCCACATTCCGGCATCTGAGGTGGGATAAACACGGGTGCGGTCAAATTGCTGAGGGCGTCAAAGGTGGCAATTTCCGCCACATCTACGTCGGGGGTATTGGGCACGGGCACAACCCACGAGAACTCCGGCGCCGACCCGGTGTAATTGATCTGCACATACGCCGAGACTGTCCCATCCCCATTGACGGTGAAAATAATGCGTTCGGCCTGCTGGTCAACCGGGATATTTTGACAGAACAACCCACCACAGGCGAGGGCATTGGGCAGGTTGGACACCCCTACGAGTAGGAATATTACTAAGGCCATCCATCGAAAGTATCTCATCGTAAAATTCGCCTTTCAATCAAAACGGTGTGTGGTCAATCTATAGCTATCGAAAATCTTCCGGCACAACATCCGGGTCGAATTTAATCTCGACGGGCACGCTGTTGCAGCCCCAATAAATTTCCGGGTCAACCTGCGACAAATCATGCACATTCGAGATATCAGGCAGTTTGTTATCAAAATCAAAAGTCGGGTCAACTGTCATTTCTTCGGGTGAAATGCGCCCCAAAAAGCGCGTCACGTAATCGTACTGGTCAATCAATTCCAGCAGCAGCGGGTCAGTCGGCGCAAAATCCATCAACTCAATCGTCGGCTGGGCATATTCGGTGACGAACGCCCGCCCCTGATACAAATCCACCGTCTGGTCAACCAATTGCAGATAATTGTTGGGGCTGGCATAGGGCACACCGCGAATATGGGTATCCTCAACCGTAGGGGCGGCATAGTTGGTGGAATAGGCTTGCTCGTCGGCAAAAATCCATGTGATGACGGTCATATTGGGGTTAGCCGCCACCGCCGTCAACCGTAACGGAATCATCGGGTGTTGGGAGCGGTATGTCATCTTAATGGGCTGAATATCTTGCACGCCTTGATCCGGCTGCAACTTCATCGCCAAAAACACGAGGCCCTCGTCCGTATACACCCGCACCAGCGGCTCCATCTCTTCGGTGATAGTATATTGGTTTGTCCGCAACCACGTAATCAGCACATTTGGGTCGGGACTCGTGACCACATCATACGCATATGGCCCCGCTGTCCCTGATGCTAATACCGTAACACCGGCCTGCCCTTGTTGACCTTCCCCTCCGGCTGCCTGTCCCGACGCCGTTGTCTCGACCACAGGCACACATGAGCCAAAAGGCGGCGTGATAAAAACAGGTGCGGTCAAATTGCTGAGAGCATCAAAGGTGGCAATCTCGGCGACATCCACGTCGGGAGTATTGGGCACCGGTACAACCCAAGAAAATTCCGGCGCTGACCCGGTGTAATTAATTTGCACATACGCCGAGACTGTGCCGTCGCCATTCACGGTGAAAATGATGCGTTCGGCTTGTTGATCTACCGGGATATTTTGACAAAACAGTCCGCCACACGCCCATACATCTTGCGGGAGATGGACACCAATCAGAACACAAATCAGTATAAGGATGGGCAGGGCCATCCGACGGGAAGAAGTATTCATGTGTACGGCCTTTCAACAAAACACACTATTATTTGGGCTAAGACGATGGGTAGCCGTCTTTTGTTCCCATTGTAATGCAAGTGTATGATAGAGGCGATTTTCGAGGAATTCATAACGTGCAAAAAATGATCGGGTAGCTTTTACCTCACCCCAACCCCTCTCCAACGTGGAGAGGGGCTTGAATACGGCGTTTTCGACTCCCCCTCGCCTGTTGGAGAGGGGGTCGGGGGGTGAGGTTGCATTCCCGAATTTATACATCAAACCCTCCCTTACAAAGACCGTTTTGGAGCAAAACCCATGACCCGCCCCCTATGCATTTGGATACTATCAGCCGTACTCTTGGTCTTCACTACCCCTGCGACGGCCCAAGAGGACGGCTGTGATTTTGATTTAACCGAGGTGAACGCCCTCCTCGCACAAGCCCAAACTGCCTATGCTGCGGGTGATCTCGTCACCGCGTTGAATTACGTGGATCAGGCCCAAGCTGCCCTCGCCGCCCTTGAAGCGGATTGCCTAGCCGCAGGTGGCCCGCAGTTGCTACGTTTGGCCCTGCTGACCCCCGACGACCTGCCCAGCGGTTGGCTGGTTCAATCTGAACCTACTTCCTTAAGCGCACCACCCGCAACCCTCTTTTGTGCCACCATCGAAGCGACCTTCCAGACACAAGGCGTGCAGGTATCGTATCTAAATAGTACCGCCCCGCTGGGTTTAGTGGAGGCCATCTATTATTTCCCCGATGAGGACGCCGCCGAGTATTTTGCACTGGCTCAATCTGCCGCCCAATCCTGCTATGGCGTCGAATGGCAGCAGTTGTATGGTGGAGAGACGACCATCAATGCAACCCTTGCCAGTCTACCTATCACGGTCTTGGGGGATGAAAGTTTTGGCGCGATCCTTACCAACACTGGCCTGCCCGATGTCAATACCCTACAGACCGATACCCTCTACATTCGGCAGGGATCATATATCATCGCAATCGCGCTCTATCTGGCGGGCGATGGCGAATTGGATGATGTGCAGGCTTTGGCGCTGGCCCAACTTGCCTTGCAGAAATTGACCCAATTTGAGGGGTCAACCCTAACCAGTACAGCGGTGGATAATGCTGAGTTGTTTTTGGTAGCGTTAGGTGTAGGAAATCGGGACGCTGCCGGAGATTTGGTGTGCGATTCGGCCCGCGATTCGCTGGACGACCTGTTTGGTCTATTCGAGACGCAGGCGGGCGACGGCACATTGAACCTTGCCGACATCGCGTGTCAAGTAGATGACAATCAACGGATTAGCTGTGCCTTTACTGTCGAAATCACGGCCAATGAGCAGACCCAACGCCATCCGCAAAATATTACCTTTTTGCTGGACGACACTGGCAAAATTTGCGGTTCGGAATAGCAAGCAAAACGGGATGAGCGCTCATCCCGTCCTACTGTTCACATCTAAAATTTTTGCTAAAAAAGAGAGGTCAAAACTGACCTAATAATTTTCTTGGCGCACAAAACTTACTATACAAGGTTTACCGCATAAATGCAAGGGATTTCCTGTTTTTCTAAGGATTGTTTGAAAATTAGAACTAAATGTTCTATTAAATTGACTATTTTTGATACCCTTTCGGGTCAAAAGTTGCTTTTCACGACCAGATGTTCTACAATAATCGGATATTCATTTGAAAAAATAGAGCATCCATTGTTTACTCCTGTAGCCTTTACGGTTGGATAGGGTCTCGAACTTTTCTGCGCCAATATCCACTATAAGCCGTCTCCTAGAGAGCTAAATTTGGGCTTAGTTATAAGGCTAATCCAACCTCTTGATAGGGTTCACCGGGCTTGTGTTGGCTAATCTGAATGGTCACTTTGAGGTCAAGTTTGTTGAGAAAACTAATCAGTCGTTCTTGGCTAAACCGATGGAATTTCGCATTGAGCAGGGCCGAGACTTCCGGTTGTTTTATCCCTAACAACTTGGCAGCTTCCTTTTGGGAATAGCCTCTATCTTGGATAATGCCCATGACTTGCACACCCAGAGCAGCACGCAGGTAAAGTTCATCGGCGTCCTTTAATCCTAGATCGGCAAACACGTTGCCGCTGCTTTCCTCAAATTCGATGCCATTTTTATTCTTCTTCATCTTCTGCCAACTCCTGTGCTTGTTTGTATCGTTGGTTAATCAGGTCAATGTCGGGCTTAGGGGTTGCAATACCCGCCTTAGATTTCTTTTGGAAGGCGTGCAGCACATAGATTTTTTCACCGATCTGAACGGCATAGACCATGCGATAGGCATTTTTCTTGTAGCGTTCAACAATCTCGAAAACCCCGCTACCCACGTGCTTAAAGGGTTTTACATTTTCGGCAGTTCTCCCAAATTGAGCCGCTGCAAGGGCATCCCCCATAGATTTTTGTACATCCTTGGGGAACGCTTTTAGGCGTTTTTTGGAATCCCCAAGCCAAACCACCTCACGCATAGGAAGTTTTCCTTATTATCTTATAACAAATTTGTTATAAGGATATTAGAAAAGGCCCAGACTACGCAGGATGTTCTACATTTTGATTTCTATAGTGCCTATTTAAAAGTGAATAAACACCCCCCCACCGTCAAAATATCTCCTACGCTCAAACGAAACCGACCTTGCACTCGCCCCCCATTGGCATACGTCCCATTGCGGCTCAAATCTTCTAAAAATAGGGTATCCCCATCGCGCACGATTTGGCAGTGGAATTTCGAGACTTCCGCTTCGGCCACCACAATATCATTATCAGGATGGCGGCCAATGCGGATTCTGTCAGCGGTCAGTTCCATAGATTGATGATTCCAATGGATGCTGCGTGGCACGGCTTGATGGCGTTCCAATGCTCCGCGTGCGGCCTTCATGCGGTTGTGGGTCTCGACCTTGCCCACGTTCCACATGCGCGTGGTCTGGTATGAGATTTTGGCGCTGGCCGTCTTGCGCGAATGGGTGTCATAACGATCCGACCCCAATTCCATATCCATTGCTTCTTCGCGCAGCATATTGTGTTCACCAGTCAAATCGGCATCCACCACCCCACTCTGATATATCTCGTTGGCAATCTCGGTCAGCAGTTCGCTGGCCTGCCGGAAATTGCCCTGATCGGCCTCACTCATAGCCTCTTTACGGGCTTGGGCAGCCTTCATCATCAACACCGATTTGACCACCTCCGGGTTGGGGGCAGGCATCTCATATTCTTCATCACGGATGGCGCTCACGATGATGGGTAGTTCCAATGTGCGATGCGTCACGCTGTCCTCCCCCAATTCATCGTAACTGAACCCCAGCCGCGCCACTTCAACTTCGCCCAACACATTTAGCGCCGGGATATGCAGTTCGATAACCAGCGTCTTGGACTCATCCGCATACAAATCACCCAAGCGGAAGATATTCTGAAAATCACGCCGCTCAAATGGATACATATTCAACTGACGCACCATCTGAATTTTGGAAGAGGGGATCAATGTAATCGTTAGATTCTGAGCGACCACACTTAACAAATCTTGCAATTCTTCGGCAAAAATGACCGGGGCTTGGTCGGCATTATCAATAAAATAGAACGCCCCCCCACCCTGCGATGCCATCGCTTGCATCAAATCTTCATTAAACCCCATGCCGACACCCATCGTCGTCGTTGTGATGCCTTCCTCACGTTTTTGATGGGCGAGAGAGGCAAGCCGTTGAGGATCGGTCACGCCTTCATTGGCTAATCCGTCGCTCAACAACAAGACACGGTTGACCTGTCCCTCCGTTTTTTCCTCGGCGACCAATTGGCAGCCTTGCAGCCACCCGCCACTAAGATTGGTTGTCCCCCCGGCACGCAGATTGTGAACGACTTGATTAATATAGTCTTTGTTGGAAACGGGCATGGGCGGAACGCAGACGGCAACTGCTTTATCATAGGCTACCAGACTAAAGCGGTCTTGTTGGCTGAGGTGTTGGACGAGGAACTGGGTGGCTTTTTTGACATATTCCAATTTTTCGCCTGCCATTGAGCCGCTGCGGTCAATCACCACACTGACATTCAATGGGCGGCGGTCATTCGATTGGGGCTTGCCTTTGATGCGGGCGACCACATAAACCCGGTGTTCGCGGGTCATCGAAAGTACGTCATAATCTAAGACATAATCGGCTTCCACTCGCACCCCTCCCGAAATCCTATAGCAATTCTCATGTTGGTTGACCTGTATTTACAGCTAGATTCAGCACGGCGGCTTTAGCCCCGTGTCATTACAGGCCAATCTCCTTGCAAACCGCTCTCTACACCCCACCAAATTTAGCTATCAGCGATGCTGCCTACTAATGTCGCACAACGTCTATCAAAAATCAAATCCTCTGCTCTTCAAAAATGTAAAGGGCAGATTCACCAAGTACGGACTATAATGGAAGTATGTAGCCTAAGTGGGCATTTATTGGAGTAACCATCATGACTGACCTACCTCATGTGGTGCTGGTAGTTGATGACAATCGAGACTTTCTCGACGCCATGATTAGCTTATTAGAGTCCGATCAACGGTATGAGATATTATATGCCAGCGATGGTCGTGAAGCGTTGGCTGTGCTGGAAACCCGCGTGCCCGACGTCCTGATTACTGACATTTCGATGCCAAAGATGGGGGGCTTTGAACTCATTGAGACCATCAAACAAGACAATCGCTTTGAAAACATGTTCATCATTGTGGTGACCGCCGACACAACCGCCGAAAAAATGCGCCGGGGCAAAGCCTTAGGCGTCACCGAATATGTTACCAAGCCGTTTATGCCGTCTGAATTTTTGACCGTACTCCAACGTCTACTGGATTAGGATAAGATCACCTATGGGTCTCACCTTCACCCGCGAACAAATTGACACCACCCTACGCATCCTCGGTTCTACTCGCCTCGTCCTTAGTGTGCAGGATTTGACGGGCCTCGACCTTAACCGCTTGGATTTCACGGAAACTCAAATGGCCGGTGCCAACCTCCAAAATGTAAATTTTAGTGAAGCCATGCTGGTACGTGCCAACCTGAACGGGGCCAAAGTATCGGGCGTTCGATTGGCGGGCACAGACATCACTGGGATTGACCTCTCCAATGCGGATTGCAGCGGGGTGGATTTCACAAAGGTCATCATCCGTGAATATGATACGGTGGGCGAAGACTATATCCGCCAAAAAATTAACCTTCATGGCGCCAATCTGACCCATGCCATCCTCAGCGGACTGGCGCTCAGTGAAGTAGATTTGTCGGGCGCGAACCTTGTGCAAGCCGATTTGCAGCGCATCCACTTGAATAGGGCCGACCTTAGCAAATCCAACTTCCAATCAGCCAATCTGGAAGGGGCAAGTTTGGAAGGCGTAACATGCAGCCATGCCAGTTTTGTCGGCGCAAATCTAAGCCGTATCCAAGCGATTGAAGCGGTTTTGACAGTCTGCACCTTTGAAGGCGCCAATCTGGCCGTGTCGGATTTGTCCAAAGCCGATTTGTCCATGTGTAACCTGCGTGGGGCGGATTTGTCGCGCTGCACCATGAAGGGCGCCAACTTCACCCGCGCCGTCTATGATAGCCAGACCAAATGGCCCATCGGCCTTGTACCTGCGCTGACTGGGGCGGTTTTCACCGAAAAGAAATAACTGTTTAATCTGAGTTTTGGATAAGCCAACGCCAGACGGTCAAACCATCTGGCTGTTTTAGGGTAAAAGCCCCATAAATGAGGCTGAAAATAACCTAGCTGGCTTTAGTCAGCTTTTCCTTCCACCTAGCCTTCGGCTTTGAGCCGATGGCGACCCAAACGAGACCCATTATCCAAAACTTAGCTTGTTTAGAAACCTCACCCCCAAATTTCCTCGTGTATGGGGAAGGAGTTCACTATGGGTGGTTGATCCTCACCTCCGCTTCTACGCTTCCCCTACGCTTGTCTCTCATATTCCCCGTCTTGACCAATAGATTTGGTCTGCTCCGTGATATATAGAGCGAGTACGTATTATTCAACCGGAGGCATGATTTGACCGATCATGACGCAATCGAACACCTGAAACGAGGTGACATCAGTGGACTTGAGGCACTGGTACATCGCTATCAGTTCTGATGGAGGCATGGCGGTCTGGGACAGCATCGCCGAATGATATGAAGGGGAATGGTTTTTTGAAATCGCCTTGACTGAATAACCGTCTTCTCAATTTGGCTTCGCAAAGGTGTGGTCATTTCAAACTTGACCCACCTTTTTTCCTTATCCCTCCCCATCCTTACCCATATCTCGATAAGCCACATGGCCTAAAAAATTGCAGTGCGACTCTCTAGGTTTTATAATTCGGAGAAAGGCAGCAACTCATTGTCGTCTCGGCGAATGCCAGCACCTCGAAATTTCTGCTACGCTGGTTTCCTCGTACCCATACGACTTTCGGTCACATGATGGTGTATATCATCACTATTCAAGGGTATAGCCGTTGGATAAAGGAAGGTCATGAAAAGTTGGATTGAGCAGCTTCCATTTGAGGACCCCGTCCGACGAAGACAGGCCGTGCTCCTCCAAGCATTCTTATTTGGCATCATCTTAGCCTTATCCATCGCTATGGTGCTCAATGTATTGGTTTTTGGCGCAGACGCCCTAACGCTGGGTGGGCTTGGCCCCAATCTACTATTCCTCCTATTCACCATCGGGATGGTGGCCGTCCTTCGTTCGGGACGGTTCGAAGTGTCCGTCACCCTGCTGATCGCAGCCCTTTTGATCGGGTTGACCCAGATGGTCATCTCGGATGGGTTAAGTAATAACCTCGGCTCGCTGGTCGCCTTTTTCCTGCCCGTGACGCTGGGGGGATTGTTGGTGGGCCGTCGAACGATGCTGCTCACCATCGCCGCGACCTTACTTATTATCCTGCTGCGGTTGGAGACCGAACGCGAGGCCGTCACCGATTCAACCGAGGTAAGCCGCGCCCTCACAATTTTTCTCATTGTGTTTGGCCTCTTTTGTTTTGTACTCGATCGGTTTGGCATCACCCTGCGCTATGCCCTTGCAGTTGCCCAACAGCGCGAAGAAGCCCTCCGCAATGAAATTGAAAAATCGCGTCGCACCGAGACCCGTCTTGCCATTTTGCAGGATATTACAGCAGGGCTTTCGAGTGCGCTTAGTCAACGGGAGGTGGCCGACGTGATTGTGGGTCGGGGTCTAAATTTGTTGGGTGGTCATGTTGCAACGGTCTGCCTGCTGACCTCTGACCGGACCCAGCTTGAAATTGTGAACAAGAGCGGCATCCCCGATTCCGTACAAGAGGAATATCGGTTTTTTAGCGTAGATTCCCCAACCCCGGTAGCGGACTCAGTACGCCAGAAAGAGCCGATTTGGATTGACACCCGTCAGCAGTACCTTCGGCGTTATCCCCAATTTGCCAAAAATCTGCTCGAAAACGGTACGTATGCCGCTGCATTTCTCCCATTAGAAGTGAATACGGAAATCTTGGGAGGCATCAGCATCAGTTTTCCATATGACGACCCTTTTAATGTAGACACCAAAAATCTGCTCATCGCCCTCAGCCAGCACTGCGCCCAAGCCATGCACCGGGCCCGCCTCTATGAGTTAGAACATCTCGCCCGCGAAGCCGCCCAAGCCGCCCACCGCCGCGTGCGCTTTTTGGCCCAAGCCAGCGCTGAATTAGCCGCCTCGCTGGACTATGAAAAAACCCTGCAAAAAGTGGCCCAGTTGTGTGCCTCGCCGGAAAATCAAATGGGCGAGTGGTGTGGGGTCTATGTGTTGGAAGAGGATGGCAAAATCAACCCACTGGCTGTCGCCCATCAAGACCCGGCCCGTGTCGAATTGGCGCGTCAGTTCCTCACTGAGTATCCGCCCGACCCAGATGCCAAAACCGGCGTGGCCGAAGTGCTGCGAACCGGTCTCAGTAGCAGTGTGCCAGTCGTGACGGAGGAGATGTGGGAGGCTGCGGCCACCGATGAACGCCAACGCCAACTGCTGCGTGACCTCAATCTGCGCTCCGGTCTGATCGTGCCGATCCAGTATCAAGGTAAAATGTTTGGTGCCCTCTCGATGGCCTCGGAGAAGTCTGGTCTGTTTGCCGACCCAAGTTATGTCACCCTTGCCGAAGAACTGGCGCAACGTGCTGCGATTGCTATTCAAAATTCGCATTCGTATAATGATGCCGCCACCCAGCGCGAACAATGGCGGGTGACACTTGCCAGTATTGGAGACGCGGTCATCGCCACTGATGTCAACGGGCGGGTCAGTTTTATGAACAGCGTTGCCCACCACCTGACCGGCTGGACTGAAGAAGATGTGGTTGGGGTTCCACTGACCGAAGTGTTCCGCATTGTAAATGAAAACACATGGCTACCCGTCGAAAGCCCGTTCAAAAAAGTGGTGGAAACCGGGCGGATTGTAGGCTTGGCGAATCATACGCTGCTTATTGCAAAGGATGGGCGTGTAATCCCCATTGATGATAGTGGCGCACCTATTTTTGACCCGTCGGGCGATCTCATCGGCGTCATTTTGGTCTTCCGCGACATTACCGAGCGGCGGACAACCGAACGTGCCCGCCAAGATCAACTGTCATTGGTCGAGGCTTTGCTCGATACCGCCCTTGATATAAGCGGCGCTCTCGAACTAGAGGATGTTTTGGAGGGCATTCTGGTCAATGTCGAAAAAGTCATCCCCCATGACACCGCCAGCATTTACCTGATGGAAGACCCCGAGGAGCCGATTATCCGCAGTCGGTCAGTTGAAGAGGGCAACCTGATGGATTTAGAATTAGCCATCGAAGCATCCACCGACCCGCTTGAACTACGCTATCCCTTCAATCTCATGCTCGACAAAATGCGCCCCGTATTCATCCCATCCACCTCGCAAGAGGCCCGTTGGATGGAAGCGTTTCCCACCTCCACCATTCGATCCTATTTGGGTGCGCCCATTGTGATTAAAGGCAGAGTCGCCGGTTTCCTTAACCTAACCAGCCGCACCTCAAACTTCTTCACACCCGACCATGCCTCCCGTCTCCAATTATTTGCCACCCAAGCCGCCATCGCTATCCAAAATGCCCAACTGCATCTACAGGCCCAAGAAACAGCCGTTTTGGAAGAACGCCAACGCTTTGCCCGCGAACTGCACGATGCCGTCACCCAGACCCTCTTCGCCTCTAGCATGATCGCGGAGTCGGTGCTGCGCAGCCGGGAATTTACCAAAGAGAATTTATATCCTCAATTGGAACACCTCATTCGGTTGAATCGGGGGGCACTGGCCGAAATGCGGACCCTGTTGTTGGAACTGCGCCAAGCAAACCCGGCGGCCATTTCGTTTTCCGATCTGTTGACCCAACTAACGGATGCCGCGATGGGTCATCAAGATGTCGAAATGGAACTCAAAATCGAAGGGCAAATTTATCCCGTGCCCCCGGCGGTGCATATCACCTTTTATCGGATCGCTCAAGAAGCACTCAATAACATTATCAAACACGCCCAAGCCAGCCATGTGCTGGTCTTTCTCCAATTCGAGACGACCCGCTTGACCCTGCAAATTAAAGATGATGGGCGCGGCTTTCGGGCCGATCAAATTGGCTCAAATCGTTTTGGCCTGCGGATTATGGTCGAACGGGCCTCTAAGATTGACGCCAAGTTGGATATTGTCAGTGAAATCGGCAAGGGCACCGAAATCACCCTCCGCTACCCACGCTAGAGTAGCCGTAATTTGGTGGCAATCCCTAGACCAGCGCCTGTTCCGCTTCGCCAATCATTTGTTTGCGGCATAAAAATTCTTGCCCCGACCATTCGACCCACCGGATGCGGTCTACCACTTCATTTAGGTCGCGCTCAAAAATCACAGTAGCATAACGGTGTTTATAAAAAAACTTGTTGCGGCCAATCGGCATCAAAGGCCAATGATAACCCCCCGTGCCTTGCAGCGAGAGCCGATGATGCCCCTCGCGCCGCACATTCAACATCAAACCGGGATACACCTCATAATCACCCTCGTATTCCTCAAAGGGTGTGGGGTCAACTTTGACGGGCTGGCGAAGGATGGGGGTTGGATAATCCGCCCCAAAGACCATCGCCGGGATATGATGGGTCAGCATCATGCCCACCCCCGAACGGATATTGCTGGCAAAGGTGACGCTCAATTGGGCATCAGGGTAATAGGCGGCATAGCTGTAAAATCCATTCACCATGCCATCATGTCCATAAAACCGCTGTCCATAGCGCCGTCCGATGGTCAGCCCATAGCCATAGCTCGTACCGGGGTACGGCGTCAGCATTCGATTGAGTGCTCCCTTCCGCAAAATCGCACCCCGATGCAGCGCACCCAGCCAGCCCCCCAAATCCTCGACGCTGGAATAGATGGCGTCGGGAAATTCTTCCAGTGGAGCACGGTTTAGGCCATCAAACCCCGGTTCATAGCCCTGCGCCAAGTGGGGTATCACCTGCTCGGACGCATACAGACCCGAATCGTCCATCCCGCACGGCTTAAAAATGTGATCGTGCAAGAATTCCCCTAACGGTTGGTTGGAGACGGCTTCGATCAGCGCCGCCACGACCATATACCCACAGTTGCTGTAACTGTGTCCCTGCCCCGGCGTAAAGGCCAGTGACCCTTCTTGTATTCGGGCTAACCACTCGCCCATTGCGCGTACCCGTTTGAGGTCTTGGGGGTCATCAAACACATCACGCCGCAGCCCCGCCGAATGGGTCAGCAAATGCACCAGCATGATGCGCTTGGCGTCAGGAAAATCTGGCAGGAATTTGTCGAGGGTATCCTCTACCCTCAACAAACCCCGCTGCTCTAGGAGGAGAATCGCGGCGGCGAGGAATTGTTTGTTGATAGAGCCGATCACAAAACACGTATCCATGCGATTCGGCACCCCATGTTCGACGTTCGCCAGTCCATAGGCCCGCTGAAAAATGGCTTCATCGCGCCGCTGCACCAAAATCGTCCCTGCAAAATCCTGCACTTCTACATACGGCGTCACATACTCATGGATACGGGTCGCCAGTGTGTCATTATTGACGTAAACCATCGGTGCGTCTCCCATGTTGTTGTCCTCAGGGCAAAATACATCCCCACCCCCAACCCC
>JAIOHL010000266.1 GCA_019913005.1 Anaerolineae bacterium | reverse complement strand
ACATAGGGAGGGGAGAAAGTGACCTCACCCCCCAACCCCCTCTCCAACAACGGAGAGGGGGAGTTATGGTGATTGGAGATCGAAGCCATTAGACCTCACCATAGGGATATTTGGTGCTGCGCTCAATCAAGGCGATCTCGTCCGGCGTCAGGTGGAAGGCGGCGTAGACAATCGCGTTCAGGCGGGTTTCGAGTTGGATGATGTCGGCGGTCATGGCTTCATGGCGAGTGCGTTGGGCGGTCAGATATTTATCCCAGTCATCCCGTTCGCCCACCGGAATATCCCCGCCGCGCCCATAGGCTTTTTTCAATTCATCACGCAGATCATTGAGGGTTTGGATGCCCCACCACGATTCGAGGCGTTCATTGAGTTTTTCGCCCTTGCCCAAATCGGCCCGGATACGCCCGCGCATGGTTTCATGGAAGTCGTAACGGGTACGGGCTTGGTGGGTGATTTCCTCCGCCAATGCTGCCAAATCCGATGCTTGGGCGGCGGTGAGTTGGGGAATGGGGAGACGCTCAATAAACTGGATTTTAGTAAGATATTGCCACAATCCACTGCGGAAACTTAGAATCGTTGCTATTTGAGTGATAACAAACCAAATCACACGGGAGTTTAATATTGCCAGCGTTGGTAGCCCTGAAATTAAAAAATTCCCAGTGTCGTTTAGATGTAACTCATCATTATCCCATGAGAAACGAGGGTATTTGGAGATATTGGGCCATACTATTTTGGGTTGGATAAATTGATTATAATAAGTTACTTGGTCTTGGATTTCATACCAAGAATAAGGCCCTGCTTTACGGCCTGTCCAATTACCTTCTGACCAATTATTAGGCTTTGGCTCAAGACTTGATCTAAACTTTTGGAGGTAACGCTCAATAGCAGGATATTTACTAATATCTGTGCCATGACGGGTAAATATGAGATATACCTCATCATTTATTTGATACCAAGGGCGCAAATCTTGTCCGCGTCTTAAAGGTTTTATAACTTCAATGCTCGACGGGTGCTCATCAATTAGAGTTTTCCTTGTTTGTTCATCTATGAAAAATGCCTCGTTTAGACCTGTTTTGATGCCATAATAGATATTCCCGGCAACCAAATCATTTAGAGTTAAACTGCTATGAATCAGTTTTTTGAATAATGTCGTCAACGCAATGTCTTGAAATCGCCATTCATCCATAGCAGTAACATCAGAAGAACAATCCACTCCATGTTTTTCTAGAGCTTCTATCAAGGACTCTGGCAAGGTATCTTCCTCTATAAAAAGGCTTCGGAAGGTATTGCTGTGTTTCCCTCTTCTTAGAACGGTGATTATAGAAGTCGTAGCTAAATCTACGCCTTTAAACAGCTTATGAGCGCCAAAATCTACTACTGCCTCAAAGCTGGCTTCCTCATGGATATATTTTCGGAACTCCTTTGCCGAATTCGTATTCATATACGTGCCCGCCGTGATGTAACTCAGGCGTTGGTCGTTTTTCAGCAAGCGCAGGCCACGTTCATAAAAATACAAAAAGAGGTCAGCCGTGCCTTGATAGATGGCATATTTCAGCGCGAGATAGGGCTTCAGCGGTTGCAAATGTTCTTGGCGGACATAGGGCGGGTTGCCAATGACGGCATCAAATCCGGCGTCGGGGCGGGGTTGGCCGGTGGTATCAAAAAAGACTTCGGGGAACTCCAATTCCCAATGGAAAAAACGATGGGATGCCAGCAAATCAGCGGTGTGGGTCAAGGCGGTATCAATGGCAGGGGTGGTGGGTTGACGCTCTAACAGATGTTGGCGGAGGGCTGTCCATGTGGCGGGGTCGAGGGTTAGTCCAAAATGTCGGGCGACCCAGACATGCGCCAATTGTTTCCATGCCCCTATCTGTTCCCGCAAATGGGCATATTGTTTTTCCTGCTGTTTAACGGTTTCGACATTGGTAGCAATGGTCTGTTCAATCGCCGCCATATCCTCAACCGCCGCGCCAATGGTCTGGGCAAAGCCGGGGTCGTCGAGCAGGGCCGATAGCTCGGCAGAGTCGTCGGTCAAATCGAGGCCGATTTCCCGCGCCGTTGCCCCCACCAAACTGTTGCCCACTTTGAGGTGGTGGTCTAGGAACGACAGGGGTTTGCCGCGCCCCAGTGTCGCCAACCAGAGCGATAATTTCGCCAGTTCGACGGCCAGCGGGTTGATGTCTACGCCGTAGATGCAGGCATTGACGACCTGCCGTTTCCAATAGAGCAGTTCATCTTCGCCAGCGGCTAAATCGGCGGGGGCAAGGTTCAGCCCACGCAACCATTCCGCGATATAGGCGGTGGCCTCGACCAAAAAATGCCCACTGCCAATGGCGGGGTCTAGGACATTCAGATCGAGGATGGCTTGGCGCAGGGGGTCGGCGTGGGCGGGGTCAATTTGCCAATGGCCCTCGGCGTCAAGGGTGGCGTACTGGCTGGTGCGGTCGGTCAGCAGGGGTTCAAGGGTACGCTCGACCATAAAACGCACAATATAATCGGGGGTGTAGTAGCTGCCGCTGACCTTGCGTTCGTTGCTGCCCGTGCGGAGATAAACATCACCGGGCTGTTTGATGGGTTTCAGACTGCCTGTCGCGGGGACGTATTTGCCATCTTTTTCGGCTAAGGGGACTTCGGCGACATCGAGTTGATATTCCAGCAGTTTTTCATAAATGGCCCCCAAACGCCGCACATCCAAATCGCGGTAGTCCACAAATTTGTAGGCACTGTCGTCGCGTCCGTCGCCTTCGACCCGTGCAAGGAGGGTAATGGCGGGGCCAAGATAGGCATCGCCCACCACTTTTTCGGCTAGGAACGAATGCTCGGTATCCGAAAACAGGCGGCCATTGTAGGGGGGGATTTTGTAGCGGCGCAGATCGCCCTGATCTATGACAAAAAACAGGTCATTCAGATAGGTGTGATAGTCACTGCGATCCGCGCTGAGTTCGGGATGGTGCTCTTTGACGATGCGGCGTTTGAGGGCATCCATGCTCTGGCGGCGGGCATAACGTTGGTTTTCGTTGAGGGGCAAGATGTCGCGGCTTTCGGCATAGAAGACAAACAACAGCCGATAGAGCAACACAAGGCTTTGTTCATAGATGGTTTGCAGATGATCGGGGCTAAGGCGGTTGCGGCGATATTCCAAAAAGCCCTGTGCAATCCATTCCAACGCCTCATAGACCCGTTCTTCAAGTTTTTCACTGACCCGTTCGGCATAACTGATACTGCCTTCTAAAACCGAATCCAGCCAACCTTTAAAGGCGGTTTGGCAGAAGAAGGCATAAAAGTAGGTGAAGGGTTGGGGGTCGCTGCGGCGTAGGAGGTCAACCAAATCCACCGCATAATACACATTGTTTTTGCTGGAATCGCGCTCATATAAGCGCCAATAGCGTCCATCAGTCAGAATACCCCAACGCAGTTCGCTGTAACGCAAGTATTCATCAATTTGCTGGCTGGGGTTGCGCTGACCGGGAGCGGCGGCTTGATCCAATTTGGCCCCATAGCGTTTGGCGTCCCCAACGGCGATGGCATGGTGGATTTCGGCGGGGGTGTAAATTTGCGAAGTCAAGGCGCGGGCTTCATCGGGGGTGGTGGTAAAGACATAATCTGGCTTACGATAGCCCGTTTGCTGATAGCGAATTTTGACCTGCACGCTGAAATGATGGCCCAAATATTGGAGGACAGGCTGTACCCATTGATTTTCGAGTTGGGCTTCGTCCAGATTTTCTAAGTTGAGTTGATCCAATAAGGCGCGTAGGGCGTGCCAGACCTGCTCAATTTCATCCTTAGGCAGTTGCAACCATTCGGGGCGATGGGGGACGATTTCATCCAGATAATAATCCGAAAACAAGCCACGATTAAGATGATTGGGGCCGTTGGAGAAGGATTCTAATGGAATCATGGATGCCTTTTTCCGGGTTACCACTAACACACGGGGTCAAATCCCTGTGCTGAATCTAGGAAGAGATGAAATTTACTTTAGTTTACTCGGAACATCTGGTCTAGGCCAGTCATCTTTTAATCACTTTCTCACACCGTTTATCTTTTGATTTTAGACAAGCGCTTGTACAATCAAGACATGAATCGCCACCCGGCATAAGGACATTTCATGGGCAAGCAAAATCTCTCTGCTTCTCTGTTAACCACCTTCAACGATTATCATCAACACACCATCCAAAGACATCTCAGCGACTCCCCCTTATTGGAATCCATGCTCGGTTATCATTTGGGTTGGCTGGACGCAGAGGGCCACCCTGTAAAAATTAACCCCGGTAAACAAATCCGTCCCCTACTTACGATGCTGTCTTGTGGCGCGATGGGCGGTAATCCCGAAGATGCGTTGGCGATGGCCTCGGCGATTGAACTGATCCACAATTTTTCGCTGATCCATGATGATGTGATGGATCATTCCGATTTACGGCGGGGACGTCCGACGGTATGGAAGTTGTGGGGGGTGAATCAGGCCATCAATACAGGCGATGGGGCGTATGGCATTAGCTTTCAAATCGTGGCCGAAGCCGATGTGCCAGACCCGCGTGTCATTGTCCATGCTGAACACATTTTGTCGAAGGCGTGTGTGGATACGGTCAAAGGCCAGATGCTGGATATTTCGTTTGAAAGCCGTGACAATGTGCAGGCTGATGAGTATCGCTTGATGGTCGAACTCAAAACCGGGCCATTGTTGGGAGCGGCATTGGCGGGCGGGGCGATTTTTGCTGGGGTGCCGATTTCGCAGGCCGATACCCTTATTTCGATTGGGCGGCATTTGGGAGTTGCGTTTCAGATTCAAGATGATGTATTAGGCATCTGGGGTAAACCGGAGGAAACCGGAAAATCTGCCAGTGATGATTTGACTGCCAAGAAAAAATCACTGCCGATTTTATGGGCGTATGAACATCTAGCGCCGTCTGTGGTCAGCGAATTACGCGAACTTTATCAACATCCCGCGCCGCTACCTGCCGACATCACGACCCGCCTGTATGATATTTTGACGGCGGAAGGGGTGCAGGAGGCGATTCAGGCCGAGGCGCAGAGTCACTATACCGAAGTGGTAGATGGGCTAGAAAAGCAGTACCCCACCCCATCCGATTATCGGGATGAGTTGTTTAATATCGTCGCGTTTATCGTCAATCGGGCGTATTGATTAAGACAATCCGTATTTCTGGGAAAATATCCGTAGTTGCTCTGTCGCATTTTCGGTGATGGGTCTGCCGTGCCCAAAACACATAATTTTAGGTTCTAGGGCCGCGATTTTCGTGACGGAGCGCCGATTTTCGTCCATATCCACTGTTAAAAATGCGTAGGGCAGGCGCATCCTACGGGGAATATTGAAGATTACATCGCCTGTAAACAATATGCGTTTTTCGGGATGCCGAAATGAAATATGCCCCGGCGCGTGCCCCGGTGTAGCAATAACTTGCAGCCCACCTAAGATTTCAGGCAGGGTTTCACCATCACTCAATTCGCGGTCAACGGGAACAGGTTTCAAGGTGGTATTGGGGGGACGGATACCAGCTTTTCTACGGGGAATCGGCATCTCACCTTGAATGACAGGTTTTTCCGCTGCTGAAGCCCAGATTGCTGCACCTGTCACATCTCTTAAATATGACAATGCCCCCACATGGTCGGGATGGGCATGGGTAATCAAAATCCGTTTGACATCTTTGGGCTGATACCCCTTTGCCATAATCTGTTTGAGGATACGCTTCCCCGCAGGTGGGACACTGGCATCAATGAGGGTTAAACCATCGCTGTCCACCAAACAATACACCCGTCCGGCAGGTAGTCCAGTAAAAGTATAGACATTTTCGCTAATTGGCTGCATTGTTTATCCCTTTATGGCAAAAATACGTCACATTGACCTGCGCCGATGGTGCAGCGGCCAATTTCCTGCTCGTTCCACAACACGCGAAATTGAGTGATGCCGGAACGTGAGACCCAAAAAATAAACGGAGCGTTGCTTTGGGGGGTGACTTCGGCATTATAGACCACACATTGCCGAGGCCGTAACCACGTTGGGCCAGCAGTAATCTCGATGCTGGCGCAGTTATTTGGCTCCACATATTCATAAAATTCCGCCCAGCGTGAGCCGTCAAAGCGATACCCGGTTGAAAGCCCCGCGCTGTCAATCGCCTCGAATGCGATATTTTCTAGGAGAATGCGGTTGCGAGTCGGATTCCATAAATAGAAGCTGGCGCTGTCATAAAACAGGCGGATGCGCTGCCCCGTCGCGGGAGTTGCAGTAGCGGTGGGTGTTGGAGTCGCTGGCGGCAAGGTTCTGGTCATTGTGGGTGAATTGACTGCCCCGGCTTGTTGACTGTTATTAGAAGGGAGCGGCACTTCGAGTGTGTTGGTGGGAAAAGGCGTAAATCCGATAGTAGCTGTTGGCCCAATCGTTGGCGGTATGGTGGGTTCAGACGTATTGGTAGGCAGTAAGGTACGAGTGGCTGTGGCGGTATTCGTCGCGGGTAGGCGCGTAGGTGGAACAAAGGTATAGGTCAGCGTTGGCCCGGACGAGGTGCTGGTTGGTGGGATGGTCGCGGTATTGCTGGGGGTCGGCGAAACCTCAACGGTGGCTGTATTGGTTGGGCCACTGGTGGGCACTTCCCCCACCACAAAAATGGTGGCCGTTGCTGGCGTAGAAGGTGTTTCGACTTGGGCCTCTTTATCTGGATCGTCCTCACGACCATTGAGTATCCAGTAGCCTACCCCGGCCAAGACAATACACGACACCAGCAATAGACCCGTGCCAATGCCCATAAAGCTGACGAACAACCATGAAGGGGGTTCTTCAGCCAGCGGTTTGACCATGCCAATCGGCGGAGCGGGGTGCGGAGTCAGGGGTGGTAGTGCGCCGTTGGACTGTTGAGTTGGTAGGACAGATAGTTTTTTTCTTCTCATCAAATCATTTTTCTCCCAAGCGCACTAACTATAGCACGCCTATTTTGCTTTGCCAGCACGGAAGGGTTACGGTTTCGTGACAATCGCTTGACAACTACCCTGACCCGTCTTAGCCTATTAAGAGAAAGATCAATTTAACGAGCGCCTCCAATCAAAAACTCCATGCAACCAAAACCTGTTCGCCCATCACGTCCGCAAGTTCAGCCACGCCAGAATTTAGCACCGCGCCTTGTGTATCCGGCTCGCCAAATTCCACAACCCACGCCTGCCCGACCTACCCCGC
>JAIOHL010000265.1 GCA_019913005.1 Anaerolineae bacterium | reverse complement strand
GGGGGTAGCGGCATTGGCGTCAGGGGTCGCTGTTGGGGCAACAGGGGTCACTTCCGGTGCTTGGAAGGTACGCATGTCCTTATAAGCGCCACAGGGAGGCAAATCATTGGTGCCTTCTTGGGCAAGGACTACGCTATCACTTTTCGAGTTATCTGCACTGGTGGCAATTGACCCCGGCGACACGACCAAAAAGAACACAGTGATAAGAGTCAATCCACTCGTAATGAACAACATGGCTAAACGACGGGTATTCATCAAACTTCATCTCCTTAGAATGGTTACACATAACCTTGATTGCGCGTCCCCACCCCAAACCCCACGCCTCCATTGCATGGAGAGGGGCTTTAATAAGCCATTTTGCTCCCCCTCGCTACGCTGTGGAGAGGGGGTCGGGGGTGAGGATGGTTCAATTTGGCCTATCTATGGGACTAGCACTCAAGGTGTTACACACACATACCCATTTTAGGGAGAGACCGTCACGACACAGTCACCACACCGTCACGGCAAAGTCACGAGCAGGCTACTACACGGTCAGTACGACCACCATAGGCTGAAAGAATGGCTTGAGATGGGGATAAAGTAAATTGGATTGGGTCAAAAATATCGTACTGAATTGGCAATTTCATGTCTTTGAAAAATTGCCCGACGTGGTGACGGATTGGTGACGAGATGGTGACGGCGGTCTGATAGACTAGGGAGGATTGAGTTTGATGCGTGTGATGAGAGCAGAGTTTTCATCACCCGTGTTACTCAGTCTGCCAGACGGCACTTGTTTACTTCCGATGGAAGGTCAGCAATGATGGGATGATTTCATAGTCTCTTCACTGCTTATTCATCCATTTTTTGCTCCCATTCCCCCGCACCAACCCTTCTGCAAACCGAGGGTTGGTGTTTTTTTGCGCGGTGTTACTCAAAACCGCTGTTCGGGAATGCCCGGCACAAAATAGTGCTGCAAGTTCATATAGTATTCAAGTGATGCGGCGGGTTGTTCATAGTCGGCTGGTATTGGTTGTTTGGAAAAAGTCTGGAAATATAACAGGCAGGCATCGCGCCACCATCGGGCCTCTTTTTCTTGTATCGCCAGCAGTGCCCTGACATGCTCAAAACGCGCCGCATCCACATATTCTGCCAATGAATCCCAATCCGCTTGCATCCGCCGAACCTGTGTCACCCCTTCGTTATATTTGAAACAAAGTTCGTCCCATAAAGTACGGCCCGATTTCAGAACATGCCGCCAAGCCACATGATGGAACCACAGCAGCAGATTTTCAGGACAGGTGTCGAGATGAGCGAGTTGCTCTCGATAGGGTGAGCAATATTGACTCACAGCGTTGCTGCCAGAGGGGGTACGATTGAAGCCGATCCCTTCCGAATCGGCTTGATGGTAATACAGGGATGTCCAATCGGGGCGACCACCCGTCACCCAAGGCCCCGGCCCATAATGATGACTGCGGGCCATGATGTGATGCAGCCCCAGCGGGGTCATATAATTGACGGGGGCTTCACGCGAGGTGAGCATCATGCCTGTCGCCTTTTGGACAAACGGGGTGTCGTTACTGAACGTCATCCGCAGCCATTCATCGGCAATAGCTTCTGACGACAGGGTGTAATCCCACGCCAAGCGCCCAAAGGTATACCAATTGGCTGCTCCAAACGGATGCCCACACCAATTGCGGTCTGACCCCGTATTGGCAACCCCGGCCATGCCCAAGACGGTTTTGGCGACTGGGCCATCACAGGTTTCGGCGTCGAGCGTTTCTTTGAAGAGGGGAGCCATATAAACCATATGGGTTGCCAGCCCCAAATATTCCTGCGCCATCTGCACTTCCAACATCAGTGAGGTGTGGGACATCGCGCCAAAGATGGGGTGGTACGGTTCACGCGGTTGAAAATCGAGCGGGCCGTTTTTGACTTGTAACAAAACATTGGCGGCGAACAGGCCATCTTGAGGCACTAAATCGTCATAGGCCTGTTTGGTGCGATCTTCCGGGTTTTCGCTGGCATAGACGAAGGCACGCCAAATGACGATTCCGCCAAATGGGGCTAGGGCATTTGCCAGCAGATTCGCGCCGTCGGAATGGGAACGATAGTAGTCATGCGGGCCGGGTTGTCCTTCGGAGTTGGCTTTGACGATAAAGCCACCAAAGTCAGGGATGATTTGATAGATTTCCTGCGCTTTGGCCTGCCACCATGCGATGACACCCGCATCCAATGGATCCGCCGTTTTGAGACCGGCGATTTCGAGAGGGGCGCTAAAACGGGCCGAAAGATAGACCCGAATGCCATAGGGTCGGAACAAATCCGCCAGCGCTGCTGCTTTCCTCAAATATTGGGGGGTTAAGGAAAGGGCATTGGCATTTACATTGGTGAGTGCCGCGCCGTTTATCCCGATTGATGTCACCGCACGGGCATACTCGGTGTAGCGGGGGGCAAGGTAATCGGGAAGTTTATGCCAATCCCAAAAAGAAAATCCGGCATATCCTCGCTCGATGGTGCCGTCCAGATTGTCCCAGTGATTCAAGATGCGATATTTCAGTTTGGGGGCACTCTCGATATGCACATTGTCCAGCGGTTGATGGGTCTGCAACAGACGCAGAAAATGAAATACGCCATATAACACCCCAATATCCGTATTGCCAGCGATCACGATTGCCTCGTTCAAGCGTTTGATGATATACCCTTCATCACCAAGCGTTGGCGGTGCTAAATCTGGGTGACCAAATACGACTGCGCCGGGTTGGATGGTATCGGTAAGAGGAATGGACACCCCCAACAGCCCTTTGATGCCACGCAGCAATTCTGCTTGGGCAACCTTTAGGGTGGGGGAATCGGAAACACAAACTAGACTAGTGATCCGGGTTCGATAGGTAGCGAGCAGGGCTTCGTCCTCAATGGGGACATACCGTAACCATAACTCATAACCTTCTTCGGCAGGTTTATCTGAGTGCTTCATTTGACACCTAAAAATAGTGGACGAATCAGGATTTACGTAGTATATTGTAACTGTTTTACAAGCGCTTGCAAAAATTGCGGAAAAAAGAGTAATCCCTATGCCCGGTAACAAAATGCCGACCATATATGATATCGCAAAAGAGGCAGGAGTGTCCTATTCAACGGTCTCACGCACGTTGAGCGGTTTTGAATTTGTAAAAGAGAGTACCCGCGAAAAAGTCCTTGCCGCCTCCCAAAAACTGGGCTATGTCCCCAATCAGCAAGCGCGTAGTTTGGCGGGTGGCCCCTCCAACCTCATCGGGGTGCTCGTGCCCACCTTGAGCAACGAGTACATCACGCAGATCATTCATGGCATTGATGATGAACTGACCAAATCCAACTACAACCTCATTCTCTACACCACCAATCGGCATCAGGGCAAAGAGGCCACCTATGCGGCGGCGATTATGAATGGGGCGGCGGATGCTCTGCTGCTGGTTGCGCCGCTCATCACCGATCCCTATCTGGATGTCCTGCGTGAACAGAATTTTCCGTATGTGCTGATTGACCAAGCCGATCAATCTGACCAAAGTACGGCGGTGAATACGACCAATCGGAAGGGGGCGTATGAAGCCACGCATCACCTGATTCGATTGGGGCATCGCCGGATTGGTTTTATCGCGGGTCTGCCACAACTGAACAGCGCCATCGAACGTTTTAGCGGTTACAAAGCGGCACTGGCCGATTATGATCTGCCCTTTTGTGAAGAATATGTCGCGCTGGGTAAGTTTACCTCTGGGAATGGCTATGCGGCGGCCCAACAACTGCTTGACATGCCGACACCGCCAACCGCGATCTTTGCTGCAAACGACCTCTCGGCGTTCGGGGTGTTGGAAGCCATCCGCGAACATCGGCTGCGCATCCCCGAAGATATTTCACTAGTGGGTTTCGACGATATTCCGCAGGCCGCCATGGTCTACCCCAAACTCACGACCATTCGCCAACCCCTGCATCAAATGGGCCATGAAGGGGTCAAGCTGATTCTCGAAATGCTGGCTGATCCTGCGATGGAATTACGCCGGATCACGTTGGATACCCAACTGATTGTTCGAGATTCGTGTGCGCCGCCGCGTGCCTAAAGCCCATTATGTTGAGATCAAGGAGGTGATGTGTCAGCATCTAAAGATTTTTCGCTTTATGTGTCTACACCGATTTAGGAGGGTGATTTTTAGTATGAAAAGGTTGTTGCTTGTTTTTACACTACTCGTTTTGGTGTTACCTATGACAAATATGACAGAAGCACAGGACACCGAAGTCTCACTACGGGTTTTTGCGGAACGCAATGATATTTATATCGGCGCGGCAGCATGGACTCAACATCTGGATGTGCCCGAACACCGCGAAATCTTGGCACGCGAATTCAACATGTTTACGCCTGAGCACGAAGCCAAGTTCTGCATGATTTCCAGTGCGCGGGGTGAATATGACTTCAGCCGGTTTGACCAGTTGGTGGAATTTGCCGAAGAAAACGACATGGTCATACATGGGCACACCTTGATCTGGCACGCTTGCTCACCGGACTGGGTAGAGAATGGGGATTTTTCGCGGGATGAGGCCATCGAGATTCTAAAAGAACATATCACGACGGTGGTCACCCGCTACAAGGGCCGCATCAAGTATTGGGACGTGGTCAATGAAGTCTTTGATGGGGCAGCTCTGCGTGACACCGCTTGGCTTCGATTCATCGGCCCGGAATATATCGAAATGGCCTACCAATTTGCCCATGAAGCCGACCCCGATGCCCTACTTTTGTACAATGACTATGGCGCAGAGGATATGAATGGGAAGTCGGATGCTATTTATGAGATGGCACAGGATTTCCTCAACCGGGGGATTCCGATTCACGGCATTGGGCTGCAATCGCATTTCAACGTTGACAGCATCAATTTTACGTCGGTGGCGGAAAACATCGCCCGTATTGGTGAATTGGGCCTCGAAGTTCAATTTACCGAAGTAGACATCAAATATCTTGGCGAGACCGATGATGAAATCTTGCGGCGTCAAGCACGGGATTACTATCGTCTGTTGGAAGTCTGCCTTGATGCGGAAAACTGCACAGCGTTTATTGTGTGGGGCGTCTCAGATCGGTTTTCATGGCTGCGTGATCCGGCCTATTTCGACAATCCAACCGTCCAACCACTGCTGTTTTCGGAGGACTATCAACCCAAACCCGCCTATTTTGCCCTGATGGATTTGCTGATGCGCCGCGTCGGGGCGACCTCGGTTTTGTCCGATGACGCCATCGCCGCCATTTTAAATGACCCAGTGGAAGAAGTAGCCCTGCCGGATGCCACCTTTGCCGACCCGAATCAGCTTGCGCCCGACAGCGTGCCCGGCGTGGCCTACTATGCGCCGATGGGTGTTACTATTACGCTGGATGGGGATTTGAGCGACTGGGAAAACATCCCGCGCGTGACGGTTGACAAGGGCACGTTGGACGGGCCGGGCGCGGAATCCTATGAATTTGCCGTCGCGGTTGACGACACCAATCTCTATTTCATGGCGAATGTGACCGACAGCAATGTGCAGTACGGGGAATATGGGGTAGAGGATTGGTATCAGACCGACTCGATTGAGTTCTATATCAACGCCACTGGCAACCTTGCCGCCGCCGCCTATGAACCGGGCATTGTGCAGATTGGGATGTTGGCCGAAAACGCAACCCAACCGGATACGCCGCTGGTTGGAGGTGGAAGCAGCGATACCATCGTGGTCAGTATTGCCGCCGTTGAATCGGAAACAGGCTACATCATTGAAGCCTCTGTGCCGTTGGTGAGCGATATATGGACGATCACCCCTGAACACATGGGCGTGATCGGTTTCCAGACGCACCTCAATGGTTCATCGGGGAGCGGGCGCGATACCAAGTTCATCTGGTCAGCCGCCGACAGCCAAGATCAATCGTGGACAAACCCGAGCCTCTTTGGGCAATTAATTTTCTGGGATGGGAGCCAGTAGGGTCAAGAATGTCATTCGCTTGCCCCTACTGTTCAACGGGTTACGGAGGTCGGGACCACCGCAGTCTGGCCTCCGCCGACCCGCTTTTAGAGATTAACCAACAACTATCAAGAAACAAAATCTAGTGCGGTTTGTTACACAGGGCTAATAATTATTCGGGTAATCACAATCCCCACCCCCATTGCATGGCTGAGGGGGCGACACTAGGGAAAGGGCATGGTTGGGCGAGCCTGAGCCTTGCCCCTACCAAATGGCCGTGCCATCGCCTTTGGTAGGGGTCAGGTTCAGCCTGACCCGCTGGCTGGGCTTGAGCGGCGTGCGTCACCGCATCGGCTTGCCCATGCCCCGCTCCGTTGCCCCATTTGCTTACTGTCGCCCCCTCAGCCATTGCATGGAGAGGGGCTTAAATGAGGCGGAAACTCCCCCTCGCTACGTAGTGGAGAGGGGGTGAGGATGTATTACCAAAATCAATAGTTAAACGTCATAAGCCGCCGTGCTGAATCTAGCCTAGAAGCAGATTAATCAGCACCGAAGCCGCTGTAGTAACGAGCAGAAACAAAAAGAGGGAAGTGGTGATGCTTCCCTCGTTTGATTCGGATATTATGGGTTTGCTGGTTTAACGGGCGAGTTCGATGGTTTGCCCTACTAACGCCACTTCTGCCGATAGAGAACAAACACTATAGCCGGGTTGACCGCCCCCAACCGCAATCGAGAACCGCCCCGCCGTCATAAAACGCTGCCCCGCTTCGGTGACGAATGAGAATTGTTCTGGTTTCAACGTAAAATGGAGGGTTTGCGTCTCGTTAGGTCGCAGATGAATGCGGGCAAATCCAGCTAATTGATGGATGGGCACAATCACGGGTGCTTCCAAATGGCGAATATACACCTGCACCACTTCGTCCCCGGCATACTGTCCCGTATTGCGCACCGTGACACTGACTTCAAGGGGTTGGCCGATTTCCTGCTGTGTAGCCATCTGCAAATCGCTATAGGTGAAGGTGGTATAACTGAGGCCGTATCCAAAGGGATAGAGCGGCTCATCTTTGAAATAGCGATAGGTGCGGCCCTTTGTCATCTCATAATCGGCGATGGGGGGCAGTTGGGCATCGGATTTGTAAAAGGTAATCGGCAGGCGTCCGGCGGGGTTGTAATCGCCAAAAAGGACATCCGCCAGCGCGGTACCCCCTGCTTGGCCCGGATACCACGCCTCGACAATGGCGGGGATGTGTTCATCCGCCCAGTTGACCGAAATCGGACTGCCGTTCATTAAGACTAACACGACGGGTTTGCCCAGCGCATGAATCGCCTTGAGCAGTTCTTCTTGTACGGCGGGTAAATCCAACCCTTGTCGGTCACCTTGACTGCTCTGCCCGTCACCCACGTTTTCCATCTGACCATTTTCGCCTTCGAGGGCTTGCGACAGCCCCATCACCATGATGACCACGTCGGCTCGACGCGCGATGGTGATGGCTGAGGCGAACTGCTCGTTATAATTCCGGTCACGAATTTCCAAAATCTTGTTGACGATATTGCAGCCCTTGACATACAGCACGTCCACGTCCGGCTCAACCTTTTTGCGGATGCCTGCCAGTGGGGTGATGGGTTGGGCGGGGATACCGCTGTAGTTGCCGAGCAAGGCATCTATGGAATCGGCATTTGGCCCAAGGACAGCGATGGTTTTCAAGTGGGCTTTGTTGAGCGGCAGCAGACCGTCATTTTTCAGCAAGATGATAGATTCGCGGGCCGTGCGCATGGCTAATTCACGATGGGCCGGGCCGTCGTTGACTTCATAGGGAATTTGGGCGAAAGGTACACATTCTGGCGGGTCAAACATGCCCAATTTGAAGCGAGCCAAGAATAATTGGCGCACGGCTCGATCAATGGTCGCCTCGTCAATCAGATTTTGCGCCAATGCCCCCTTTAGCATCATATAGGTTTCGCCACAGTTCAATTCACAGCCTGCAATGACAGCCCGAGCCGCTGCTTCTTCCGGTGTATCCACGACGCGATGATTTTCAAAAATGTCGCGGATAGCCCCACAGTCGGAGACGACAAATCCCTCAAAGCCCCATTCGTCACGTAAGATGTCTTGCAATAGTAAGGTGCTAGACGAACACGGCTCACCCCGAAAACGCTGATAGGCACTCATCACTGAATAGGCTTGGCCTTCTTGCACTGTCGCTTTGAAGGCAGGTAGATAGGTATCCCATAGGTCGCGCTCTGGCACATCTACATCAAAGTGGTGGCGATCATGCTCCGGGCCGCTGTGGACGGCGAAATGTTTGGGTGTGGCGACGGTTTTTAGATATTTCGGATCATCCCCCTGCAAGCCTTTGACCATCGCAACGCCTAACCGGGCTGTCAGATAGGGGCATTCACCGTAGGTTTCCTGACCCCGCCCCCAACGTGGATCGCGGAAAATATTGATGTTGGGTGTCCAGAAGGTTAGGCCATGATACTGTCCATGAAAACCCTCGCGGATGGCTTGATGATATTTGGCGCGGCCCTCATCGGCGATGGCGACGGCGATTTCATAGAGCAGTTCGACGTTCCACGTCGAGGCCATGCCAATTGCTTGGGGGAAAACCGTTGCGATGCCGGCCCGCCCCACCCCATGCAGGCATTCATTCCACCAGTTATAGGCAGGAATGTCGAGGCGCTGAATCGCTGGGGCGTAATGCACCATCTGGGAGATTTTTTCGTCCAACGTCATGCGTGAAACAAGATCAGCAACCCGTTCTTCAAAAGGCAGGTCAGGATTTTTGTAAACATCCAGCATAAAATTACCCTCTATATTCATTTTCTGGAACTAACCAAGGTGGCAGTGGTATCTGTTGTTCCCGCAGATAACACGCATATAAAAAGCGGTATACATCACTAGCATAAAACTGCGGATGCGCTCGACGGGGCAGGGTGTCCGTCAGCCGTTCCATAATCAATTCTGCCATCTGCGCGTCCATGCCTTCGGTGACTTCATAATCAAAGTAGATGGCGAGGTCTGGCCCTTCGACAATGTGTTTCACCTTAAAACTACCGGGGAAACGATGGGCCGGGGAATCGCGTTCCATCAAAAATGTGCCCAGTGCGGCAGAATGAATAAGGGACTTGTGTTCAAACAAGAAGTTGACGGTTTCCTGTGCATGGTCAATCGTCTCACCGGGAAACCCGAAGAAGAAAAAGGTATGGTTCCAGATGCCTGCCGCTTGGCTTTCATGTAAGATACGGCTCATATGCTCGACTTCGGTACCCTTAAGCATGAACTGCATCACCTGTTCGGAAGCACTTTCTAAACCAAACAGGATCATGGTGCAGCCGCCGTTTGCCATGCTTTGCAGCAGGTCGCCACTAATCACTTTTTCAAAACGCACACTTCCACCCCACAGAATACCTTCATGCTCCAAAAGGGGCGAAAGGCTGCGTAGGTTGCGCGGGGTGACAGCTTCATCGGCAAGAAAGATATAGGGGGTGTCATATTTTTTGCGCAGGGCCAGCATCTGTTCGGCCAGATGTTCCGCTCGCAATTGGCTGAAAGCCTCCGGTTCGCCATACCCTACATTACAAAAGGCGCATTTGCCATAATAACACCCACGCGCCGTCAGCAAAGGCAGTACCAAACGCGGGGCTAGGTATTTTTTGAGCGGCAGACCGTCGAAATCCGGCAGAGGCAAATCTTGGATTTTTTCTTGGGGTTTGCGTAGGTTGACCCGAATCTCCTTGCCGTTCCGGTAAATCAGATTGGGGATATACGATAAATCACTGCCTGTCGCCACCGCTTTGACTAATTGCAGCAGGGGAAATTCACCATCCATCACCACTGCGCTGTCAAACAAATCAAACATGACGGGCACGTTGGGCAGCACCTCGCGCAGCATACTAATATGCGGGCCGCCAACCGTGACATGGCAATCCGTTTCGGTCTTGACCAGATAAGCGAGGGTCATCCCGGCCAGCATCTGGGGCATGGAAGGGATTGAAATGCCCACGACATCCGGTTTTTCGCGCTTGATGTCTTCCAAAATGCCACGCCGAAAAATATCCAAAAAAATGTTGTGCTGTTCATCCCGCACCCCTTGAAGGATGCCCGCGCTGCTATCGGTGGGGTGGGCCGCGACGTAAGTTTGCAGGTGCAAGGAGGCGGGATAGAAGGGCAGGGAGGCCAGTTCTAGGCACTGGACAATAATCTTAAAGGCTTCGAGGCTGGCTGACGCATCAAAAAAGCCTTCACTACGTATCATGCGTTTGGCATCACGCACCTGTTCGGCCAAGCGCGGCCCCTCATGGAGTGCCCATAGGATTTGCTCACGGCGGGGGTGACGCGGCTTAAGCGGCTGCTTGGTGGCATTCGGCCCATAATCACGCCGGAGACGGCTCACCGTGTCTTTGATATAGCGGCGGGTGAGGATTTCATCAAAGACCTCGGCATTTAGATCGCGTTGAATGACCTCAACCCCGTGCATCCGCAGATAGGCCGTCAAGGTGGGCAGTGCCAGATGCGGCATGGTCGGCGTCCAGTTGGGTGGGAAGAGCAACATCACTTTCATGGTTAATTTCCCAAGTTCAGTGCTTCGGAAAAGTGGCAGGCAACACTTCACCCCGCCCAATGGTGAATGTCACCCCGTCCACCGCACGGGCATAATTCGTGACTTTTTTACGGAGGATGCCGCCGCTATAGACCGGGAGATTTTTTTGTAGATTATTGACACGCAGCAGGGCATCCATCACACTCGCTCCATCAAGGATTGTTTAAGTTCAAACGCCCCCACACATCTTGCCCAGTGGTCGTCGCCGACCTGCAAAAAGGGCGGGTTATACAACGGGCCGGATCATAGTAAGGGCAATGCGGGTGGAATTTGCACCCCTTTGGCATGGTGATAGGGTCGGGAAAGATGCCAGTCAACCGGAATAAAAAAGGAATAGTAATGATGATGGTGCCATGTCAATCCTGTAAGGGCTGGGTATTTTTTCTCAATAGGGGACATCTTGAGTCTTTCCTTAAAGTGTTGTCCGAGAATGAACATCTTTTGCAAGCGCTTGCAACAATAACTTAAAAAAACCCGACACCACCAACAAAGTGGTGCGGTAGCTATTGATGCCGTGAGCCAACTGGGATCATCCCAACCATGTGACTCCATTCAGGTGCTTGAATCCGGCATGGATATGGTTGGGTGATCCAGTTGGCCTTGCTTAAAAACCGTAAGACAGAGGCGGCAACCCCTTGACAGCAGGTATGATTGCAGCCGGGTGCTTTTGAAATCATGTTGCAAAGGAGTTGATTGGAAACTAAAGGGTAGGGGGCTTGTGTCGGTGCGAACGAATTCTGATTAACCTTTGAAACATCAGATACAGTCAAAGGTTCTGGGGTTGCTCTGTAATTAAAAACACGGGTTATTTTGGTTAAATAATCCATAAGATTGCTCAGATAAGCAGGCCATTACCTATAAGGTGCGACTCCCGCCTACCATAAAACCCCCTCCTAAAATCCACTGGCCGAAACAATCACATGGGTGATTAAACCATGTATGCTTGGTGCCACTTCAGCTTATCGCAGTTTTCGGCGAAAGCAGAGTTGCTTTGTTCGCATTTTTGGTTACCAGACGCCTCTAGCTTTCAAGAGTCATTCACTTTTGCAAACGCTTGCAATATATATTTAAAAAAATGAAGGGAGTAAAAAAATCTTGCAAGCGCTTGTAAAAATTCTATGCCATTAGCTGGGGATTGTCAAGCACTCCCCAATATCAGGCCGTGCTCGATCAGCTCCCTTTGGCAAGATCATTCGAAATCCGGGTCAGCAATGCTGCATATCGTAGTTTGTGTTGCTAGGATAAGCCCTACAACGGATTTTCGCCGTTTGTTTGATTAAGCAAAAAATAATTTTGTATTGATTTCTTTACATGAATTTTATCAGGATTTTATCGCATGGGACTATTGTAAAGATAACTACACGTTGCTTGGAATGGGAGTTGCCGGGCGACATCCCACGTCATCATCAATGCCAAGTAACGGTTAGGGGTCTAGGTGAGTGCCATTGACAACCCCTTTAAACCATTGGGTGTGAGCATTAATGAAATACAAAGATCGTATGGAGCATCCACAAAAATGAAAGAGACTCTTGATATTTATTAAGTTCATCAACGTCGAAACGCCTTGATGGATTTTGCTCGGTGTGTTGATTTGTCGTCTCACATTTCCTGACCCTTTGGGGTCAAGTTAACAACTAAGGAGTTAGTGAAGTAATGAAATATGGCAAAATCGCTCTAGTCCTCATGGTTTTAATCACCAGCATCGTGAGTCCCACCTACGCACGAGGAGCAGATGATACCTATAAGGTCGCTCTCTTGCTGTGGGGTGGTACGGATGGATTTATTGGTCAAATGACCGCATATGGGTATGTCGAAGGCGACAACATCACCTACCTATATGTGAACCTGCAAGACGTACCGCCGGAAGACGTTCAGACCGAATATGAAAAACAAATCCAAGCCATGATTGATGACGGAGTTGACGTGTTTGTCACCGAGACCGATACCGACGCCGTCAACCTTCGTAACTTGGTGGGCACTGAAATTCCCATCGTGTTTGCTCGATCTGACGACCCTGTCGCTAGTGGCGCTGTGGCGGATTTGGTCACACCGGGTGGAAATATCACCGGTACTGTCACGAATCGCCCGCATGAACGTCGTTTGCAGCTTTTGACTGAAATCAAGCCCGCCACCAAGAAGATATACTACATCATCAGTACCTATGCCCTCGGTGCGGAAGCAACCTTGCAACAGGTACAGGCTGTGGCAGAGGACTTGGGCGTAGAGGTCGTTCCTTTTACTGCTGCCATGTCGCCTGCTACCTTTTCGGTGGATCCCGCCAGTTGGACGGAACTGATCCAAAATATGCCGGAAGATATTGATTGGGTGTTTATGACCCCATTCGTATTTTTGGATCCACAAGAAACGGCTGAGATAATGGCCCTCTCGGTTGAACGAGGCTTTGGATTGTCGTATATCATTGATGAACCTGTTCCGGGATACCTCATCAGCTATGGCCCGAATATCGCCGCCAGTAGCGGACAGGCAGCCCAGACGGTGGATCGTATTCTGCGTGGTGCCAGCCCTGCCGATCTGCCCGTTCAAACTGCGGAAAACTTTTTGACCATTAACCTAGAAGCGGCAGCGTCCATCAATATGACCATCCCTGAAGCGATCTTGCGGCAAGCCAACATGATCATCCGTCCCGGCTATTTCGAATCGCTTGTCACGCCAACGCCGGGTAGCTAGGCCGATGCCTGCATATCGCATAACTATCATCCAAGAAGAGGACCGATAACCTCATGTTCAACAGCTTGCGCATCCGCTTAACGCTTTTATTTGTCGGCTTGACCATCATCCCATTGGTCATTGCTGGTACGCTCATTACGCTGCAAGGGTACGATACTCTTCAGAAAGAATCGGTCAATTCCCAAGAACACCTCGCACGGCAGACGGCAATCAGTCTCGAAGCCTTTTTCAGCGAACGCCAAAATGAGTTAGCCGTGCTGACGGAGGTCTATGGTCTCACCTCTTTGGACCCAGCCGCCCAAAAAGATGTCCTGCTCGTGCTACTCAGCAAGCAACCAGCTTATTATGAGCTAACTCTCATCAAAGCGGATGGGCAAGAATCTATCCGGTTAACACGCGGGTCTGTCGTCACTGATGCCGATCTCACAAGTCGCGCCGACGATTCATTGTTCCAAAGGGCTGTAGAGACTGCTCAAGTTAGTTTCAGCAACGTGCATTTTAATGAAGAGGCGCGTGATCGTCTGATTACGATGGCGGTGCCGATTGAAGACCTCACCACAGGTCTAACTAGCGATGTCCTCGTTGCGGAAGTCCGCTTCCAAAACGTGGAAGAAAGCATCCTCCGAGGTTTGAATCTTGGCGAAGGCGAAGACGTCTATATTGTAGACAATACGGGCTTGGTGATCGCACATCGGAATCCTAGATTCGTCCTCCGAGAAACAGTCTTTGATTTACCGAAAACCGAAGGACGCCATGATGGGTTGCAGGGTGACGATATTGTGCTTGCCATGAGCAATATTCAATTGGAAAACCAAGAGCTTATCGTGGTGGCCGAAAAGGACTATGCCGAAGCTACCGCGTTGGCGTTTGATCTAGCCCAGCTTGCCACGGCCATCACCGTTATCACACTCCTCGTCGCCACCATCATTGTCATCTATGCCGTCAATCGTGTCGTTCGCCCGATCATCCAAATCTCGCGTGTTGCTCAAGCGATTCAAGGTGGAGATTATTCAAAACGTATCGAGATGCATCGCAAAGATGAAATTGGTCAATTCGTTGGGGCGTTTAATGGGATGACCCATCAACTTCAAGATTTGATCAGTTCCCTAGAGGCGCGTGTTAAGGAGCGAACCCGTGAGGCTGAAGAGGCTCGACTTAAAGCAGAACGCGCCGACCAAGTAAAATCTCAATTCTTGGCAGCCACCTCACATGAACTGCGTACACCGCTAAACGCCATCATCAACTTCAGCAAATTTGTTTCCAATGGTGTGCTTGGGGCGGTGAATGAAAAGCAGGTGGAGGCCTTGAACAAAGTGGTTCAAAGCGCCAAGCACTTGTTGGGTCTCATCAATGATGTGCTGGATATTTCGAAGATTGAGGCTGGTTCCTTACAGCTATTTGTGGAATCCAATGTAAACTTAGCTGAGGAAATCCGTGATGTCTGTGCGGCTGGGGAAAGCCTGTTGGAAGGCAAACCAGTCGAACTGCGTCAAGAGATAGATGAGCCTCTACCTATGCTGACTGGGGACAAACAACGTATCCGCCAGATTCTATTAAATCTCGTGTCGAACGCGAGCAAGTTTACCCAGACAGGCCACATCACGGTTAAAGCCCATAAAGAGGGGGATAATGTGGTAATGGCTGTTTCGGACACTGGCCCCGGCATTCCGCCCGAAGAACATGACGCCATTTTTGAAACATTCCGACAAACAGAGAATGGTCTGCGACAAGGACAAGGGACGGGGCTTGGTTTACCCATCTCCCGACGCCTCGCCGAGGCACATGGGGGACGGCTTTGGCTCGAAAGCAAAGTCAACGAAGGGGCAACCTTTTATGTATCCTTGCCCATCCAGCCCAGTCACTTGAAACCAACTTTGTAGGTCGGAAAGGAAAGTAAGATGCCTGTATTCCTGTATATCGAAGACGACCTCTATAGCCGAGAAGTCATGAAGTTGTTGTTGGTGGATGTTCTCGGCTTCAAGCAGGTCACAATTCTCGAGGATAGTCATGATTTTGAGGACAAGTTAGTCAAACTGTCCCCAATCCCTGATATCGTTTTCGTGGATATTCATATGGAACCGATCAACGGCTTCAAAATCCTTGAGATCATTCGTCAGCACCACCAATATGCAGCCTCGCAGGTGATCGCCCTCACCGCGAGCGTGATGAACGAAGAAGTTCGTCTCCTAAAAGAGGCCGGGTTCAATGGTGCTATTGCCAAACCCGTTGACAGTGATACATTTCCTGAAACCATCCGGCGCATTATGAGCCATGAGGAAGTGTGGAAAATCATTGCCTAGCAGGTGTGCTATTTGCAACAAGTGCGTTTTGTGCCAATACTGGGTGAAGTATTGGCTTTGTATTGGAAACAAATCGTGGGGAGACCATGGGGAAAACCAAGCTGTTACAAGGTAAACGTATCTATATTGTAGAGGACAATGCCGACAACATTTATATCCTTCTGACTATTCTACGCGAGCATGGGGCCATTGTTGAGGTGGATTGGTGGGCAAAAGGGGAGGGTCACAAAGTCCTAAAGGCACTGCCAATTGACATCATTCTCCTCGACCTCATGCTGCCCAACAAACACAGCGGGTTCGATGTGTTCGAAGAAATTCATGCACTGCCAGAATTGGCATCGGTGCCCATTGTAGCCGTTTCGGCGGCAGATACCTCAATCGCTGTTCCCAAAGCCCGCACACTGGGATTTGCTGGATTTATCAAAAAGCCGATTGACGATGAGTTGTTTCCCAAGCAGTTACAAGCTATCCTTGAGGGGAAACAGGTATGGTACTATGATTAATAATTGCAACGTGAGGAATTGGAAATGGCAAAACATGCCCTAATCATTGACGATGATCCTATGAGTCTGGAGATTATGAGCCAGTTGCTGGAACTGGAAGGGTTTACCTTCACCGCTATCCAAGATTCAAGCCTGATTGATGATGTTCTAGCGGGTCTGTCGCGGGTGGATATCGTCTTTCTCGATCTCGAAATGCCATCCCCGGATGGCTACAATGTGCTCAAACATCTTAAAAACGATATCGGGATGACAGCCCCTATTGTGGCTCACACTGTTCATATGAGTGAATCGAATGCTGCGCTGGCGATGGGATTTGATGCGTTCATTTCCAAGCCGACAGACAGTGACCATTTCCATGAACACCTTCAGCAAATCCTGAAGGGTGAGCGTGTTTGGGTGACCAGACACAAATAATTGACCAAAAACAACGGCAGTCGTTCTCCGAAAATTTCCTGATGCATCTCGGAAATGTTTTGAGATGAAGAGGTAAATGGGAAGGCACTGCCATTGACAGTAGTATGATATTTCCCCTCACTTATTTTTATCTAGGTGAGGGGAAATTGTTAGCAGGTGAATTAATCCCCAGTCACCGGGCCTGAAACGGCTACCTCTGGTGTGGGATCCGGTGCGATTTCCACTTCCTCGGTCTCACGGTCACTGCGGCGCACGCTCAAAACGATGATGATCGCCCCAATGATCGAAACTATGATGACGGGAATTCGTGCGTCATCGGTTTGTGTCTGCACAATCAGGGGGGCCATAATCAGCGCGACCAGATTCATCACCTTAATCATGGGGTTCAGGGCTGGCCCTGCGGTGTCTTTGAACGGATCACCTACGATGTCGCCAACAACCGCCGCTTTGTGATTCTGACTGCCCTTGCCGCCCATATTTCCGTCTTCAATGTATTTCTTGGCGTTGTCCCATGCCCCACCTGCGTTTGCCATAAACACAGCGAGCAACTGCCCAGACACGATCACGCCAACCAAGAAACCGCCTAGTGCCTGTTCCTTGAGTAGCAGCCCGACGACGATGGGAGCGACAATGGCGATCAAGCCGAGTGGGATCAATTCCTTTTGGGCAGCCTGTGTTGAGATAGAGACCGCTTGGGCATAATCCGGTGTCTTTGTGCCAGCCATGATTTCGGGGATACGCAGTTGACGGCGTACTTCGGTCATGATATACCCGGCGGCGCGATTGACCGCCTTAATCAAGAGGCTGGCAAATAACAACGGCAGGGTTGCGCCGAGCAGCACCCCGACAAACACAATCGGATCGGCCAGATTAATGGTGCGGGTGAAATCTTCCAACTTGTCTTCGGGCATGACCCGCTCGATGTCAATGAAGAATGACCCGAACAACGACACCGCCGCAATCACCGCCGAACCAATGGCAATACCTTTGGTAATGGCTTTGGTCGTGTTGCCGGCTGCGTCCAAATCCGCTAGGGTCTGGCGAGCTTTATCATCAAAATCTTCACCAGCCAGTTCCGCAATTCCATTTGCGTTGTCCGAAATGGGGCCGAAGGTGTCCATCGAGACATTGTTGCCCGTGTGCGAGAGCATCCCAACACCGATCAACGTCACACCAAAGAGTGTGTAGAGGAAACGGTCATCAGAGCCGACATCGCGCATACTGATGAGGAACAAAGCGAAGACCATGATCCAGAGGGCTTTAAACATCCCACTGACGAGGTCTTTCTTGGTATACCCGCGATAGATCGCAAACGAGGCAAGCGCCACACCGACCAAAAAGACGGGTAAATACAACTCAGATGGGAAGTCCACACTGAAGGCGAGAATGGAAGCGACAATCGAGGCGACAATCACGAGCGCTGACCAGATGCTGGACATATAACCCAGCGAGATACCTTCCAAAATGACGAGTGCAGGGCCAAAGATACTGGCACGGGCAATCTTCTGAACGCGCGGACTCTTGGCGCTGGTCGCATAAGCGGTCAAGGGGTTAAACGCGACAGCGAGTGCCACACCAACGGCGACCATTGCACCCAGCGATAGATGCGACAGCAAATCGCCACTGGGGTCTTGATTGCCAGCGTATAAAACCGACAGGATAAACGTTGCGGTGATAGTGATGGCGCTGGAAATTTCGTAGCTCTTATACATTGCTTCTTCGGCATCGTCCACTTTCCACATCGAGACCGTATACGTGCCGATAATTGAACTAATCACCCCGATACCGCGCACCAACAACGGCAACACGATCCAGAACAGTTGGCCTGTCAGTGAGGTTAGGGCGAGACCAAGAATCAGGCTGGAGACAATCGTCACTTCGTAGCTTTCGAAGATGTCCGCCGCCATACCTGCGCAGTCACCCACATTATCGCCTACCAAGTCGGCAATGACCGCCGCATTACGTGGATCATCTTCCGGCAAATCGGCCTCGACTTTACCGACCAGATCAGCGCCAACATCTGCCGCTTTGGTGTAAATACCACCACCCACGCGCATAAACAACGCCAGCAGTGTGCCGCCGAAACCAAACCCCAGCAGCACATCCGGCGAGGCTTTACCAAAGATAATAAAGATCATCGTGCCGCCTAACAGCCCCAAGCCATCGGTCAGCATCCCGGTAATGGTGCCGGAACGATAGGCGATGGTCAGAGCGCGTTTGAAACTGACGCGACTGGCTGCCGCAACCCGCACATTACCTTGCACGGCCATATTCATGCCCAAGAATCCGACCAATGCGGAGAAACTTGCTCCCATAGCAAAGGCTAACGCCCGCCCAATGGCGATGCCCGTCACAGCGGACGAACATTTGACATCTGACGCTACCCGTTCGGGGCGGAAATCTTTGTAGCCAAAGTCCGTCGCAATCTGCTTGGGGGTCAATTCGCCTTCGTCAAGGATGGCGCTGACCTCGGCTGCGGACGGATTACTGGGAGAATGGGCCACAATGTCGGCGACATAGGCGCTCTCGACTTTCGCACGACAGAAGCGTTCCTTTGCTTCACCCGTTGGATGGACGAGTGCCACGCTCAGGAACATGGCAACCGTCAGCACGAGGATGAGAATGGCGATGGTACGCAGTTGGGTACGGAGGTAGGCATTGGCGCCATCTTTAATAAACCCCCAAACGCGCTGCATCGCCGGAGTGCCTTTGTCTGCCGAGAAGGTCTGCCGCGCTAACCAGTACGCATACCCTAGCGCGATAAAAGCCGTGACGAGTACGATGTAGATGAGAACTTGTTCAAAAGACTGGATACCCTGCATTGCTTGCATGTAAATCTGCCCTTCAATTAATGGTTCCCTTTCAGGAAAGTTCACGAAGATGGCAGTGCCATGGCAACGCTAAGAGAAAATCGGCAGAGGAACAACAGTTTACATGGTGCAGTTCGACTCAAAAAGCCGAAGGTGGCCTTGTCTTGACCGCACCAGTTCTCCTTTCGATGCACGCCGGCACTAGCCGATCCCTAATGATAAATTTTAGCCCTCATTGAACCGAAAGCATGGTGTTCAAGGTCATACTGAAATGAGGCAAATGTCATTTTTATTGTGGGGGTTCTTTGGTAAAGGGGGAGTGCGTAGGGTTCATTTAGGCCAACGTAGTCCGTGTGAAAGAAGTTACCGAGCCATTAAGAGCCAGATGGCTCGGTTGGGGGCATATGAGGTCTGGAGATTTTACTGGGGAGCGCAGACGGCGTCCTCAATGGCGACAAATTCGATTTCTAAATCCACCTCATTCGAGACATTGGCGACACCGGGCACGCTGGGGATATTCAGATCGTATGCTTCGCGCGTGACTTGAGCCGTGCCAATTCCTTCGATGCGGGTTTCCGTGATGGGCGTGACAGTGACTTGGAACGTGACCGAGTTCGTGATCTCGCGCAGCTTTAGATCACCTGTGACCTGAAAGGTAAACGGCTGCCCAATCGTGGCCGAGGTGGGTAGTCCGGTAATAGCAGTCGGCACAAAATGGGTGAATTCATATTCATCTTTGGCCGATTCCAAAATTTGGCTGCGGATGGCCCGATTACGATTCTCACTATCGGTCTCCAATGTGCGGAGATTAATTTCAATCGGCGCTAGGAGCGTATTTTGGGGGTTGGCGACATCAATGTAGATGCAGCCCGCCACTTCATCGGTCTCGGCTCGGACGCGCACTGGCTGACCGCGCAATTCTTCATTCAGCATAAAGCGCACCCGTGATTCTTCGCCGACGATGCTAAAATAGCGGAAACCACCAATCTGAACGCCACCAGACGGGTCGGTGTTGGGGGCAGCGGCCTCAGTCGGGGCTTCGGTGGGATCAGCAGCGGCTTCGTCCGTTGCGGCCTCGGTGGGGTTCGCCACTGCGATTGTCACTTCCGCGCTTGGGGTTTGACGGCTGGCTAGAGCCTCCAATGTACTGGCATTGATGGCTTGGGCTTCCGTGTCCCGGCTGGCCTCACCGCTGCCGCCTTTAATAATCACCTCGTAAAACGCATAAGCAAATACCGCTAACGCCAATACCGCGCCAACTATTACGATTCTAAAGAAAAGCCGCCGTCGTGGATTTCCCTTCTTCTCAACGGTCACTGGCGCATTAAACTTACCCATCGTCTCCGACTCCTTACCAATATGTGGACTAGATTCCGTTTTTAACTGTACAAGCGTACACAACTTACCAAAGTGTTTCGTGAGAAAACTGACCAGTTTACACAAATTTTACAGATTCCGGCGATGTGTGTCCCTGTCCAGAAGGCCAGTATCATGAGCTTGGGGGTGGGCGGTATCATCCTATGTGCAAACGGTACAATGGAGCGGGCCGAGGAATAGAATTCCCCGGCTACGAAAACAATGTCCTCTGGATGAGGGTTGGCGTAGGTTGGTGAGAGACGGGGAGCAAATCCACCATATCGAATTTGAGCTAGAGTTTTTGGACACGCATATACCAGAGGCGGAGGCGGTGGGTCATGTTTTTTTGCAGGATGGCCCTCAAAGATTGACCACGTGCTGAATTCGAGGTGAGGTCAATCGGCAGGCGACCACTGGCATCCTTTATCATCGGGTTGGCCCCGCGATAAAGTAGCATTCGGAGGACGGCTTTGGCATGTACGCCCGGAATCCTTGCGATTCTGTGCAAAGGTGTAAACCCGTCTCGGTCAACTGCATTGACATCCGCTCCGGCGTCAATCAAAGTGCGAAACAGCCGTTTATACAGTGAAAATGCTCTACAAGCCTCTAATAGAGGTGTTGCACCCCAACGGTCTGTGCTATTGGGATTAGCACCATGTTTGAGGAGTAGTTCGACTATAGCAAGATTGTTACGTTGTGCTGCACTATGTAAGGCCGTCCAACCAACTGTATAGGCTTGCTGTTTCCAGCCTAAGGGCGAGAGAGTTGCTTCTTGGACAGCAACATTGGGATCAACCCCATGATCCAATAGCCATGCGACAGATTCTTCATGATGGGTGCAATGGTGTAGGGTGTGCTCACCTTTATGATTAAAGGCATTGATGTCTGCCCCAGCTGCTAAAAGAGCTTCGGCTTGTGGTAGGTCGGGTCGAAATGTGAGCGCATCTATGAGAGGGGTGTTTCCAGCTACGGCATTCATTACATCGCGTGTATGGGGAGAGTGGATTTGTTGGCGTAAATCCTCTTTAGTGCCCTTTAGAAAGGCATGGAAGAGATCAGGCAAAAGTGGATAAAGTGGATTACGGATCAAGAATTCTCGTTCAGCTTGAGTTAGGTCTATTGTGGTACACCTCCTGAAAATTGATAGATAACGAATATTATGCGACG
>JAIOHL010000264.1 GCA_019913005.1 Anaerolineae bacterium | reverse complement strand
GGGAGGGAAGTAAAAGGTCTATTTGAGTCGCTTCCCTTTGTTAGGGGAAGGGTTGGGGACGGGGTGCATTTTGACCTGATTTTTTGCCGGATGCAGTACCCCCATCCATAATTGCCTGTGCGCATTGGCCCAGACTCCATGTAATATAGATGGACAGAGTTTAGTTGAGATTTCTGTCCAGCTAGAATGTGGAGATTTTTCCAATGCCGCAACTTCGACCCCTGCGTGCCAGCCTTATCATCATCGTTCTCATGGCCCTTGTGCTGACGGCCTGCGGCAGCGATGATAACGAACCCGAAGCCACCCAAGCCCCGCCTGCCAGCGTGACCCTCGTCACCGTCATTCCCCAAATCTCGGATGTCGGGTACTATGGCGCGGTCAGTCAGGGTTACTTTGACGACGAAAATCTGCAAGCCTCCATTCAGTTTACCAACTCCCCGCTTGAACAAGGCGAATCCGATGTTTTGGCGGCTGTGCTCGCCGGGAATGGCGATTTTGGCATGGTGGGCGCAGATCGGATTTTGCAGGCCCGTCAACGAGGGCAGCAGGTGGTCGCCATTGCCAGTGTCTATCAACGTGACCCAACGGCTGTGCTCGCCCTCAAAAACAAAAACATCACGCACCCGGAAGATTTACTTGGCAAACGAGTTCTCGTGTGGACGTATGAAACGATTTTCCGTCTGTTCGCGTCGGTGGTCGGCCTCGATATGAGCGACATCACCCTTGTCACCCCGCCAGAGGGCAGTGTTGCGGCTGGCTCAACGCTATTTGTCACAGGTCAAGTGGATGCGATGATCGTCAATGGTACAGAAGCCGTCGTGCAATTCAGCAGCGCGGGTATTGATGTGGACACCCTCTACTTTAATGAATATGGCGTGGCGAATTACCCGAATGTGTTGTTTACCACCGAGGCGATGCTGCGCGATCACCCCGACGTGGTGCAGCGATTTGTGAATGCCTTTGTGCGGGGAATGCAGTATGCCGTGCGTAATCCAGTCGAGACGAGTACATGGTTTTTGGAAAACTACGGCGATCAACTGTTGGTGCAACAGCGCGATGTCCAAGACGAGCTTATGCAGGCCATTATCCCCCTCATCGCCCCACCCGACACCCAACCGGGCGTGATGAATGCTGAGACATGGCAGTTCATTCATGATGAGATGGTCAAAGCAGGCCTATTGGCCGAGCCATTGGATCTATCCCAAGCCTACACCCGCCGCTTCGTAGATGCCTATTACAAATGAGCCAAATTCGGCTAAAGGGGAACCCCATCCCCAACCC
>JAIOHL010000263.1 GCA_019913005.1 Anaerolineae bacterium | reverse complement strand
GGTTTAATGGTCAAAGAGCATCATCACAGCAAATCACCGGGGAGGGGATAGTCATGGAAACGCGGTACTTGGGCCGGACGGGTCTAAAGGTCAGTGAATTGTGTCTGGGGACGATGATCTTTGGACGCGAAGTGGATGAAGCCGCCAGTTTTGGCATCATGGATCGGTTTGTGGCGGCGGGCGGTAATTTTGTGGATACCTCCAACACCTATTCGCAGGGGATGAGCGAGACGATTGTGGGCCGTTGGTTGCAAGGTCAAGCCCGCGATCAGATTGTACTTGCCACCAAAGGGAGTTTTTCGGTGGGCGAGGGGCCAAATCAGATCGGGGCGAGCCGCAAACATCTGCTCCATGCCGTTGAGGATAGCTTGCGCCGCTTGAATACAGATTACATTGATCTCTATCAAATCCACTGCTGGGACCCCGGCACCTCATTGGAAGAAACCCTGAGCACGCTTAACCAACTGGTGCTGCAAGGCAAGGTGCGCTATATCGGGGCCAGCAACTTTAAGGGGTATCAACTGCAAAAGGCGGTGGATGTCAGCCGTGCCAATGGGTGGGAGGTCATGTCGTCGCTACAGCCACTTTATAATCTGCTGGAGCGCACCATCGAATGGGAATTGGTGGAGGTCTGCCGGAATGAAGGCTTGGGCATCATTCCTTGGAGTCCGCTGCGGGGTGGGTGGCTCACCGGACGCTATCGGCGTGGCATGGAACCGCCGCAAGATGATTCACGGGTGGGACGGGCCACGCTCAAAAATCTGCCAGTCAGTTGGGACAACTATGGCAACGAGCGCACATGGCAGGTGATTGAGACGCTGGTGGAGATTGCCGAACAGCTTGGCAAAACCCCTGCCGCCGTCGCGCTCAATTGGGTGAAAGACCGTCCGGGTGTCACTGCGCCGATTATCGGGGCACGCAACATGGCCCAGTTGGAAGGCAATCTGGCATCGGTGGGGTGGTCATTAGATGAAACATCCCGTCAGTGCTTGGATGAGGTCAGCGCAGTGGCCGCACCCTATCCCTATGGCTTTATCGAGAGTACACGCGGGGATCGGTGATCACGTGCGAATTGGTGCCCACGCTGGACGGTCAAACCATCCGGCTATTTTTAATAAAGCCCCATGAATGAGGCTGAAAAAACGTTTTGGCCTATCGAAAATCACGCTAAATCCGGCAGGGGTTCGTTGGCATAGGCCAAGATGATTTTTTCGCGGGGGATGCCTGCCGCGAGAAGTCGTTTGACCAATGGTTTATCGGTGCGATCATCCTCGATAATCACATAATCGCCCATAATCCGCGCCATGACCACTACATCGGCAGGCCATTGCGGTTTGGGATAGGCGGTGCTGACAATATTGACTGAGTAGACCTGCTTCACGTCGTTGCTCAATAGGTAGGCTTCCAGATCAAAACCGCCGGATGTGTACCACACCATCGCTTCCTTAAGGGTTTCCGCTAGGGTAGCCATAACACTACAACCTCCTCGACCAAATCCACTACAATCAATTTTACAGCATTTGTCCGTAAAATTTCCTGAACCGTCGTATCCGTCACCAAACGATAATAGGCCACATTGGGAAGGGCTAAATAAAGAGGATACGCTTGTTCAGTGCGATTCAGGGCTAGGCGATAGTATTGATATTGGCCCACCGCACGATAGAGTTCATCTAAATCATCATCCTCATTGGCAAAGCATTTGACTTCCACGACAATGATCGTTTCCATCCGACCATTGACGCCACGTTGCAAACTAAAATCGGCAAACACGCTCCGCCGATTGGTCTTGATGGTGTGCGGTTTGCGTAATACTGCCCATCCATCTTTTTCCAACGCCCGAATGATCTGTGGCTCACAGCTATCGAGGGCCGTCATCTAATCTAATTCCTATCTATAGGAAAAAAGCCCCATCAATGAAACTAAAAAGGTTAGGCCGTCTGCAAAATGACCCGCGCTTGACTGCCGAGGCGCGTCAGAAAATCCGACAAAATTTCCCATGTCAGGGGAAAGCCTCGACTATCTGCCGCACCTAAATACATCACAATATCCATCAGCACAGCGGCGTCTTCATCATCGGGGATGTCCGGCTCAATCAGCGCGTTTTCGGCCCACGCCACCAATTCTGTCAAGGTCAGGTCGTGATTAAGGTAGGCGTTCAGTTGATTCAGAATCGTTTGGCGTGTCATCATTTGGCGTATCCTCACTCACAATCTGATGGCCTGTATCCACCGGATATTTTTGGTGAATTTCAATCAATGTGCCGTCGTCATCATAAATTTCTTGAACAAACGACAGGGTGTTTTCATTGACATCTACTATTTTAACATAACGACATTTGCCAGACTCCCCGCCGGGACGTTCGTGCCAATAGCGCCGTCCACCATCTGGCAACTCCTCCCAATTGGGAAAAGTCCGTTCGTTTTTTCTACGCTTTGACATAAGGGGCTACCCATGCTTTTCTATGAACTCGCGCAGGGCTTGGGCTTGGGGATGATTCGGCTGCAATTCCAAGAAGCGCCGATAATCCGCCGCCGCCTGTTTCATCTCCCGCTTTGTCATGTAGGCCAGCCCGCGATTTCGGTAGGTACTAGCATCTTGGGGATTTAGTTGGATGGCATGGGTGAAATCGGCAATGGCGTCGTCGAGATCGCCTTTGGCTGTGTGTGCAATGCCCCGATTGTAGTAGGCGTTGGCGTATTGGGGATTGAGGGCAATAGTCTGAGTGAAATCAGCAATGGCGGCGGCGAGATCGCCTTTGGCTGTGCGTACAATGCCCCGATTGTAGTAGACGACGGCATGTTGGGGATTGAGTTGGATGGCACGGGTGAAATCGGCAATGGCGGCGGCGAGATCGCCTTTGGCTCCGTGTGCATTGCCCCGACTAAAAAATGCCTCGAAGATTTGGGGATTGAGTTGGATGGCCTGATTGAAGTCAGTAATCGCGCCATCAAAATCGCCTTTGTCTCGGCGTGCATTACCTCGAACGATGTAGGCGGCGGGTTCTTGGGGATTGAGTTGGATGGCCTGAGTGGAATCAGTCATTGCACCGTCAAGGTCGCCTTTGATATTGCGTAGCATACCACGACCTAGGTACGCATCTTCCATCTGAGGGTTGATAAGAATCGCCTGCGAGCAATCGGCAATCGCACTATCAAGGTCGCCTTTTCTTCCGTGTACAAGGCCACGAAAGAGATAGGCCTCGGCAAATTGGCGATTGAGACGGATAGCCTCCGTGTAATCGGCGATTGCGCCATCATAGTCGCCGTCATCATCTTTTTTCTTAAAGGCCCGTTCAAAATACTCCTGTGCGGATAATTGGGTGGCGGTCACTTCCGGTTGGGCAGCGGCGGCGGCTTGCTTCTGCACGACGATGGGGGCATCAGTTTTCGGGGTAGGGATGACAGGGATGTCAATCGGCTTCAGGAAACGTTCGCGTACCTCTTGAATGGCATATTTGAAAAAGCGCGGCGGGACGGGCATGGCATTAAACCGCTTCAATTCGGCGGCGAGGTCGGCGGGGAGGTATTTGTCGAAATCGGCAAAGCTGAACTCCTCTGTTACCAGTGGCACGATGACCCGTTTCAATTTCAAGGCCTCTTGCATCTCACGCAGCACCCAATCGCCGGGGTCTTGGCATCGTTCGAGCGTGCCGGGAGAGAGAATCGGCATAAAATAGGGCCGGGCGGCAATCTGATTCAGGATAATCTGGTCAAATTGTCCGGCGTCAATGCTGTTGATGTCATAGAAGGCATCAATGCCAGCGTCGGTGAGTTCGCGCCACACCAATTGGGCGAGATAGCTGCTGGCACTGCGCCGATAGTTGATAAACACACTGTTGCTGCTCATGGGTGATGCCAATCGTTAAGGAGGCGGTTATTTCAATTAGGTAGAGTGAATTATAACCGGGGTGGGGTACTTGGGGAAAATGGAAGAACCCCATCCCCAACCCTTCCCCGTAAACAGGGAAGGGCTTTTTATGCGGGGGCATATCGCGTTTACAGCAGTTCTCATGTTGTGATTTCATGCTAGATTCAGCAC
>JAIOHL010000262.1 GCA_019913005.1 Anaerolineae bacterium | reverse complement strand
GGAGGGGAGCAAAGCCTGTCCTGATACAGAATTCGGGTGATTCATGGGTTTTTGAAACAATGGGTTTAAACCCATTGTTAGGCTGATACAAGCCGAATTCCGTATTATTGGGCTACGTCCACAAAACCCATATCAACCGCCGCGCCTTCTTCCACTTCAATTTCGCTTTCCACACCGACGAAATAAATCCAACCGTCAGCGGTCTCGATGGTCACTTCATACCGACCAACGGGCACGTTTTCAAAGGTGAATTCGCCCGCGTCGTTGGTGGTGGTCAGCAGCGCCCCGGCATGATCGGCACAGGGGGTATCGCCATAGAACGTGCCGCCGAGCAGTTCGGTGCAGAGTTCTACGCGCGTATTCGCCACTGGATCACGGCCAACCACGATCACACCCGCGACTGAACCGGGGGTTTCTTGAACAAGCGCGGGCAGGGTGGGAGCACCAAGCGGATGGACGAGGCGCACGGTGTTATCAGCAAGGCCGGAGTTGTCTTGATAGAAGATTGTCCAAGCGCTACCGTCGTAAACATTTAACCCGTGTTCTGTCCCAACCCACACGCGACCAGTGCTATCTACCTTGACATCATGCACGGTGTTGCTGGATAGGCCTGAATCACGATCAAACACCGTCCAGTTGCTGCCATCAAAACTCGCCACGCCTTCGGTCAGGCTGCCCAACCAGATCGTGCCATCGGGTGCAACCGCCACCGGATCGCCCCCAAACCAATCATTCGTATGGGGAGTAAAGGCCGTGCCATCAAAGGTCAACACGCCGCTGCTAAACCCAACGACGGGCATGTTATTGGCATCCAGCGCCAAACCGCCAATGCTGAAAATGTTCTCAAATCCTTCATAGACCGTCCACGCACCTGCCTCATCCAGTTGGGCAATGCTTTCAGGTGTACTGGCCCAAACCGAACCGTCTGTGCCCGTGCGGATATGGGATACTTCGTAGATAAATTCGCCCGTGCCAAACACATCAAGGCCATAGCTTGTCCATGCACCCGCGCTGTAGACTGAAACGCCGTCGGTGTGCGCAATCCAGATTTGACCACTGGCATCGCAGGCCAGCGAATTGGTCACCAATGCTTCGTCGGGCAGTTCAAGTTCGCTCCAGCTAGAGCCATCATAGACCGCGAGGCCAAAGAAATGCAGCACCAGCAGGTTGCCTGTGTCGGGGCAGATCGCAAAATCATCGGCGCTGGTGGGGGCGAAAGAAATCGGGATTTCCAATGGATGAACACCATTGCCGTCAATACAGTTGATGCCATTACCCAGCGAACTGGTCAGGACACCGTTGGCAAAATCACATACCTCTTGGGCCTGCGCGACTTTTTGATCTGTCGCAAAATGCCCTGTTGCTAATACGGCGCAAATCAAAACAGCCAAACCAAGACTTTGTACAATCTTTTTCAAGGATTTTTCTCCTGTGGCTTAAGTGAACCTATCTCCCATAAGACGGAGCAAAATGGGATTTTGTTCCATCCGAGTAAAGAGTTAAAACCGGGCAAATTCTAATAGACGGGCGCGACGAACTCCACCCCCAAAATTCTGGTTGCCGCCATGCGATACAATTACACCCAGAAAGGTTGGCTTACCCAATGGCAATAAACACGACATCCGTGATTATTTCAGACGCACTGCTGCATCAGGTCGAACATTTGGCAAAGCGCCTCGGCATCTCCCCAAACCAAGTCGTCCAGATGGCCCTTGAGCAGTTCCTTGCCCAGTATCAAGCTGGCCCATCGTCCCCTACGCCTATCATTGATGGACAGCGCATCATCCATCAAGGCGATATTTATTGGGTTGGCCTAGATGGGTCGCAGGCAGAAATCCGCCATCCCTACGTCGTGATTCAAGAGGATGTGCTGAATCACAGCCGCCTTTCCACCGTCGTGGTGTGCGCCTTGACCTCCAATTTACACCGCGCCAGCCTGCCCGGTAATGTCCTGCTGGATACAAACGAAGGCAACCTGCCCAAAGCCAGTGTGATCGAAGTTTCAAAGGTATCCACCCTTGAAAAAACACACTTAGGCGAATACATCGGCTCACTCAGCGAGGAGCGCATCGGTCAGATACTGGCCGGAATGCGATTTCTGCAAGCCTCTTTTTTCCCCCGATCCTAACCCCACAACATCCGTATCAAAAATGTCGGATGCCTCGTCGGGGGTTTTGATATGATGATGCAATCGAAAGAGGTTTATCAAGATGGAACCGTTAAAACAACTCAATCTCGCCATGCAGTATATCGAATCGCACTTGGCGGAGGAGCTAGATTTTCAGAAGGTCGCGCAACTGGCAGGTTGTTCGGAATACCACTTCCGGCGCATGTTCTCGTTTTTAAGTGGCATGTCGCTGAGTGAGTACATTCGTCGCAGGCGTCTGTCCCAAGCGGCCCTCGAACTACGCAGCGGTATCAAGGTGATTGACCTCGCCGTCCAATATGGTTATGAATCACCGGATGCCTTTTCGCGGGCCTTTCAGGGATTGCACGGCCTGACACCAACCGAAGCACGCCAAGAGGGGGTTTTGTTAAAGGCGGTTCCACCGATGACATTTCAACTTACCGTCCGAGGAGGAAATCAAATGGACTATCGCATCGTTGAAAAAGAAGCGTTTTATATCGTGGGCCTCAAACAGCGTGTCTCCTTGCTGTACGAGGGAGTCAATCCGGAGATCGCCGCGATGTGGGCCAGCCTGACGATGGAGGACATCCAGACACTCAAGGCGTGGTCAAATGTTGAACCTACTGGCCTTATCAGTGCCTCAGTCAATTTTACCGAGGGCCGCGCCGAGGGGTCACAGCTTGACCAGTATATCGGGGTGGCGACCCGTGAGCCGCGCCCAATTCATGACATGCCGGAAAAATGGGCGGTGTTGGCGGTGCCTGCGTCCACATGGGGCGTGTTTACGGCACGTGGCAAGTTCCCGGATGAATTGCAGAGCGTCTGGGCCAGAATCTACAGCGAATGGTTTGGCATGTCGGGTTATGAAGTTAGCGCAGGGCCGGAGATTTTGTGGAATGAAAGCAAAGACACCACGCTGCCCGACTATCACAGCGAAATCTGGATTCCCATCATCAAGCGGTAGGCCACCCTTCATAACCGCTCTCCCATCGGAACGGGCTTCAATACCCTAGATTCTGCCTCCCCCTCGACCAAAGCGTTGGGAGAGGTGGCCGGGGGGTGAGGGATTTTCCTAAATTCGTCTACACCGATACCTACCCAATCGCGGCCCGTCCGGTGGCGATCCAGCGGGCAAACTCAGCGCTGCGATTCTTTTGACCCACCGCCGCCGCGTGCTGCCAATCATACGGGACGGCGATGTGTTCGATTGACCAACCTACCGCCTCCCGTTTGAGAATGGCATATCGCGCATGGGGGCTGCCGGACTCCATCACATGTGGCACGGGTTCGTCGCCTGCATAAGCCGGATATCCCACGCTGCCGGGGTTCACAATCCACCGCCCATCTGCCAGCATCACCAAGCGGGGCACATGGCTGTGACCACAGCACACCCCCTCCACCGCCAGATCACCCAACATCGTCGTGAGTTCCGCATCGGGCCGAATCGAAACCCCATGCGCCGTGACCTGTTCAATCAAATACGTCGCGTCGTCAAAGGGCGTGCCATGACAAAACAACACCCCGTCCAGCGTAATCGTCTTGGGTAAATCGCGTAACCAAGCGAGGTGAGCATCACTCAATTGGGCAATGGTAAACTGATACGCCTGCGCCCGTTTTTCTTCATCCGATGGCGCGACCAGCATCCGGTCACAATTGCCGCTGATACTGGGGATGCCCCGTTCAATTAGCCGATTCACCGTCGCCGCCGGATCAAATGACCCCCATAAGCTGTCGCCGAGGTCTACGATGGTCGAAATGCCGCGTTTTTCGATGTCGGCCAGCACCGCATCCAACGCCCAAATATTGCCATGAATATCCGCAATCACCGCAATCATGAACCGATACCCTCCCTTTTACCTTCTTTCACCGTCTAATCAGTATAATATCTCATACGGAATCCGGGTAAAGACCAACCTAGTTTTTCTTCCCCTCCCTATGTTTGGGGAGGGGCTAGGGGCTTCCAGGAGTAGGTTTTTATCTTCCACATCATTCGCCGTAATGTC
>JAIOHL010000261.1 GCA_019913005.1 Anaerolineae bacterium | reverse complement strand
GATGGATTTTGTATACCCGCCCGAAAACGCAGATGTCGCCAAACTCCCCACGTCGCCGCCAACTGCACCCCATCCGCCACGACGATGACCGCTAACAACCCCACCACCGAACCATCCATCAGCACGACGACCACCACCCCGACCACCTGCAATGCCAGATAACCCGCATTCAAAATCAAAATCGGCCACATCGTTTCCCATGCCCGAAAAACGGCCGTATAGCTGGCAAATAGGGCATCAATCAGCGCCAAAAATATCCCGATACGTAACCCCGCGATAATTTGGCTATCATCACTTAACAGGGGCGCGAAAATCCACACCGCCGCGATCACCCCCCCGCCAATCATCCAACGCAGCGGATGGGTCATCCTCAGATAGTGCTGTGCCACATCCCGATTCCGCGCCACATTCCGCGTAATCAATGTGCCGATGCCAAACTCAGTCAACAGGGATAAAGGCAGCACCCACGCCATAATCGCCGCATATCGCCCCAACACCGCATCACCTAATCCGCGTGCAATCAGGACAGTTAGGCTAAATGCCAATAGGGCAGTCAGGCCATTGTTGGCGAACAAAATGAGGGTATTATGTGAAAAATTATTTCTCAACGATGGGTTCAATATCGTATGAAGCCAGCCAATCAAAGATGTATTCTCGCAAGCGTGATGCTTTATAATCGAACCATGCTTGTCGTTCTTCCGGATAATTCAGTAAGACATCTTTAAAACGGCGAAATGCTCCCGACCCATCGATAGCGACGGATAGCAATTCTTGTAAATGGGGGTCTTTCACGAGGTCAATATAGGCTTGCATATGCCGATAGCTCTCACGGGATTGAATTCTAGGCACTTCGACATAACGATCTGGGTCGTTCTCGACCTTCTGAGTTTCCTCTGGCATATCGTCAGTAAAAAACAGGATGTCGCCTGTCACCAAATCAAAAAACAACTCTGTGCCATAGGAAGAATCCTCTATGACAGATACGAACTCGTCGAGGTCTATGGCAAGGGGTCGTTTTGGGCTATCATCATTTCTCATAGTAGATTCACTTCCATATCATCGAAATTTTGCTACCATTAGGATATAAACGATATTGAGGCTGCACAAATCATGACAGACATTCTTTTTGGGCAAAGTTATTATCTCCGATTCGACCCCAAATTATACGCGGCGATGCAGCCCTATCCGCCGTTGGGAACCTTATTTGCTGCCAGCTATATGCGCGAGGCTGGCTATCAAGTCGCCCTATTTGATGCGATGTTGGCCGAATCTGAAAATGAATGGGCCGTCGCTTTAGATCGCTATCAACCGCGTTTCGCCGTCTTGTTCGAGGATAATTTTAACTATCTCAGCAAAATGTGCCTCCTGAATATGCGTGAAGCCGCTTTTACCATGACCCGCATGGCAAAAGAACGTGGCATTCCCGTCATCATCTGCGGCGCGGATGCCACCGACCACTATGAAAAATATTTGCAGCACGGCGCGGATTACGTCATTCGTGGTGAGGGCGAACTCACCCTGCATGAATTGATGGACATGCTGACAGGCAAAAAATCCCTTGCCCCCGCCGATATTCAAGGTTTGGCTTATCTGGATGCCGATGGTAAGCCCGTGACCACCCTCCCGCGTGCCGTTATCAAAAATCTGGATGAACTGCCCATGCCGGCTTGGGAATTGGTGGATGTCGAAAAATACCGCCGCCTCTGGCTGGAACGACACGGTTATTACAGCGTCAATATGGTCACGACACGCGGCTGCCCCTATCACTGCAATTGGTGTGCCAAGCCGATTTGGGGTCAACGCTACAACGTCCGCTCCCCGCAAAATGTCGCCCAAGAATTGCAGTGGCTAAAAACCAACTTCCACCCCGACCACATCTGGTTCGCTGATGACATCATGGGCCTCAAACCGCGCTGGATTCAAGAATTTGCCGACGAAGTTGAACGCCTCAACATCCGCACCCCCTTTAAATGCCTGTCCCGTGCCGACCTGCTATTGGTCGAAGATACCATTCAGGCCATGCACCGCGCTGGATGCAAAACGATTTGGATGGGGGCGGAAAGCGGGTCGCAAAAAATCCTCGATGCGATGGACAAGGGCACAGCCGTCGAGCAAATTTATGAAAGCCGCCGTAAATTGGCCCATGAAGGCATTGAGGTGGGTTTTTTCCTGCAATTTGGCTACCCCGGCGAAACCCGCGACGATATTGAACTCACCCTGAAAATGGTGCGTGAACTGATGCCGGATGATATTGGCATCTCGGTTAGCTACCCCCTTCCCGGCACGAAATTTTACGAGCGTGTCCGTCAGGAACTCGATGAGAAAACGAATTGGACAGATTCGCAAGACCTTGCCATGCTCTATCAAGGGCCATTTCCAACCGAGTTCTACCGCCAACTGCACACCGTTGTGCATAAGGAATATCGTGCCCGTAAGACATGGCGTGCCTTAAAGTCGGGTAAAATCAACCCGATCAAACCCCAAAGCCTACGCCGAATTGGTGCGATGGGGTATCATAGGCTTACATTGGGATCTGCCCGCCGCAAATTGGATTCGTTGGCATTGGCACAGGCGCAGCAGTCCCACCGTTCAACGACGATTCCACTGATTAACCAATAGGAAGTCAATAGGAGGTCTGAGAATGGCTTACACGACCAATGAAATATTGGAGCAGCCCTATACGATGAGCGAAAAACCAGCCTCTAGCCAAGAGAATAGTATTGAAGTTGAAGATACCGTTGGGGTGATTGTGCTGGGGATTGTGTGCATCGTTTTGCTTTTTGCCCTACTCCGTGCCCAAAAACGCACTCGCCAATTGTTGGAGCACCAACTGAAGGAATTACAAAAGGCCACTCTAAAGGAGGCTCATGTATGAACAGCCCAATCTTAAAAGAGGAAACCCAGACCGAAAACGCCAATCAACGCCCCGCCAGCCCGCCGATTGATAACGATGTGGACGTAGATGTGGATGTGCGTGAGGCCATCGGCATCATCGTCTTGGGGGTGATGTTTTTCATCGTGCTCATGACCCTGCTGCGTACCCAAAAACGCGAACGCAAACTGCTCGAAGAAGTGGCGGACTTGCGGGTCAAATTGCAAAAATCCTCATCCGAGGCGAAATCGTAAAATCGTTACTTCGCAATTCCTACATAAACACCGCCGCTTTCTCTTATCGCTGCCATACCCGCACCCTGATTTCGACAATTAGGGTGCTCTCAATATATTCCCTTCCCATTCGACTTTGGAGCTATGCTGGACTTGCACACTTTATCAGTGACAGCAAAGAGAGGGACCCATGCACTACGGTATCTATCTTTCGAGTGTTGGAGAATATAGTGACCCAACCCTCCTAGTCAATTTGGCTCGTGAAGCCGAGCAAGCTGGCTGGGATGGAGTTTTCATCTGGGATCACATGAGCCAACCGAATGCCGCCGCCGACCCTTGGGTAACACTGGCGGCAATGGCAGCAACCACCAACCGTATCAAGTTGGGTACCATCATCACGCCTGTCGCTCGCCGTCGCCCTTGGAAGCTGGCCCGTGAGACCGTTACACTCGATCACCTTTCCAATGGCCGCTTGATTCTGGGTGTAGGTCTAGGCTGGGGTAGTCCAGAATTCGAAACCTTCGGCGAGGAAGGCGACCCCAAGATTCGGGCTGAGAAATTGGATGAGGGATTAGCTATCTTGACAGGTTTGTGGACTGCCAAGCGTTTCAGCTACAGTGGTAAACATTATCAAGTGAAGGATGCCTGTTTCCTGCCACCGCCCATCCAATCACCACGTATTCCTATCTGGGCGTGTGGGGCGTGGTCGAATAATAAAGCCCCATTCAGACGTGCTGCCCGTTGGGATGGTGTTGTTGCCATCTGTGGCCCCGGCGAAAACCGACCTATCCTCGTAGAGGATGTCCGTGCTATCCGAGCCTACATTGCCCAATATCGTACTCCCTATGATCCCTTCGATATTGTCATCATTCGTTGGTCAGAAGGTGGACGTATCACCATAGAACAACAGGAAATAGCCCAATGTACAGAGGTAGGCGTCACATGGTGGCTAGAAGACCTATCAACCGAACGCTTTTCCCTCAAAGAAGCGCGTGAACGTCTCCACAAAGGCCCACCGGGTTACTAATTCATCTTCTCCGCTTACGTCATGTAGGGGCAGGGCTAAGACCTGCCCTGTTTTTTGCGTCTTTTACAATATCCCCATTTTGCCTAATCTCTCATCCTCGGCGACAATGGAAAACTACTGAACCCAATTGAGGAGGGACATCATGCCAAACGGTGGAGAAATGCCTTGCTGTTCCGTGTGCCAATATGCCAAAAGATCATCCAAAGCCCGCACTATTGAGTGTCAAAAACACAACATCAAAGTTACTTTTGCTCATTCGATGTTTTGCGCTGATCTCTCCGACCCCCGAACGCCCGGATTAGCCAACTTTATCGAAAAAAGTGAAATCCCCGCTGGCATGATGTATATGTGGGCCGGAGTCTATACTCACCAAGAATATCCCGTTGCCCCCATTGAAACTTATGCCGCGTGGTCGGACGAAGAAAAAGAAAAGCACTTCCGCGAAAAGCAGGACGATTGGGAAAGCAAATACCGCTCCATCTATGGTGATGATGCGTGGTTTTTTTGATCGAATACCGAATATTGATTGGAGGAATAGCATGAATTATGGAGGGCTTGATGTACCCAGTTGCCCATTTTGCCAACATGCCGAACGTTTGACTGAATCAGACACATGGCAATGTAAAAAATACAATATTCGAGTTACTTCGACTGGTGATACTTTTTGTGGAGATTTGTACCATCCGAAATGGCCCGGCATGGCACAGGATTTTATCAGGGATAATAGCATTCCAAAGGGCATGATCTATATGTGGTATGAGACGCGCTTTCCACGACCAAGCACTGCCTTGCTGCCTATCGCGCCAATTGCGACTTATGCCGAATGGTCAGATTCTCAGAGAAGACTTGAATTTCGAGCGAAAGCAAGGGCTTGGGAGGATGATTTTTTGGAAAAACACCGCAAAAAGGATGATGGCGAGTAACATAACCCAAATTCAGTGCGGCGGATTTATCCCCGCGTGTCAATTATGCGCTTCTATATGCCATATCTGATGGTATATAACAAGCCGCCAACAAAGAGGCAAAAACCTAAAACCCTCACATACCCTGCCGATGGGAAATTTGTAAGATGCTCGGAAAACGGATTCAAAGACCTATCAAGCTTTATCAGCCAATGAGGGGCAAATAAACCTATCCCACCCGCTATAGTAACCATCAAGCCAGCTATAAACTTGATCGCCATAATAGCTCCATTGAGTTTTTGGAGTTTAGTAAAGCCAAATCTATCTTGAATGGCTGTTTTCAGCTAGATTCAGCGCGGCGGATTTATCCCCGCGTGCCAAAGGTTATCCTAAAGCCGCACCGTGCTTACACCTTGTTCAGCAAAACATCTTCTACAAGCTGCATAATCGCGTTCTGCCCAGAGATTATATACCACCACATATAGCCACATAGACAGATCATCATTCCCAAGCCCAGCAAACCATTGCCACTTAATTTGCCTTCTGCGCCTTCTGCTAAGAACAAAATTCCAACCAGAGAGGACGTAACAAACAACACGATCATCTGATATTTAAAGAACACCCAAAGAATCCTAGAGAAACTAACACGGGTAGTTTCTTTATCTTCCGCTATCAGGTCTACAATAATCCCCAAATTAAGCCCCATCAGCCGAACTTGGGATTTTTCAGGACTACTCTCAGGAGTCCACATCTGGAGCTTTTTCCACGACGCCCAAGGATGTTGTGCTTTCTTGTTATCAATCTGAGTGCAGATTCGATCTCTGCACTCATCAATGGATAATGGAACAACAAACGATTTCACCGCCCGTCTCTTTCATTCGGCTTTGAGCCGAATTTGCCACACAGCCGCCCGAATTTATTCGGCAAGGCTTTCTAAATCCATTTTCCCGCACATTTCCATCATTTGATTCATCAAACACCCGTCCTCATCCAGAGGACATTGGCCTTGTAGCCGAGGATTAGAAATCCCCGGCTACCTCAGCAACTTCCAATCATTCAACCTCAAGCGTAACTAATAT
>JAIOHL010000260.1 GCA_019913005.1 Anaerolineae bacterium | reverse complement strand
ATGCTCACCCGACTTCCGTATCAGGTATAAGGCATCCACCAACAAGGAGTTTTCACCCCGTGTCCGAATAGACTTTATACGGAATTCGGTTAATTCATGGGTTTTTGGAACAATGGGTTTAAACCCATTGTTGGGGTGATGCGGCTACAACTCAGTCGAATTCCATATTAGATGTTGGCCCAATCAAATGGCGTGGCATCTTCCCAAAGGGCTTCGAATTCCTGTACATATTTGTCAAACCACCAAATCTCATTTTCTTTGGATGACCGCTTGGAGAGAAAGATCGGTGACAAGTCGTACTCGGTTGGTTGTTTCCCTTTGGCAACATCGAGACGATAGGAATAGGGATACCCGGTCAGCAGTCCTTCGGGCAGGTGCGGGTCAGTAATCAAAAAACCCGTTCCCAAGCGGTAGGGCACGGCGCGAATATGGAGGTTATTAGGTAGCCGCTGTTGAAGCTGGGCGAGCGCTTGTAGGCTTCCAAATAGGCGCTGACCCACCCAGAATCCCTCACGTGTAAGCCCCCTATGTTTGTCTACCCAATGGACGAACTCATCGCTCACTGTGCCGAGGAGTCCTGCAAATTTCTCCTCATGAATGCCAAACCATGCCCCCGTCTCGTTCAATAGGTCTACACTCAAATCAATGGTTAACAGGCGGATGTCCAGTTCGGGTGTGTGCGCCACCAAGTTTTCCAGTACATCAAAATGTCTCGCAATTCCTTCTAGTGTAATGCCACTGATCCAAACCTCGGTACGCGCCTCTCGGAGCATTTCGTAGCGGTTCAGTCGCAACTGTGGTTGGGGCGGGACAGACACCTGCTCATGATCTCTCAGCATCACGCCTAGACTCCGAAGCAAGCCATAAAGTTGGGCAAATGCGAGTTGATAATCTTGGTCGAGAAAATCTATATACGGTTGTTTCTCGCGGATGGTCACGGGTACAGCGGTGTGCTGTACCAAGAGGGGAATAATCGGCTTATTGCTGGCATGAAAGGCTTGCCATTCGGCCCTCACCTTCGCGGATTCCATCGAACTGGCGGATACGACCAACAGCATAATCTGACTAGAATAGAGTCCGTCCTGTTCGGGGTGATTGTCATCTTCCTGCCAGACATCTGCTCCCAACCGGGCTAGGTCGGTTGCCAAGCGCGATGCAAAGTTTTCATCGGCGGAGGTATGGCTGATGAACAACCGCGCCAATTGACGTAGGCCGTGTAGCAGTTCCTCCACCGTGTTGGAGCATTGAAATTCGTCCAGTGGCGGCCATGCAGCCCCTTCCATCAAAATCGGGAAGATGGGCTTTTTGAACTCATGGGCATAACTGAGTTCCCGCATCACCCAAAAAGATCGCGCCGAACGGGGTGAAATGACCACCACCATCGCGCTGCATGTCTCGATTTTATCAAGCAAGACGTCTTGCCAACGTGCCCCGCTTGGAATCTCCCTATCCATCCACGCTTCCAGTTGATGCTGGCGCAGGATTTCACATAATTGACTGGCGTAATCCAAATCTTTGCGGCTGTAACTGATAAAAAGATGAGCCATCATCTGCTCCACTAGGTATCAAAATTTTTTGCAGTATATCCCGAAACCCTGCCTAACGTTATTTCCTGAAGTGACGTTCCGTAAATAGTGCCATAATGTTTGTCCCCATCCCCTAGCC
>JAIOHL010000259.1 GCA_019913005.1 Anaerolineae bacterium | reverse complement strand
CGTATAATTAAAGCCCTTCCCTGTGTACGGGGAAGGGTTGGGGATGGGGTTCTTCACAGGCACCTCACCGATACTCCTTCGCCAACCGCTCCAACTCCCCGGCGCTCAAAAAACCCATTGCCGCCCCCGTCTCTCCGATTTTGTACGACGCGAACAAGGTCGCCTTGTGCATGGCCTCCACCGGATCACGATTTTGGCTGTAGGCATGGACAAACGCCGAAAACAGCGCATCCCCCGCCCCAATGGTATTGACGATGGGTCGTGTCTGCACCGCCGGGAAATGCTGCATATAGCCATTTTTCAGGTTCAACAGCGACCCCTCTGCCCCCATACCAATCACCACCACCGCCGTGCCATAGCGTGCAATCACGGCCCGTGCCCAATCACGCGGGGACATCGGCAGGTGTTCATGGCTCATAAACAGAATATCTGCCGCCGCCATGTAGTCGCGGTTATAATCGTCATCCAGACTACCGATAGCATGTACATCCGTCGCCACCAGCACTCCGGCTTGTTTAGCCTGCTGCAAAAAAGGTCGCGTGAAATTGATATTACCTAAGACCGCGATATCGCAGCCCGTTACCGCCCCGGCAAACGTCACCCCCGGATAGGCCGTTTCTTGAATATCCTTCAAATCCACGTTGATCTGCCGCTGACCATTCCCATCATACAAAATGGCCGATTGGGGTGTCTCGCGCAGCGATTTTAAGATATAGCGGTCAGGGATATGATCTTCTTCGAGCGCCCGTTCGACCAGATACCCCGCGTCGTCTTGGCCGATCAGCGACAAAAAACATACCTCATGACCCAACACGCTCAGGGCCTTGGCGACGTTATACCCCACGCCCGACACACTGCTGTGGACACCAAAAAAAGGATACCGCACCGGCACGTACTGAATCGGAAAATCATCAATCCGCACAGTCGTTTCGATGTTAATCGTACCGGCAACCAAAATTCTGCTCATAAAATCTTCTAATTCTTGCTACCCACAGTCTACTTCATGTATTGCTGCACTTCGGAGGGCAGCACAAACAAGCCATCTGGCTCGGCCACAAAATCCACCACCCCTACCACCGCGTCCACATTCAGCGGCCCGTAGATATGTGGAAATTGCTCCGGCCTATTTGGTATCGTCTCATCTACGACGGGTTCTGGATGTGAGGCGTCTTCAAAAACCCACCGCGCCGTCAACTGGTCGGTATCAATACACAGCAGCACCAAATCGGACTGCCCTTGATAAAATCGGTTGCCCGTGCGCACCACCTGTTGCGGGGTCGAGGCATGAATAAACCCCTCTTTTTCCAACGATGGGTCACGATATTCCCCAGCAGCTTGAGCAGCCTGCCAGCGTTCCCGACTGGTAATATGCAAAATCAATGACATAGTTCTTTCCCTCCCTGAATAGCCAATATATATTTATCAACCTCGAAACAACACTTGGAGAATGTGGGTGTAAACCGCATGAATAAGCGGGGTTGGGTTGGCAGCAATATCGGTTTTGTAGGGACGCAACATGTTGCGTCCGTACCCAAACCCCTGTCATCATGCGGTTTTCTAAGCACAACAGGCCGATTCATCGCTCCCGAATTTCAATCGAACCCACGTCCGAGCGAATCGTCAACCTTCCAGCGGCAGGATCATCTTCCCCATACGTACCCGTTAAGGTCTGACCCGCCCCGGACGAATTCTTATCTTGATTGGTCAACATCCCACTGTCCACTGAAATATCGCCCACATCACTCTTCGCGTCAATCTCAACGCTACTGTCTTTCGCCAGCGTCACCTGCACCGCCCCCACCTCGCTGGTAATGGTATGACTGCCCTCTGTCAGCGTGCCATAAAATTCGATGCTGCCGACCTCATTCGTCAGATCAAGTTTTTGGGTAATCGTCACCCCCTCAACAGTCAGCGCCCCAACATTCGTTTCAATCAACAGGGTAGCAATTTCGGCTGGCAGGGTAATGCGCAAGTCTACACTGTTTTCCCCAAAGCTCAATCCGCTTGCAAATCCCCCATCCCCGCCAGTGGCATCAACGATATAACGATCCCCTTCCTGACGAACCTCGGCTTTCAATTTGGCGAGATTATCACGGGCCGCGTTGTCCGTTAAGCCCGTCGCGGTACGGATGATGTCTACCGTGATTTCGGTTGCGTTGGCATCAGCGACCACTTTGGTTTCGCCCACTTTGTTGCGGACATCCAATGTGATGTTCTCAAGATCGTCAATCGGCAGCGTCTCAGTGGAACGGTCAGTGACCTTGTTGCTTTCGGATACACTTGCCAGCACAGCCATTGCGATTAACCCGGTGACTGGCAGCACGCAGCACAGCACGAAGATGAGCAGCGAGCACCCCACAATCCAGCGCAGGCAGTTCCGCTGTTCAGACTTAGATTTCTGCTCAACAGGCGTCAAGATATAGGGCGCTTGTTGATAGTTTGGCTGAGACATGCAAATTCCCCTTCATTTGACGCTTGGCAGGCTGACTATTTTCCGCTGCACAAGCGATTCCCATATGTACCTTTTTTCTACGGATTTTGCAAAGCGCGGTTGCTATTTGTGAAAAAACTGAAATATTGGAGCCTTTGCCGCGTGACTCACCCCCTAAATGGTTGTCAGGGAGGTGAGAAATCGCTAAAATGCGCATGAACTAAGCCCGTCAAATTTGGTAATTACTGTAGAGTATACTTTTTGTTCTTGAAAGGTCATGCTGAGACAATGTTGAAAATTGCGAGTCGCAAATCGTTTAACACGCTTTCTATCCTGCTCATGGCACTGCTGACGGTCTTGCTCATGGTCGCGTTGGTTTTCCCCGCCTTCGCCGCCCCCAACCATCAAGACGATCCCAATCTACCCACCCCCACACCGCAGCCCGTCGAGGATATTCCCTATACCCTCAGCAAAGTCGGAGGTCAAGTCGCCACCTTTACCCTGCCCGCCTTCGAAAAAGACGGCATCAGCATTGGGGAAACCGCCGTCGAATCGCTCTATCCAACTGGCATGATTTTCACGATGACTGCCGCTTCTGCTAACGGCGACATCACCAACGCCACCCTCTACATCGAACTGACCTCTGGCTCACGCAATCGCGTTCCAGCCGATTTGGATGCCGACACCGACACATGGACAGCCCATCTTTGGGATACAGGCGGTCAGCCTGCGTGGGCACACTTCAAGGCATGGTGGAGCGTGATAGATGCCACCAATGTCGGCGTTGAAACGGAGGGCACATACCTCGATTACGCCGACCCCAACCGCGAATGGTGGCGCGTGGAAACCGACGACATCATCATGTATTGGTACGAAGGCGGTCTGGCGGGCACACCCGATGAAATCGCCACCGAAATTGCCGAAGCGATGGCTGCCACCGAACCGCGCCGCATCGAGGGCTTTGGTGGCAAGATCAGCTATAAACCGATTGGCGTAGTCTATGCCAATGACCAAGATTTGGCTGAAATGTATGCCAGCGGCACGACCAACCCCAACTCTGCCGGATTCACTAGCAGCGACCTCGGCATGACGGTGCAAGACAATGGCAACCCGCCCCCCGAATGGTTTGAAAATCTGAAGGACTGCATCTATCTCACCCCGCTGGAAGAACGCACCCTTGAGTGGCGCACGCAAGGCACAATCTACGGCACGATTCCGCATGAGGTCACCCATCTTTATCAATATGACAAAGGGGTGCTGCTTGGCCCAACATGGTGGACAGAAGGCCAAGCCGACTGGTTTACCTATGCCCCCGGCCAATATGACAAGCGCCTGCGCCATCTGGCAACCCTCCAAGACCTTGCTGTGTCGTTGAATGGCGACAACGTAGGTTGGGTCACTACCGAAGCCGATGGTTGTTACGGTCTAGCCTATGATGTCGGCGTATCCTTCATCAACTGGCTCATGGCGACCTATGGCGGTTTACCCACCCACGCGGCTATTTTGCAAAATCTGCGCTCTGGGCAAACGCTCTACGAAGCCCTCGAAACTGTAACGGGCAAGACCTTCTTGGAGCTTGAAAATGAATGGCGAGCCTATATCGGCTTTAACGTGCTGAGTCTGGCGGACGTAGACCCTGCCTCTGCCTTAGCGGAACCGATTGATGCTGCTTTTGCGGTAGGGGATACAGTGACGCTGCCTGCCATGCCGATGCAAGTTCCGCTGGCAAGCGCCCCCGGCCCAAATCAAATTGGGGAAGCCCCTTGTTTTGGCGGGACGGAAGTGACCATTTTGCGTGTCGGCAGTCTCGACGGCGTGAACTATTACGAAGTGGATTGCGGCGGCTTGACGGGTTGGATGACCCTCGGC